>JBAWBE010000373.1:0-4057 GCA_049589635.1 Terriglobales bacterium
GATTACGACAAGATTCTGACTGCGTTGATGCGTGGGGCCGAGAATATGCGGAGTTCGTCGCATGGCTAACGAAAAGGCTAACGGCAACGACAAACAACTCGTCGATTACAAAAAAGACGATAGAAAAATTGCTGCCCCCAGCAAGCCCGCCGAGCGCGTCTACGGCGCCGGATACAAGCTGATCGGCAAGAACTACGAGACTCCTGACCTCTACGCGAAGGTCACCGGCAATGCAAAGTATGCTGAAGACTTTCGCGCCGAAGGCATGTTGTTCTGCAAACTGCTGCTCAGTCCCATGCCGCATGCGCGGGTAAAGCGCATCAATGCGAAAGCGGCGCTCGCCATGCCTGGCGTTAAAGCCATTCTCACGGCGGATGACCTTCCGGCCCCAGCCGATACACTTACCGACAATGGCACTGTGATCAAGGCCAGCAAGTGGGGCGAGCGCGGTCTCACCATGGAACCGGTTTATCAGGGCGAACCGGTGATGGCCGTAGCAGCAGTCGACGAACTCACCGCTGCGGAAGCCATCGAGAAAATCGAAATCGATTTTGAACCGCTCCCATTCGTGATCGATCCGCTCGAAACTTTGCGGCCGGGCGGTCCCAACCCGCGAACCGATGGCAACGTCTGGACCCGGCCTGCGGCTGGCGCACAAGGTCCGAGCACGCCCGCAGTCACTGAACTCAAGTGGACTAAGGCCGATTTCGAGGAGGAAAAGCACGGCCGTCTTCCGATGGGCAAAAGTCCTGACGAATGGACCTATGGCGACCTCGATTCAGGCTTCAAGAATGCGGCACTCGTTCTTGATGAGACGTTCGTCACTCCTGACACCAGCCATCAGACGCTCGAAACCCGCAGCGCACTGGCCTACTGGCAAAACGGCAAAGTTTACATTTACACGGGAACGCAAAGCACCGCGCAAACTTTACCCGCGATCGCGCGCTGGCTGAACATTGATCCCGATAACGTCGTTTTCATCAGCGAATATACCGGCGGCGGATTCGGCAGCAAGATTACGGGCGGCGTGACCATGATCATCCCCGCGCTGCTGGCGAAGAAAATGAATGCTCCGGTGATGATGCGCATCAGCCGCGAGGAGGAGACCTTCATCGGACGCGCGCGTCCCAGCTTTCAAGGGCGGATGAAAGTCGGCTTCTCAAAAGAGGGACGGATTTCAGCCCTCGATATGTTTGTCATTTGCGACAACGGTCCCTACGATTCAGTTGGCGATGCCCCCTCATCGGGACGTATAGTCTCGCTGTTGTACCAGCCGCAGGCCATGCGCTGGCGCGGGTTGACGGTGTTAACCAACACGCCGCCGCGCAGTGCGCAGAGTTCTCCGGGCGGGCTACAGGGAATTGTCATTCTTGAGCCCATCATCTCGAAAGCCGCGCGCAAACTTGGAATCGACCAGGTAGCGATCCGCCGCATCAACTGTCCCGAGGGCAAAGCGCCGCTGGGACCAGTCGTGCAGGGGAAACGTCAATACGCGACCAGCGCATTCCTGAAAGAAGCGCTCGACCGCGGCGCCGAGCAGTTCAAATGGAGCGAGCGGGTCGCGCGTACTCCGAAGAGGATCGGCACGAAAGTTCGCGGTGTTGGTGTTTCGTTGAGCTGTTACGTTGGCGGCACCATCGGATTCGATGGGCTTCTCGTCATCAAGCCGGATGGACACGTCACCTTCCAGTCTGGAATCGGCAACCTTGGAACGGAGTCGGTGATGGACGTACATCGCGCGGGAGCCGAGGTTCTCGGCGTGCCGTGGGAAAAATGCAATGTGGTCTGGGGCAGCACGTCGAGAGATCTTCCGTTCACCTGCGTCTCGGGCGGAAGTCAGACGACGCACGCGATGACGCGGGCAGCTTACGCCACCGCGATGGCCGCCAAACAGAAGCTCCAGGAAATCGCGGCGAAGAAACTTGGCGGCAAGCCTGAGCAGTATGTGGTAGCGAACGAACGTGTCTTCCGCAAAGGCGGTGGGGCCGGCATGACTTTGGCGCAGGCCGCGAAGTACGCGATTGACTTAGGCGGCATCTACGATGGCCATGAGGCGCCTGCCGATGTCCACAAATTGACAAAGGCGTCGGTCGCGGCGTTGGCTGGACAAGGCTTGGTGGTGGCCGCCAAGGACAATTACCCGCGCGATGGTTCGACGTATTCCTATGTTGCCAGTTTCGCCGAGGTTGAGGTCGATGTTGAAACCGGCAAGTACCACATCGTGGATTTCCTCGCCTCCGCCGATGTCGGCACCGTAATCCATCCCAGGGCGCTTGGCGGACAGGTGCTCGGTCGTTCGACTCTCGGCATCGGCCATGCGATTGGGCAGAAATGGGTGTTCGATCCGCGCTACGGCGAGATGCTGTCCAAGCGCTTCTACCAAAGTAAACCGCCGACCATTCTCGATGTACCCGTCGACATGCAGTGGACTGCGCTGGATATTCCGGACCCGGAGACGCCGGTCGGCGCTCGCGGTGTCGGCGAACCTCCGGTCGGAGGCGGGTGTGCTTCGATCTTGAACGCGCTATCGGATGCCTTGGGCGACGAGATTTTTCAGCGTGCTCCAGTGAACGCCGACACGATTCTGACCTCGCTCGAAGCGGGCCGGCCGATGCAGCACCCGCTCATGGCGCATATATGACGACACACATTTGATGGCGGATATTTAGCGGGATTTGAAGGAGAGTTATGGCTGTCGTACGAGACGTAATGGCCGCTTTCGAGTTGTTTCAGCCGGCTTCCGTCGCCGACGCGCAAAAACTGCTCGAGCAGCACGGACCCGATGCCTGGGTGCTGGCCGGAGGGCTCGACAGTTTCGACTGGCTGAAGGATCGAATCAGGAAGCCGAAGGTAGTAGTCGATCTGAGTGGAATCGGCGAACTGCGCGGAATCCGACCTTCTGGTAATGAGGGCAGCGAAGGTATCGAGATCGGAGCCATGACGACCCTCACCGAAATCGCGAATCATCCCGTCATCAAGCAGAAATATGACGTGCTGGCGCAGGCGGTGGAAGTAGTGGCGTCACCGCAGATACGAAACCAGGGAACGATCGGCGGGAATGTTTCGCAGGATACGCGCTGCTGGTATTACCGCGCCGGTTGGCCCTGTTACCGCGCCGGCGGCAACATTTGCTATGCCGATGCACCAGAGGGCCGCAACCGCGAGCACGCGATTTTGCACGCGGACCGTTGCGTGGCTGTGAATCCGTCTGATTCGGCCCCAGCCCTGATTGCGCTCGACGCCAAGTTTGTCATCCGCACGCGCAAGGGCGAGCGCGTCGTCGACGCGCAAGATTATTTTATCGGCCCTGACATCGACATTACTCGCCTGCACATCCTGGAGCCCGGTGACTTGCTTACGGCCATTCGTATTCCGTCCACGTGGGCCGGTGCGCAATTCTATTTCGAAAAGATTCGAGACCGCAATGTTTGGGACTTCCCGCTGATGAACGTTGCCTCGGCCATGGTGACTTCGGGCGGCAGTTCGGCCGATGGTTCAGCCCAGACGATCGACCGCATTCGACTTTCAGTGAACGCAGCCGCCGCGCGCCCCTTGCGTTTGAAGGCCGTCGAGGATGCAGTTCGCGGCAAGCCGCGAAATGCCGCCACCGGAGAGATGGCGGGAAGAATAGCCGTGCAGGGAGCAGTCCCATTGCAGTTCAATGCCTACAAGATCCCGCTGATGAGGAATCTGGTGAAGCGCGCCATCATCGGCGCGGGAGCAGGATCAGGAGCAGAGGAGGCAACGTGGGCTTCTTAGAATGGGCGACGAGTCCATGGGGACAACTTGTTCCGATCCATATCGCCTGGTTCCTGATCTGGGTAGCTGTAATCGCGGGCTTTCTCTTCTTTATTGTTCACGTCACTTATCTGCGATATTTCGCCAAGACAAAAGAGTTCGCGGGCACTATTTCGCCGGCCGTCGCGGCGAGCATTCCTGAGCATGTGCCCAGGCACTCACTGACTGCGCGGCTGTTTCACTGGGTCATGGCCGCCGCCATGTTCACACTGCTGTTTACCGCCTTCCTGCCGAAGGTCGGCGTCCAGTTTCCCTGGGT
>JBAWBE010000374.1:0-2394 GCA_049589635.1 Terriglobales bacterium
GGAAAGTTCTCGGCCGAAATTGGTTCACGGGGACGCTTTCACGAGTTAATTGTGCTTAGCCGTGGTGATGACCAGTTCGGCGCCACGACGGCTGAATTGGGCGATATCCTTATCCAGTCAGGCAGGCCCATGTTGCTGGCACCGAGAACCGGTGATGTTCACAATGTCTTCGGTACGATCGCCATCGCCTGGAAAGACACTGCAGAATCGGCCCGTGCGATGACCGCAGCAATGCCGTTTATCGAAGCGGCGGACAGGGTGGTTTTGCTGACGGTTTCGGAAGGAGAGGATAATTCCGCGGCCATAGATTCCACCGAGAAACTCGCGGTGGAATTGCGCTGGCATGGAATCGAGCCGGAGATCCGTTGCCTTTCGCCGCGCAGCCGCAGTGTCGGCGAAACGCTCATCGACGCAGCTGAAAATTCAGGTGCCAATCTGCTCGTCCTAGGTGGCTATGGACATAGCCGTGCACGCGAATTCGTCCTTGGGGGTGTAACCAGATATATGTTTGAATCTGCCGATTTTCCGACGCTTATCGCGCATTAGTTGCAATTCCCTTTTAACGTCCCAAATGAAAGCAGCCTAGCTTTCTTCAATAATAACCTTTAGCGCGCGTGTTGCAGCATCGGCGTTGTCACCGTATCGACGAGGCGGGTGGTGATTGAAATGTTTTGAGACCACAGTTTCTCAAGGTGAAGATCCGCTTTCACGCCGTGAACCCCCACATTGGCGATCGTACCGCCGGCAGCGACGATATCCTGGTAAAGCTCAAAGCTGGCCGGAACCCCGACCGCTTCGATCAGTTCAAGGGTCTTCGTCGGAAATCAGCTTATTTAGCTTGTTCAGGAGCAATGTACTGGCGTCGTCTGGGACAATCTGCTTGCGAGTCTCTTCCCAGATACCTCTTATTTGTTCGATCTCAGCCGGGGTGAACTGAACGTTCTTCCCGCTCCTGGAAAAGGCCATGATGGTAGTGGCTTTGCCGACGCCGCTGGCCGATTCGGCCGCAAATTTGGCTTCACAGAGGGCATATGCCACTTCATCGGCTTCATGGAGGCCCCCAACGGATCGGCTTTTGAGAACGCCTAAAGCCGGCCACAGGCCAGAACCGATAACACCAAAGCCCTGTATATCGTCATCGGTGATGAGATCACGACCATCGTTGGGAGTATTAACCTCAAAAATATGCGCCTGGTGAGCTACATCTTGGTCGAAGCCATAGACCAAGAAACTAATTTCGGGATCGAACGTTTCAATTTTCTGACTCAGGCGTGCGAACTCAGCTTCTCCCAACTCATGGAAGCCGATCTGGCGAAAGTGCTCGATACTGGAAAAACCTAACCGGGCCAAATAGCGGTCAGCGGCTCTTTCTGTAGCGGATTTTCTCCATGCTTTGCGAAACGCTTCCCGTACAACCTCGACCGTCAAATTCTCTCTTACTGGATGTAGTTCGGTCCGCACTGCGGAAACGATCCCGGGGACAGGCCCAATGTCGTTTGCCGAGTAAAGAAGGCCCCAAGAGTACCAAAGCTGGTAGGCCTTCAAGGTGTCATCGGAGGCGGGCACCAAATCGCCGTGGGAAAGACTGCGGTCCGAAACCGTGACGATAATATCTCCGAAGGAGGCCTTGGCAGCGATGCAGATCGTCACGGATAACCCCAGCAGTTCGCATATCTCCCGGCGTCTGGGGATCGGATAGGGCCGAACCGGCGGTGACTGGCGTAACGGGCGCGGCTTTGCGTCATTTGGGCGGTTCCGGGGAACGGGGATCATTTATACCCTCAACCGCTGGGGAGGGGGTATAGGGATAGAGCTTCAAATTCACACTTTTGGCAACATGCATCCCAATGTCATTTCTTGACACTGCGCAAGTTACACTTCCAAAGCTCAAATCCATGCGCTTGATTGTCGCTCAAACAACGAGCGATCCACGCAAATATATCTCGCAATTCATCTGTTTGCCTCTGTAGGTCACGGATGTGATCCCAGTCCAAAATTTCTCTCGCTTGGCCAGACGCGATAGTCTTCAATGAAATCTTCGCCAGCCGATCGTCAACCTCTGTGTCGCTCATCTCTAGCAATTCGCCTGCAGCAGGGAGGGCATCAAGAGCGCTTGCGTTAAGCCCAAAAGACACTATCGTCACACCATATGATGCGCCCAGACGTTTTAATTCATCACTGAGCACTTGGTCTGTAACTTCGGTTGCAATGGCTAACTGCGCGTTGTGAGCCCACTTTGAATTGCTCACGCACTGAAAAAAATCGCTACGCAATGAGGATGAAGTCACGGCAACTTTCAATTCTGTGCTTGTTATCGTGAACGGTTGCTCACCTAATCCTCGCATAACATCTGCCATGTCGGCGTCGAAGTGTCCTTGCTCGTCTATCAAATCC
>JBAWBE010000375.1:0-4173 GCA_049589635.1 Terriglobales bacterium
GAAGACAAACGACCGACGACAAACGACCGACGACCCGCGACCGCAAATGGATGCAGACTTCTCAATCGAGCTAGGCCGAGACGATCCGGTGTTGGATTTTCCCTGGACTGATCCGACCGGGCAACTCGCCTATTTCGACCTGAAGCGGCATCCCGAACTGCTGGCAAAAGTCGAAGAAGCCATGAAATTCCCGGAGCTAGCAGACTTTCTCCGTTCGATAAACTCAATGCGCAGTCCATTCGAGAGCGCCAAGTGCGACGCCTGGTCAACCGGCGAGTTGAGCGTAGAAGAAGACATATTCAACGCTTCCCACAAGTTTGCGAGCTACATAGATATTGTCTCGTCGGGCGCCACCCAGCGCCAATCTTTCGATTTCCACGAAAAATTCGCGAGAAAATTAACCGATCTGTTGCGCCGCGCTCCCGAAATGCGCGCATTGGCCGAGGTGTGCGTGCGCCGCTGCTTCTTTGCTGAGTCAGAGCAGACGCGCGAAGGTTTCTACATCACCTTCTACGTGAATGGTTTCGGAGAAGATGAATCCGCCGCGCAAAAGAATTGGGCGATCGCGTTAAAGCTGGCGGAGAATGCAATCTTGCAAGTCGCGGCAACTGTTTAGCAACAGTCTAAACGACCACGCGGATGCCCCGGGTCTCGTGGTTTTCGAGACCTGGGGCTTTTGTCCGAGTAACCGGCAAATCATAACTCGCAGCTAGTTAATATCCTGCTTCGACTCCAGTTTCTTCACCAGCCCAGCCACATACACCTTCTGATTCTCGGGAGCCGCCGCCAGAGCCAACCTCATCTCCTTGGCAGCATCATCGAACTTGCTCTGGGAGCTATAAATGCGCGCCATCCCGGTGTGCGTAAACCACAAATCAGGATGTTTCTGCGCATTCTCCCGGAAGATCACGAACGCTTCGTCATAGCGTTTTTCGCCCTGGAGCCCGCGCGCGAAGAAATGAATCTGGAGCGGAGTCGCCATATCGAGCGCCCGTTTCTGCGCGGCCAGCCCATCGTCCTTGCGATTCAGCGCAAACAGTATCTTCGACTTCGTGATCTCATTGTCGTACCGGTCTTCGTTTTCGATCGATTTGTTTTCGTAGGTCAGCGCGAGGTCGTAATCCGTCTTCTCCGCCAGCAGATAGTTCGCAGCTTCATCCCAGCTGATCCAGGTGTATTGGGAGAGATTTCGAAGCTGTTTTTGCAGACTGGCTTCGACGACGGGATGGACGTCGACTGCAACTCTGAAGGGCACGGCGACCTTTTCCCATTCGAGTTCTACGACCGTCGAATCCGGCTTGACCTGATCGAAGTCATAAGTCAGCGCATTGTGCATGTCAGCCGTTGCTGGCTTTACGTTCACGCGCAGGGCGTCTTCAGACTCTTTGTAGGTGAACGATCCCCACGAGGTCGAGTTATTGGAAAAAATAACCGTCCACTCGTTTTCGTTGGGAATCATGTGCAACCCATAGGTCCCAGCCGCCAGCGGTTTACCTTCGATGGTGACGGGATCGCTGAACGTGATGGTCGTGTTTATATTTGCGCCCGCGCGCCATACCTGCCCGTACGGAACCAGATTGCCCCAAATCTTGCGGTCGTTCACCAGTGGGCGATGATAGGAAATCGTGATGTCGGTGATGCCGATGCGCTGTGAAACCTGGGCCTTCTGACTTTGGTCCGGCAGATCGAGAACGAGCGCCTGAGCAAAGCTAAAACCTGTCATCGTTACCAACACAGCTGTCAGTGCCAGGCAGAATAGAAAACCTCGTGAAGCCATTCGCAACTTTGCGTTGAGTCTTTCTTGGAGCATGGGGAATTCCTCCTTTATGTGAGTCTCATCGTTGGAAATTTTGCCGAAACGGGGCCGATAGCCGGCCGAACCCTGGGCCACCTGCTTAGACGTGCTGCACGGACTGTGGTGAGCATGCATAGTGAGCAGATGACCGCCCCAACGCTATTAATCGGCAACGATAATCGGGGACCTCCGAGGCTACGGAAAATGGAATTACTGAATCTAAACAAATGATTCAGCGCCTTTTTCGGGGAACCGATTGCCCCCTTGGTGCGTATCTAATTACACAGCGTGGGCGGATAAGTTTCGTTCGCGCCGACGGCTCGTTCTTATGCGGATGCTCCTCGAAATCGTGCGCCAGTCGCTAGCCACATTATGGGCGCACAAACTTCGTTCATTTCTCACGATGTTCGGCATAGCGTGGGGCGTCGGTTCGCTGCTGCTGCTGGTGGGGCTCGGCGAAGGTTTTCGCAGCGGACAAAACCGGCAGCTCTCAAATCTCGGGCAGGACATCATGTTTACCTTTCCGGGACGCATTCCCGCCGTCGAAGGCAGCACTCAGTCCGGCCGCACCTACCATTTCACGTATGGCGATTATCTGGCCATTAAGAATGAATCGCGCTCGCTCAAGTTTGTTTCGCCAGTGCTGAATCGCGAAGACATTCGCGCCGTCAGCGATTACGGCTCGACCAATGGCCAGGTATTCGGCGTCGCGCCCGACTACAACCAGATCCGGCACGTTCCAGTCGAGCCCGGCCGCTGGTTCAACGATGAGGACAATCGCGAAACTCGCCGCGTCGCCGTGGTCGGCTGGGAGCTCTTGAAAAATATCTTCCCGGGCCGGCCCGCAGTGGGGTCGACGATCATGCTCAATGACATCAGTTTTGAAATTATCGGAGTCGTCACGAAAGTCGGGCAAGATGGCAACAACGGCACCAACGCGCGCATTTTCATCCCCATCGAAACCATGCGCAATCTGTTCCGCCTAAAAGATCAAAACACGGAAGACGCGATTTCATTCCTCAACTATCGTCCGCTGACTCCGGCGCAGGATAAACAGGCGAAAGCCGAAGTCCACGAGATAGTGGCTCGCCGTCACGAATTTGATCCCAAGCTCACCGACGCCTTCGAAGATTGGGACACGATCGAAGACAACAAGCGTGTCGGCAAAATATTCAGCGCCATGGATTGGTTCCTGGGCGTCGTCGGCGTAGTGACGCTGGGCCTGGGCGCGATTGGCATCATCAACATCATGTTGGTTTCAGTTACGGAGCGCACTCGCGAAATCGGCCTCCGCAAGGCGTTAGGCGCCACGCATCGCGCGATCCTGACGCAGTTTTTTGTAGAAGGAGCTTTTCTAACAGCTTTAAGCGGGGGGATCGGCCTGGCCATCACAACCGCGTTTGTAACTCTGCTGGCGGCGCTGCCTGCTCCGGAGGGCTTTGACACGCCGCGCATAGTTCCCGCGTCAGCCGTAGTTGCGATTCTGTCGCTGGCGGTTGCAGGGATAGCCGCAGGTCTCTATCCCGCGCGCCAAGCCGCGCACCTGCAGCCGGTCGAAGCGTTGAGGCAGGAGTAGATCATGCTCATCGAACTCGGCCGCCAGGCCTACAACGCGCTAAAGCACAATCGCCGCCGCAGCGTGCTGACCATGCTCGGCATGGCCTGGGGCATCGCAACCGTCGTGTTGCTGCTCGCCTACGGCAATGGGTTCCAAGACGCTCTTTGGGTTGCCTTCCGCTCCTGGGGCACGAACCTGGTCTTCGTTTTTCCCGGCCGCACCTCTCTGCAAGCCGGAGGCACCAAAGCCGGCAGCGAAATCAAGCTCACGGTCAACGATCTCGACTATCTCCAGGCCGAAGTCCCGCTCCTCAAGCGCATCTCTCCCGAAGCCGCCAAGCAATGCGTCGTCGCCTATGGCATTCGCAGCGATAACTATGGCGTCAGCGGAGTCTATCCCTACTATTCCCACATGCGCCGCATGGATGTGCAGGACGGCACCTTCTTCACCGAGCTGGACGAAAACACGCGCAGCCACGTCGCTGTCCTTGGAGCCGATGTAAAGAAAAAACTCTTCTCCGGCCAAAACGCGCTCGGCGAAAAAGTGCGCCTCGACGGTATTTCCTATCAGGTAATCGGTGTGCTTAAGTACACCATCCAAAATGGCGACGACAACATGAACGGCAAGGTGTACATCCCCTTCAGCGCCATGAGCGACCTGACCAACACTTATTACCTGAACGCCGTCGCCATCGAATACGAAGGCGACCACCAGAAAGTCGCCGACGCAGTCCGCCGATCGATGGCCTTCCACCACGAATTCGATCCCAAAGACAAGCGCGCGGTTTTTGTCTTCGACGTCTTCGCCGACTTACTAGACC
>JBAWBE010000376.1:0-5538 GCA_049589635.1 Terriglobales bacterium
CCATTGAATGGAAACAGTTCGCAGCCCCGGCGCTGGCCGGCAACGGTGCTCGCCGTTTTGGCGGCTGTCGGCCTACTCGCGGCCTTTGTCTCGCACCGCGATGAGAGCGTCCCAATCCGCACAGCACAAGTAGAGCAAGGCCAAATTCGCAGCCTGATTGCGACCAACGGCAAAATCGAGCCCGTCACGAATTTCGAAGCTCACGCTCCGGTTTCCGCGAGCGTCGAGCGCGTTCTGGTGAAGGAAGGCGCCGAGGTCCGCAAAGGTCAACTGCTCGTCGTCCTCGACGACGCTGACGCCCGCACCCAGGCCGCGCGCGCCGAGACGCAACTCAAGGCAGCTCAAGCCGACCTTGCCGCGATCGAGCGCGGAGGTAGTCAGGAAGAAGTGCTCAACCTCGACGTGCAACTGACCAAGGCCCGCACCGATCGCGATTCAGCGCAACGCAATCTAGACGCGCTGAAAAAACTTCAGCAGGAGGGTGCCGCTTCCGCCGGCGAAGTGCGCGAAGCCGAGAACGCCCTCACCCGAGCCGATTCTCAAATGGCATTCCTCAAGGGAAAGCAGACCAAGCGCTATTCGAATGCCGAGGTCGCTCACGTTCAGGCACAACGGGACGAAGCGCGGGCCGCCTACGATGCCGCCCAGGACACCCTTGCGAAATCCAACGTCCGCGCGCCTTTTGAGGGCATCGTGTATTCGCTACCGGTCAAGCAGGGAGGCTTTGTTGCGAGCGGAGATCTTCTATTGCAGGTGGCCGATCTTAGAACGGTACTCGTCAGGGCCTTTGTCGACGAACCCGACGTCGCCCGCCTCGCTCCCGGTGATCCAATACAAATCACCTGGGACGCAACACCGGCGCGTGTCTGGCAGGCTACGGTCAACCAGATTCCGTCGACCGTGAAGCTGCACAGTTCGCGCAATGTGGGCGAGATTACGAGCATCGTCGACAACAAGGATCTCAAGCTGCTGCCTAACATCAACGTGGGCGTCACCATCACGGCCGCCGAGCACAACAATGTCCTGGTGATTCCTCGCGAGGCGCTGCGCACCGATGATTCAACACCTTACGTATTGGAGGTGGTCGACCACAAACTCAAGCGCTGCAATGTTGAGACCGCGATCACCAACCTCACGCAGGTTGAAATCACGCATGGCGTGTCCGCCAAGGATTTAATCGCCATCAACTCAATCAATGGCAAGCCGATTGGCGACGGCACGCAGGTGAGATTTTAACGAAACTTTTAGTCATGAAATAGGTTGATTTCTTTAGGTTAAATTCTTAATGATCAAACGCATTGCCCAATTGTTGTTGCTTATGCTGTTGCCGATGGCGACTTTATCCGCCACGACGGTCGACTCCGCGCGGGATCTGTTAAACGCCGGCCGCATCGATGACGTCATTACTACGCTCAGCGGACATCTGTCATCCGCTCCTTCCGATGCCGAATCGGCAAACCTGCTCTGCCGCGCTTACCTCTCCATTGACGATTTGAATCGCGCGGAATCTTCCTGCAAAAGAGCGCTCGCGCTCGATCCCGGCAATAGCGGCTATCACCGCTGGATGGGCCACGTCTATGGGGCCAAAGCGGATCGCGCAAATTTCCTCTCGGCCGCCGGCCTCGCGGGAAAAACCCGTCAGGAGTTTGAGCGTGCCGTTGAACTCAATCCAAATGACGTCGAGACCCGTAGCGATCTCGCCGAGTTTTATTTTGAGGCGCCCGGCATCGTGGGAGGTGGCCAGGACAAGGCCCGGGCTCAAGCGAAAATATTTGCCGCCTCTGCACCGGCGCGTGAGCATTGGGTCTATGCGCACCTCGCCGAAAAGAACGCGGATCCTGCGACTGCCGAACGTGAATACCGCCGAATGATCGAAGCCAGCAACGGAGACTCGGAAGCATGGCTCAGTCTCGCGCTTTTCTACCGGCACCAAAAACGTTACGACGACATGGAGCAGGCGCTGATCAAAACGAGTCAAGCACCGACGTCGAAGCCCGACGTTCTGGTCGATGCCGCTCAGAATCTTTATCGCATCAACCGCAACACGCCCCTGGCGATCGAACTTCTCAATCGTTATCTGGCGTCCGGCCCGGTCGAGGAGGCGCCTGCCTTTAAGGCTCATTACCTGCTGGGAATGCTGCTGGAACACCAGGGCGACAAGATTGCGGCGGCGCGTGAGTATCGCACTTCCCTCTCACTGGCCCGCCAATTCGGGTTGGCCCAGCAAGCTCTTAACCGAGTAAGCCACTGAGGAGCGAGAAAATCTCTCCGCTCGTCTTTTCTCCGCTCCGGCCTCCCGCTGAAACAAGTGAATTGCGAGTTCCAACCCGCTGTCCATCCAGAGCACTACAATTCCTGCATTGCCGCGTAAGCACGGCACGTTGCACTGCTAACGTTCCATTGCAGAACTGTTCCATGGATGCAAGGAACAAATGACGCAAAGATCAGTTGACAAGATTGAGGTGACCAGATGACTCTCCGATTGCCAGATTGGTTGCGCCCCGCGAATGCGCTCGCTTTATCGGCCGCCGTATTACTTTTCGCGGGTACTGCTGTCGCCGAGCCGTTGCCCCTGGAGCGCGCCATCCGTCTGGCCCTCGCGCACGGCACGGCCACCGCGATCGCTGACGCCGATGTTCAGCGCTCGATCGCCTCCTACCGCGAGATGCGCAACAGCGTCATCCCGCAATTGCTTGTCGGCTCCGGCCTCGGCTATAGCTATGGGTTTCCGCTTACCATCGAAGGCTCCGCACCCTCGCTGGTCACTGCGATTGCGCAGAGCTCGGTCTTTAACCCCGCGCAGTCTCAGTATCTAAGTGCCGCCAAGGCCGACATTCACGCTTCGGAACTCAAGTCGAAAGATCAGCACGATGCGGTCATTCAGGATGTCGCCATCAGCTACGCCGAACTCGTAAAGTGGGAAACTCGGCTCGTCCGCCTGCAACAGGATGAAGCGCAAGCGCGGCAGGTGGAGAAAGGAGTCGCCGATCGCGTGCAGGAAGGCGTCGACAGCGCAGTCGATCTGAATAGAGCGAAGCTCGCCGCCGCTCGTGTGCGCCTGCATCGTGCCGAAGCGAGCGGCTCGGCCGACGTTCTCCGTCGCCATCTCTCTGACCTTACCGGACTGGCTGTCTCGGCAATCGAACTTGTACCCGAAAGCATTCCAGCTCTGCCTCCAGTCTCCGCGGACGAGGATTCCGCGAGCAAATCGGTTGCGTCAAGTTTCACCGTCAAAATCGCCGACCAGCACGCTCTGGCCGAAGCGATGCGCGCCTCGGCCGAACATCGCGCCGTCTATCCGACGCTCGACTTCTCCGCCCAATACGCGCGCCTATCGACCTTCAATCACTATGCCGAGTTCTACACGACGTTTCGTCCCGATAACGCAACCATCGGCGTCGCGATCAAGATCCCCTTGTTTAATGCCAGCCAGCGTGCGCGCGCCCAGGAAGCCGACTTTGTCGCCGTCAGCGCAAAAAAACAGGCCGAAGCCGCCCGCAATCAGGTCTCGGAGGACACCCTGAAACTCGAGCGCACAGCCGAGCGACTCGAAGCCGCGCGCGACGTTGCCCAACTCGAGTACGAATTAGCCGAATCAGCCCGCCAAGCGGCCGAAACCCGCATCCAGGCCCAGACCGGCACGTACCACGAGTTCGCCGACGCGCAGGTGCAGGCCAATGAGCGCTATCTGCTCTATCAGGATGCCGATTTTGAGTACCAGCGTGTCCGGATGAACCTTCTTCGCGCGACCGGCGATTTAGAGAAATGGGCACTGCCAAACTCGACAATCAAGCAACCCTAGATCTTCGACGACAGAGGTCCCATGATGGCGCAAGTCTTGTCGAATCAATGCTTCGTCCGAGGCCGGGTCCGCATCCAAGTCTTTAGCACTCAAAACAGTAGTCAGGACGGCCGCCCAAACGTACCTGAAAGGTAGCTATCCCACAGTCCCGGCGCGCCCCGGAATGTTAGAATAGAGAAAGCACATATGCCATTGAAGACGCTGTTCTTAAACCCTCCCTCTTTCGAAAACTTCGATGGAGGTGCCGGCTCGCGCTGGCCCGCTACTCGTGAAATCGAGTCCTACTGGTACCCCGTTTGGCTGGCGTACCCAGCCGGCATGCTGGAAGGCGCGCGCCTGCTTGACGCACCGCCCCACCACATCAGCGCCGAAGAGACCATCCGCATCGCGCAGGACTACGAATTGCTCGTTCTCTTCACCAGCACCCCTGGCTTTCAGGGTGACATCAACATTGCGGAAAAGATTAAAGACGCCAATCCTCGCATAAAGATCGCGTTCGTCGGACCCCATGTTAGCGTGCTGCCCGAGAAGTCCTTGAACCAGGCAAGCGTGATCGACGTCATTTGCCGCAAGGAGTTCGATTACTCGATCTACGAGTACGCCAACGGCAAGCCGCTCGATGAAATCCTCGGCATCTCGTACCGCAAAAATGGCGAAGTGGTGCACAACGCCGACCGCCCGACGATCGAGGATCTTGACGCTCTGCCCCACGTCACTGACATTTACCGTCGCGACCTCGATGTCCGCCGCTACAACGTACCATTCCTGCTTCATCCGTTCGTTTCGCTCTACACCACGCGTGGATGCCCCGCTCAATGCACCTTCTGCTTGTGGCCGCAAACCCTGAGTGGACATCCGTGGCGCAAGCGCTCGACCGACGACGTCGCGCAGGAAATGGCGAAGGCTAAAGAGTATTGGCCCTACGTAAAGGAATTTTTCTTCGACGACGATACTTTCAATATTCAGAAAGCGCGCACCATCGAACTTTGCACAAAACTTAAACCCTTAGGCCTGACCTGGTCTTGCACATCGCGCGTCACCACCGACTACGAAACACTCAAAGCGATGAAAGAAGCAGGCTGCCGTCTGCTGATCGTCGGCTACGAATCTGGTGATCAACAAATTCTAAAGAACATTAAAAAAGGCGCCACCGTCGAGCGCGCACGGCAGTTCACCAAAGACTGCCACAAGCTCGGCCTAGTCGTGCACGGCGACTTCATTCTCGGCCTGCCCGGCGAAACTCGGGAGACGATCAAGAACACCATCAAGTTCGCGAAAGAACTCGACGTCGAAACGATTCAAGTCTCCGTCGCGCACGCCTATCCTGGCACCGAATTGCACGAGTCTGCCATCAAGAACGGATTCATGACCGCCGACACGAAAATGGTCGATGACATGGGCCATCAGATGGTGCAGATCGAATACCCCGGCTTGCCGGCCGCGGAAATCCTCGAGGCCGTGCATCACTTCTACGACGAATATTATTTCCGTCCGAAGGCGGCCTACCGCATTCTGAGAAAAGCGTTCTTCAATAACTCCGAGCGCAAGCGCCTGTACAAAGAGGCGCGCACGTTCCTGAAATTGCGTGCCCAGCGCCACAAGTGGGTCGAGGACAATCGCAAGGAAGAGGCGCCGACACCAGAACCCGCCAAAGCCTAGCGGGGGCATCGAATCGTTTGCCAATGAGTCATTGAGTCAGTTTGGAGAATCACGAGCTTGTTCAATGCCTCAATGAC
>JBAWBE010000377.1:0-5007 GCA_049589635.1 Terriglobales bacterium
GGCGAACCGTGGGCGACGCCGATGTCGAGGCAGTCGTTGGCAGTGAAGAGTAGCGGCGCGGATATCGGCACTTGCCCTGTCGCAACCACGTCACCATTGACCCTCATGGTGATGTTGAGCGGGCCACCGGGTCGGGGCACTGCGTATGCCGTCTCCACCTCGATCTTCACCTTGCCAACGGGAAGCTTCTGCTTTGCGCGGATCTTCGTGCGCTGGATGATGAAGAGATTGTATTCGTAGCAAAGAACACCGTCCTCCACGAAGCAGGTGAGACCTCCGGAGTTCGCCCCCAGCTTGTAGAGCACGCCGTTGGCGTCAGCCGGAATCTGCGCGTCAATGCTGACGACGTTGGGTTTGTTGCCCAGAGCTGGCGCACAGAACTCGGGCATGCGAACGGTGTCGCCGGAGAAGGTCCACGCCGCATAGGGGGGAGCGATGCGCATCTCGGGGTGTAACAACGGAACCCAAAGGCCGCCCCCGATGGGAAGCGCCTTGTTCTTCGTAGCCTCAATGAGAAATATATCCTGCAGTTGGGCCAACTTCTCCGGCATGCTTGCAGCGAGGTCGTGCGCCTGGGTCCAATCGTCCTCCAGATTGTAGAGTTCCCACACGTCCTTATCCGGCGTCCATTCCTGAATACCCGGCGGGACGCCCGTTTCCCACGGGGCACGCGGGCCAAAGGCGGAGGCCATCCAGCCGTCGTGATAGATTGAGCGGCTGCCCATGATCTCGAAGTATTGGGTAAGCAGTCGGCCGTTGGCTTTTGGGTCGTTGAAGCTGTAGGCGAAACTCACGCCGTCGATCGGGTCCTGAGGAACGCCGTTGACCTCGAGGGGTGGTGTGATGCCTAGAACTTCGTAAATTGTTGGGACGATGTCGTTGCAGTGATGGAACTGTGAACGCGGCGTGGCGTCGGGTTTGATCTTGGCCGGCCAGCGGATGGCCATCGGGTTGCGCGTGCCGCCGAAGTACGAAGCGAGGAGCTTGGTGCCCTTGTAGGGGGTGCTGCCGGCCCAAGCCCATCCTGCGTGGTACTGGTTATCTGCCTTGGGTGAGCCAAGCACATCCAGTCCGCCTAGTTCATCGAGCGCTTTGATGTGCTGCTTGACGGTGGTCGGAATGCCGTTTTGTGCCAGCAGTTCGCTGATCGTGCCGTTCTGTCCCTCGGCCGAGGAACCGTTATCGCCCCAGACGTAGAAGATGAGAGTGTTGTCGCCATAACCGAGCCTGTCGATTTCGTCGATGATCCGGCCAGCCTGAGCGTCCACGTGTTCGGCGAAACCGGCCGCCACTTCCATCAAGCGGCGCTGGAACGGTTTCTCATCCTCGGGAATGCTCTCCCAGGATGGCATCGTTTCGTGCCGCGGCGTGAGCTGCGCATTGGCGGGGATCCAGCCCTTCTCTTTGGCGCGTTTGAACACCCGCTCACGGTAAGCGTCCCAGCCGTCATCGAACTTGCCCTTATATTTATCGGCCCACTCCTTCATGATGTGGTGCGGGCCGTGGATCGCGCCGCTCGCCCAATACATATAGAACGGCTTATCCGGCTGAAAGGCCTTGTGCTTGTGCAGCCAACCGATGGCGTCGTCCGCCAAGTCCTCACTGAGGTGGTAGCCTTGTTCCGGGCCCTTGGGCGGAAGAACCACGGTTGTGTTGCGCACGAGGTTGGGCTCATATTGCGAAGCCTCACCGGCCAGGAATCCGTAGAAATATTCGAATCCCAACTCAGTAGGCCAGTTCTCGAAAGGGCCACCGGCAGTCGTTTCCTCGGCCGGCGTGTTGTGCCACTTGCCAAATGCTGCCGTGCAGTAGCCATAGTCCTTGAGCACCTCAGCCGCAAGCGCGCTGCTCTTGGGGATGTGGCCCGAGTAACCGTCCCAGTCGTTCGCCAATTCCGCAATCTGCCCGCTGCCCACGCGGTGATGATTTCGGCCGGTCAGCATTGACGCCCGTGTGGGTGAGCACATCGCCGTAGTGTGGAAGCGATTGTATGCGATCCCTTCCTTTACGATGCGGTCCATCGTCGGAGTTTGGACCTCGCCTCCGAAGGTGGACGGCAGGCCAGGACCTGCATCATCAATCAGCACGATGAGGATGTTCGGAGAGCCGACCGGGAGGCGACGCGGCTCAACCCGCCGCTTGTAGATCGACTCCTGCATCGTACGGCCGGCGATGCTCGCCGATGGTGTGGGAGGAAAAGGCAGAGAGTCCTGTCTGATTGCTTTGTCATCCGCGCTCATAGTTATTGCTCCTTGGAACTCCTGGGCCAGTGTTGCATGCGACTAACGTGGCAAGGGTCGAACTTCGAAATTATCGGACCTTATGGAGTTGCTGCCTGCGGCGGCACGGGCTTCGGAATTCGCAGCGTCCATGAAAAACCAAAATCAATCGTGCGGCCCTCCGGACGAGCCAGAGCGCGGTACTCATCGTAGTATTTGAAAAAGCCCAGCAGATTCTTCGCCGGGAGAATGAAATTAGCCTGAACGCCAATGGCGTGAACTGAGTAGTACGGGAGCCTGCCTGCGGCGACGGGAATTCCAGCCACCAGATAGTTGCCGCCGTTGCTCGAAACCTGCCATTGGTCGTACCCGACCACGCCGAGTTGGGCCAGCAGGGTCATGTCTTTCTTCAAAGGAAGAACCTGCCCAAGCCCCCACTCCATCGTGAACGCCTGGCCGGGGGTTATTTTGCTGGTTTGACCCGCTGGTGCGCTGGCGACCGTTCTTTGTCCGTGGATTTCCCAGTCGGTGGCCAAATTTGCAGTGGTGCCCTTGTTCTTGGTGATGTATAGCGTGGTGCCACTCGTTATGTTGTTGCCCCAATATCCGGAACCCACGTTGTCGCTCGCTCCCGCCGTGTATCGTCCCGTGGGAGCGGTGAAAGCGTATCCAGCGACAAAGTCAACTCGGTTCCCAAAGTGCCAACCGAAGTTCAGCGGCTGGACGTACATGTCGGCAAAGCCCGAACCGCCTCCGGCGCCGCCAAGGTTCGCTGCTCCCAAGTTGAGCTCGGCCACCAGCTGGCCTGTCGCGTAATTCAGTGCGACGTACGGCATGAAATATCCGCCCAGGAACTTATGCTTCGGTACGTAATAAAAAATGTTCTCGTCCACCCAGAACGAATACGTCCCGGTGACACCCGGAAGCTTGTTCCCATCCGAATTGTTCAACTGGCCGGCGGAGTAACTCAGAGCGATGTTGGCATAGGTGAAGCCGGGATCAGGAATCGCCCCGGCGTTGAGACCAAACTGTCCCGGGACCCATTGCCCTTTCTGTTGTGCGAACACGGGCGAAGCGCCAGCCAATAGTGTGAAAATGAGCAGAACGGTCGAAAAGTTAATTCGCCGACTCACTTTTGCCTCCTCGGGCCGAATGGGACCGACTTGCGAATTCAGGTTTAGATATAGGGAGCCCCGAAACGAGCGAAATATCTCAGGCGCAAACTTCGAAAGGAACTGGCAAAACTGCCAATAGGGACCAAGAAAGTTCACACTGGAGCCACGTTACCGGAGCCCACATCATCGGCGGGCGATGGACGGCGACAGACTTACCCAAAGCGTCAGAAACTGCAGCGCACCGAACGACAGAGCGACAGCGCCCGCCGAGAGCGGACGTACCGGCGTACGCCAGCGAAGAGCCACGAAGAATCCTCCTGCGGAAGCCGCTCCAACGATAAGCGTCATAGCTAGGTCGGCTGGAGAAAATTGACCCAACGCAACGTAGACCCACGCGACTTCAAAGAGCCAGATAAGCATCATGGTCGCGAGCCAGATGATCAGACAGGGCACGGCCGACCACTTGGCGAATTCACTTCCGCGAAATCCGAGCACGATAGGGACCCAAAGTGGAAGCGTCTGCACTATTGGGCGCAGCATTCCGTGATTCATTGCACCCACGACGTAGATCGCCAACAAGATCGCAAGACAGCAGCACGCGATGAGCTTCGATTCTTTCGGCGCGACGAGTAACGCTGAAGCTGTATGGTCCATTCGATTGTGGCGTTACGCTCCGTGCACCTCGTCGAGACGCGTGCGCAATTCCTTTGCCCAAGACCGAAACGCGGCCTCAATGTCTCCCCATTTCTTGTATGCGTTGAAGCCGCTGAACCACCTCCGGCCTCCTTTACTGGTCACGAACGCCACCAACCGGTCGCCTGACGTGGAATCGAGCATCTCCCCTTCAATGCTGACTTTGCCGATACTAAGCCTGGGCACCGCCAAGCTGATTCCAGGTACCGTCGCAACAGAAGCGGCGGTTGTAGCTGCCGTCGCGGCTGCATTCTTCTTTCCGCCCGTAGGTTCCACATTCGTGATTGCTACGTTCAGTTCAAGTACGTCTGGCCCGGGAGTGGTTACAATTTCGTAGCCTCCGCCCTTCGTGAGTGCATCCGCTACCGCATCATGGAAATACGTAGCCAGTCGTTCCATGTCGTCGGGGTCGAAACCGCGCGATTGAGCGTCGGGAAGCAGATAGATCGTAATCGGGTCGATCATAAACTTGTTGTACCGCTTCATGTCCGACCTGTCGCCCTTCTCATAGAGGAGCAAATCTCCATTCTTCGGATCGGGAGTCAACTTCGAATAGTCACCCAAGAACCCGGATACCTCTCTTCCATTCGCCGCTTGCTGCCGGTCAGAGGGATCCTGCGCGCTTAGCGTGAAGCCGACGGCGAGCGTGCAGATGGCCAGCAGGCCCGAAAAGGCCACGCGCGAAAATGGCGTAGCGCGAATTGCCCGGCGATCCTGTGGCTGAGGAGCGACACGGACCTTTTTCGTAGCGCACTCGTTGTGCATATCTGCCTCCACGTGGAAATTCGCCTCGGCGATCTAAACTTTCGCGCTCGAAGCCATCATCGTCGTCGTGCTTCTATCAATTAGTTCGCAAATCCGCCATTGTAAGAATTGACAGTGAAGTGCCGCAACGACGCCAATCGGAGCTGCAGCATCCGGCTGCTGTTTCAAACGAACGGACGCAGCTTCAGCGTTTTCGCTTGAACACTCGGGTAATC
>JBAWBE010000378.1:0-9635 GCA_049589635.1 Terriglobales bacterium
GCGTCCTACTATGAAGAACTAAATCGCAGGCTGAAGACGATTCCTGGTGTGCGCTCGGTGGCGTTCGCACAGAGAAATCCGATCGGACAGGGCAGTTCCGTGAGCACGGTGCAGGTGCCCGGATATACCCCTAGTGGAAAGCACGTTAATGTCTGGCGGCATGTGGTGGCAGCAGGATATTTCGACACGCTCAAAATTCCAGTGCTGCTCGGTCGCGCTCTGGGCGAGCAAGATACGTCATCTTCGGCTCCGGTGGTGGTGATCAACCAGGCATTCGCAAAGAAATATTTTCAGGGCGACAACCCACTGGGGCATGAGCTGCAATTTGGCACGCATGTTCAGCCGAAGCCGATGCAGATTGTGGGCGTTGTCGGGGACGTCAAATACGCCCGTATCCGCGAAGATGCGCCGCCGACGGCGTATGTCGCCTACCCGCAATCCAAGAGCGTTTCACCATTCATGACTTACGAACTCAGAATCTTCGGGGCTAAGGAGGGCATTATTCGCTCGATCGAGAACGAAGCCTTGGCGCTCAATCCCGACGTGCCGGTGGTGAACCTAAGCACGGAGGATGAGATTGTGGATCAGGTGCTCTATCTGGAGCGGACGTTCGCGATGCTGAGCTCCGCCTTTGGCGCGCTTGCACTGGTGCTGGCATGCGTCGGCATTTATGGGACGATCGCTTATACGGTCGCGCAGCGGACCAATGAGATCGGCATCCGAATGGCGCTTGGTGCGGAGCGCGGGAAAATTCTCAGGATGGTTTTGCGGGAGACGCTGATGGTGGTTGTGGCCGGGCTGGCGGCTGGTCTGCCGCTGGCGTGGCTTGGCACGCGGATGCTGACCGCGCAGGTGTATGGGATATCGCCTCACGACCCGCTGACATCATCCGCAGCGGTTCTGGCGATCAGCGCGGTCACGATTGTGGCGGGCTCGATACCGGCACTGCGAGCGTCGCATATCGATCCAATACGGGCGCTCCGCTATGAGTGATAACCGCTGCCTTTACATGTGCGTCGCCTGAGCATCGAAGGGCGCGATTTAATCGTCGTCTGGGTCCGTGTCTGGCGTGTTGTCGAATAGGAACTCCAGACCACTTTTCACCGTGGGGATTGCCTTAAATGGCCGAGGTGCCTGTCCCAAATTGTAAAAAGTAGAGAAGTCGGTAGAGGACCGGCTGTCGGCGAAGCCTAAGGCGCCTTCGCCCAAGTCAAAGTTGTTTTCGATGAATCGCAGGATGGACCCGAAATCATAATTCAAATTGTCGATGTAGCCTGCGGGGGTGTAGGCGGAGACAAAGATCAGCGGCACTCGAAAGCCCATCTCGTAGCCTCCCTGCGGAGACTGCGCGATGGGTGGGGGAACGTGGTCATACCAGCCTCCCCAATCGTCCCAGGTGACCACAATTGCCGTGGTATCCCAATAACTCGTCCCATCGGGGTTGGTGCAAGGGCTGTTGCCAACTGCATTGATGATGCTGGCCACCCAATCGGGCCCCCCATAATTGCTTCCATGATCGGAGTTGACACCGGTCGGAATCGCCCATGTGACTCCTGGAAGCGCGCAGGGATTGCCAGCCATCCCCATGTCTTTCAAGACGTCCGCCGGTTTCAGGTCGACGTGATTGACCCATTCGCTCCCGGTGCAACCGTTGTGGCTCGCGTTCGGTTGGCAGATCCACTGGATCGCGTCGGGAGCCGTCCACCACGAGCCCCCTCCATCCCCGCCGCCCTTTTTTAAGCTGTAGTATTTCCAGCCGATGCCGGCGTCGTCGAGCAGGTCCGCCATTGTGGTTCGCGTCAGGCAGGTTGTGACGCCCGATGTATAGTCGACGATCAGGACCTGTTCCTTTCCGGCGGCGTTAATCCAATGGACGTGCTCGCCCTGCGGAGCGTAACACCCTCCCAGCCCCGCCGGATTTTCCGATAGAAACGAGCCCTCCGCATCGCCCTCGGCGTCGAGGGCCGACGTTCCCCCAAAAATGTATTGATGCGCCGGGAAACTCGGCCCCTGATTCGTCTGAAACATAAAGTTAGCCCAGCCGTACTGAGGGACCAGGGTGAGATAGGGAGTCATGACTCCATTCGGATATTTTGAATTCACTGTGTTCGCCACATAGGCGAAAGCGCCACGGTTTTTGGCGGTTGCAGCGGCACCATCCATTCGGCATTGAGGTGGATTGAGGCTCTTGTCCAGATCGCACTGATGCTTCCATAAGGGATGGCTATGGGCGAGGCTGTAGCGCATTGCGATTGAAACTCCGACAGGCTGGAAAACTCCGCCAGGAGAGGTCTCGTCGAACCAATTCGAAGTTTGGATGTTGTAATGCGTGCTGTCCGGGGTCGTGCTGCATGGGTTATTCGCGCACAGGCCATAAAAAAGATTGTCCGGCGTCCGATTCTCCTGAAAGACAATGATGATGTGTTGGAACTGAGAGATTTGAGCCTGCGCGGTGAATGCTGCCAGCACAGCATTTAAGAGCAGAATTCGAAGCGCATATCTCGACATGGTTCTCCTTAGGGAACTGCGAGGGGAGGGAATTCCGATGTTGTGCTCAACGGCAGAGGTTGTGGGCGACCAGGACAACTGTCCTCTGCCCTGGCCGACTCGAACCGGGCGTGTGTCATTATAGCCAGAATCTTCGCGGTCACAGCAGAAGAATTTGCGGTCTAAATTATCTGAGGCGACCATCCTCTAATTGAGAATACGCAGCTTTGGCGACTGACTCATCAGTGGGATTAATTAGCCTCGGTCGCAATTCGAGAGTGAAGTTGGTTGCATATCAAAGGCATTTTCTTGCAATGAACTAGACCCGGTTGGCGATTTGCGGCGAGAAAGGCAGCGGATGAGATCGTCCGCGCCACATTCATCGGAAGCCACAGGGCCGGGCCGGCTGCCCACACAACCGGCCTAGCGTGCGCCTACTGGTGCCGGAGTCCGCTTCTCCATCGGAACGAATTCGCGGGTTTCGTGTCCAATCCAGACCTGGCGAGGGCGAGCGATTTTCTGCTCGGGGTCGTTTAGCATCTCTTGCCATTGCGCTAGCCAGCCGGCCGTTCGCGGAATGGCAAATAGAACGGTGAACATTTCCGGCCGGAAGCCCATCGCCTGATACATGATTCCCGAGTAGAAGTCGACATTGGGATAGAGCTTGCGCTGCACGAAGTATTCGTCCTGGAGGGCGATGCGTTCGAGTTCGAGCGCAATTTCGAGCTTGGCATTGTGACCCGTCACCTCGAACACGCGGTCCGCCGTCCACTTGATGATCTTGGCGCGAGGATCGTAATTCTTGTAGATCCGGTGGCCGAAGCCCATCAGCTTGCCTTTGCCTTCCTTGATGCGCTTGATGTAGGCGGGCACGTTGTCTTTGGTGCCAATTTCGTCAAGCATGTGCAGCACTTCTTCGTTCGCTCCGCCGTGGAGCGGTCCAGCGAGGGCGGCAGCTGCGGCTGCCGTCGCCAGATAGGGATCGGCTTGCGAACTCCCCACCGCGCGCATGGCGTTGGCGCTACAGTTCTGTTCGTGGTCGGCGTGCAGGATGAAGAGAATGTCGAGCGCGCGGGCGATCACCGGGTTCGCCAGATATTTTGGCTCGACCATCTTCCACAACATGTTCATGAAGTTTTCGGGATAGCTGAGATCGTTGTCGGGATAAACGTAGGGGAAGCCGACGCCGTGCCGGTACGACATGGCGGCGATCGAAGGCACCTTGCCGATGAGCCGCTTGATCTGATGCAGCCGGTTTTCCGGATCGTGAACGTTGCGGGAGTCGGGGTAGACGCCGGAAAGCGCCGCCACCGTGCTAACGAACATCGCCATCGGATGCGCGTCGTAACGGAAGCCCTCCATGAACTTTTTCGTGCTCTCATGAATCATGGTGTGGTGCGTAATCTCGTTTACCCATTCCTTGAGTTGGGTCTCGGTCGGCAATTCGCCGAAGAGAAGCAGGTAGGCCACTTCCAGGAATGTGCAATGCTCGGCCAGCACTTCGATCGGATAGCCGCGGTAGCGCAGGATGCCGCGATCCCCGTCGATGTAAGTGATCGCGCTGCGACAAGATGCCGTGTTCAGGAAAGCGGGATCGTAGGTCATCAGGCCGAAATCGTCGGGGCTGGTTTTAATTTGGCGCAGATCCATCGCGCGAATCGTGCCATTCTCAATCGGCAGCGCGTAGGTTTGGCCGGTGCGGTTATCGGTAATGGATAGACTGCTTTTGTTTTGTTTCTCTTGACCCTGCACCATACCACGAACTCCTGAACTTGGTTCGGACCTGCGTTTCAATATTAATATTACGCCACCAGCACGGCGGCAAAGGGACTGGACGTGGTCGAGGAATAACGCCGGACGGTCTAGGTATCCGTTACTCGAAGAGCAACCTTGCCGTAGCCTGCAATGCCACGAAACACTTTACTCGTTGGCGGCCCGGCGGGACGGTTTGAGGCAGCGTGCGAAGATTGCCGACACGGCTGGAATCTCGTCGTCTTTCAGGCGAATCGCGCTGCCGAGCTTCTTTAATGCGGCATTCAGGCTGGGCGGGTCGCCGGCGGTAACTTCCATCAAGTGTTGCCATTCTCGCGCCACCGGAATGCGCTCATCGCTCTCGGCATCTTCGCAAAACTGGTCGGCGGCCTCGGGAGGCGTGCCGTACTCATCGGCTACGTCTTCATGGAAATATCCCCGCAGGAAGGTGTGCAGTGCAGGAAAATTATCCGCCGTGATCTCGACTCTCGAATTGGCATCATGTGGTTTCATCAGCGGCACTCCGGATAAGAAGTCAGAACATAGTACCGGTTCGCCCCCGCGTACTTTAACACCACTAGCGCGTGCGTGCATGGGCGCGAATGGACCTCGCCCCTATTCATCGTACGTCCAATCGCCTCGGTCCCATCATATTCCAGCACCAGGTTGGGATGCCGGTCCTGCCGGAGCCAGCTTTGAATCTGGTCCTGTGATTGCGCAATGGCAGCGCCGACCACGTGCTCGGCCGTGGCGCGATCCGTATATGTTGACGCTCCCGTAATATTCTCTTCGCGCGCAAGCCGCCGCCGCAGGTCCGCCTCGCTTTGGCCGACATGCTTGCGAAGGATGTGTCCGCCGGCCCGCTCGTCCTGACCGAGATCGCGCCTCGGTCCTTCGAGCAAACTCGTCTCGTGCCGGGGCGGCTGCTGTGCTGCCGGGTTGGGCGAAGTGGAACTCGCGCCATTCGTCCCCGCCGGCGGCTGGCACGAAACGAAACTCAGGACTAGAGCCAGCGCCAAGAGGACGATGCTCAGCCCTATGCTCGCAGCGCATCCGCGCGTGTTTGAGAATCGCTGCATTCGTTCCCATTCGCTCCCCAGATGCGCCCCTCGGCTGCACTCTTACGGTAAAGATTCGGGAATTGTGCTACTAAACAGGGTGTGCGGGCAAGTCTACTCGACTATCTTGACGACTTCGAACACTGGGGCGGCGGCCCCGCCTATGTGTATCCGCGCGGATATCGGCACGAGCGCTGGTCCTACGCCCGCGTCGTAGGTTCAGCCTACCAGTTCGCGCGCGAACTGGCCGCACGCGACATTTCGAAGGGCGACTCAGTTCTTCTTTGGGGGCCGAACTCCGCCGAATGGGTCGCGGCTTTTCTTGGCTGCGCTCTCTCGGGCGTGATCGCGGTTCCCGTCGACGACGCTTCCAGCCCCGATTTCGCGTTCCGTATCAGTCAGCAAGTTCGTACCATGCTTGTTCTGTGCCCGCGAGAACGGGCATCTCTATTTGAACAGAGTGGCGTCGCGTCGATCGATCCTGTCAATCTGGCCGCCGCCATTGCCCACCATTCCGCCGACCGCTTTCGCCCGCTCGTAATTCAACCTTCCGACACGCTGGAGATCGCCTTTACCTCCGGCACGACCGCCGAGCCCAAGGGAGTCGTGCTCACCCACGCCAACGTAACCGGCAACATGGCTCCCATCGCGACCGAGATTGCGAAATATCTTAAGTACGAACGTTTTTTTCATCCGTTGCGTTTTCTGAATCTGCTTCCGCTCAGCCACGTGTTCGGCCAATTCCTCGGAATTTTTCTTCCGCCGCTCCTGGGAGCGACCGTCGTCTTCGAAGATACTTTCAATCCCTCGAAGATCATTGCCACCATTCACCGTGAGCGCGTCTCCGTGCTCGTCGCCGTTCCCCGCCTCATCGACTCACTCAAGCAGAAAATCGAGCGCGACCTCGAAGCGGATTCCGATCCGGAAAAGAACGCCCGCCGGCGTGCCTCTTTTGACGTCGACTATACTCGCGCGGCGAGCCAGCACTTCCTCCGCCGCTGGTGGACATTTCGCCGCATCCGCCGCCAGTTCGGATGGAAATTTGTCGCCATCATCAGCGGTGGGGCCGCGCTCGATTCGGGGACCGAAGAATTCTGGCATCGCTTGGGCTACGCGGTCGTCCAAGGCTACGGGCTCACTGAAACCACATCGCTCATCAGCCTTAATCATCCCTTTCACACCAGTCGCGGCTCGATCGGTAAAGTCCTGCCTGGACGTGAACTCCGTCTTGCTGACGACGGCGAAATTTTAGTGCGGGGCAGTGGCGTCGCCAGCGGCTACTGGAACGGCCGCGAATTTGTGTCCGTCGCCGGAGAGGAGGGTTGGTACGGCACCGGCGATCTCGGCGCGCTGGACGCCGAAGGCAATCTTTTCTTTAAGGGACGAAAAAAAGAGGTCATCGTCACGCCGGCAGGAATGAACGTCTATCCGGAGGATCTGGAAGCTGCATTGCGCGCGCAGAAAGAAGTCCGGGATGCGGTTGTGGTCGGACTTGAACGCGGAGGCAATGCTGAACCTTGTGCGGTGCTGATTCCGGCCAGGAGGAGTTCGGACGCGAGTGACTCCGACGCGAGGCAGCTGCTTGATCGCGCCAACCAGGCGCTTGCTGAATATCAGAAGATGCGTCGCTGGTTCGTCTGGCCGGATGACGATTTTCCGCGGACCTCAACCGGCAAGCCCCGGCGCAACGTCATTCGCGACGCAGTCGCCGCGAGCATGAGTGAATCTAACGCGGTGTCAGGGCGTGAGTCCTTCGCAAGCCCACTTTCTGAACTAGTGGCAAAAGTTACCGGCCGATCCGCGCCCAAGCTCGCGCCGAACGCCGATTTGGAGCGCGACCTCGGTCTGAGTTCGCTTGAGCGCGTGGACCTGCTTGCGGCACTCGAAGATCGTTATCAGGTCGACCTGAGCGAGACCAACTTTGCTAATGCGGCCACGGTTGCCGACATCGAAACACTGTTGCGCAATGAGCGGGCCGTCGGAAGTCAGAATGATTGGCAGCAGGGTGAAGGCGGCGAACGGCGCGGCTTTCACTATCCGCGCTGGACCCTGCACTGGCCTGCCACTTGGTTGCGCCTGGCCGCGCACTACCTCTTAACCCGGCCCGCGGTTTTTCTTCTCGGATCGCCGCGCGTCATCGGCCGCGAAAACCTCCGTGGAGTTTCCGGCCCGCTCCTTGTTATTTGTAATCACATCGGCGACGTGGATGTTGGCTTCATACAAACGGTGCTTCCCGCCCGCATTCGCCACAAACTTGCCACAGCCACCGGCGGCGAAGCGCTCGAAGTGTTGCGCTCTCCCGCACCAACTCGCGGCTGGCCACTTCGTATCTATGACCGCCTGCAATGGACGCTCGGCGTCACGCTTCTCAACTTATTCCCACTCCCGCGCGAAGCCGGCTTCCGAAAGAGCTTCGCTTATGCCGGAGAGGCCGTCGACCGCGGCTACAGCATTCTCGTTTTTCCTGAGGGCCGCCACACCGAAGACGGCAAGCTGCGGTTATTCCGCACCGGTGTCGGTTTGCTCGCAAACAATCTGCGCATTCCGATTCTTCCGATGCGGATTGATGGACTGTTTGAAATTAAGAGCTCGGGAAAGAGAATCGCGCGGCCCGGAAGAATTCAGATACGTATCGGCAAGCCCGTGCGGTTCGCGGCAGAAACGCCGCCCGAAAAAATCGCCCGCGACCTCCAGAAGATCGTGGAGAGCCTCTAGCAAACGATTGTTACTGAGTCGTGCGGTCGCCCTGCTACGCCATTCCCGCTGTCATGCTCTTCCTATCGAGCCCCGTCAGGCGCCGCATCTCGCTCACCAGCCATTCGGTTTCATGCTGGTCGCGCACGGTCCGGCCGAGCGTCAGCTTCTTTCCATCGCGCAACGTCATTTCAATATCGTAATAAGGAGTCCCCGTGCCCCCGCCTTGTTGCGCAGTAATCCTGTCGCTGATTGAGGCAATGTCGGAGAACGCGATCTGCTGAACTTTGCCTCCACCCAGCAGACCTGATTGCAACCTCAGAGAGTTGCCAATCACAACGCGACTTGTGCCCAGCCACATCTGCACGGTGAAGCAGCCGAGCAGCACCCCGAACAGCCCGAACACGATTGGGAAAATGAAAGGCGCGCGCGTGTGCGTGAGGAAGTAGCCAAGGCCGCCGAAGACTCCCGCGAATGCCGTCATCGACACCGCAAAACTCTTGTTTCGCGCAGCCGGGAAGTAGAACTCGGTGCCTTCGGCAATCTGCTGCACGCGCACGGTCAACTGCTCAGGACGCTGGGCCTCGGAAGCTTGGCCCTCGGAAGACTGGCCGCCGAATGTCGTCTCTTCGGAAGCCTCTTCCGCCTGCGGCGTGTCCTTCGTGCGAAATACCGGGACCTCGAATACATCGTGATAGTCGACGCCCGGGACATTCGCCGTCGCTTCCAGGAGCCATAGGAACTCGTCTCGCGAGTTCAATTTCTCTGTCGGCTGCGCATCCATGGGAATATGAAAGGCGACCGGAATCGTCGTGCCCGCCGGCCCTGGGCTGAGCTGGCCAGAATTGACTTCCGCCTCCATTCGCCAGAGGATGTTTTCGTTCGTTGTCTGGGTGTTGCCTGAACCCGTGATATACCGATGCACGCTGGACAACCGCAAAGTCACACCATGATCGGGCGAATGCGGAAAGCGCGCTTGGATGCAGCCTTTCAATTCGCGCCCCACTACGCCCGGAACGCTGGCCATTTCGAAATATGTTTTGCCGAATTCAAAGAACGCAATCGTCTGCCTGATCGCGTAAATGAGCACAAAGACTCCGATTGCAGGAAAGAGCAGTACGAAATAAGCTCCGGGACTTTTCTGTTGCACCGCCACGGGCATGGCCGAGATCGCGATGGGCCACGAGATAAGATTCCAAATGACCGCAAACACCCATGCGGCGATCATGTTGGTTTCTGTCCTGCTCTTCACCCGTCCTGTGGCCCAATCCGCACGCCAGAGCCACGGTTCGTTGGGATGCTCGTCCTGTAATCGATGCTGGCGGTCATAACGCTTGCTGCCCGTCAATGCCAGGTACATCAACCCGAAACCGATGCCGCCGAATATCACTCCAAACATCAGCGGGTACCAGAAAGACGGACTGCCCGCCGGCGCGCCCATCAGCGTGATGCCTGCCAGAGCGCGTACACTCCAAAGGCCGCGAAAGGCAGCCCAAACAGGCAGATCAGCACGAAGCCAACCTTGCTGGCCGGCTTGGTCGAGGCAGGATTCACGCCCCTAGTTTGCGCGAGAATGGTGGAATCAGTAAGAGCCGGGAAGTGGAGCAACCAAAGTAATCGTCCGCGCCACCCGACGGGAGAGCC
>JBAWBE010000379.1:0-10480 GCA_049589635.1 Terriglobales bacterium
CGCGTCGCCGCCTGGCGCGAACTGGCCCGCCGCCTGGCGCATGAGCTGAAGAATCCGCTTTTCCCTTTGCAAGTGACGGTCGAGAATCTGTTGCGCGCCAAAGAAAAATCTCCCGAGATATTCGAAGAAGTTTTCCGCGAGAGCACTTCCACGCTGCTGGCTGAAATCAATAACCTGAAAACCATCATCGGCCGCTTCAGCGAATTTTCAAGAATGCCGCAGCCGCAGCGCCGTCCCACCCAGGTGAACGACGTTCTACGCTCGGTGCTGCGCGTGTTTCAAGCCCAGCTCCAGGCCAACAGCCGAATCACCGTGCGCACAGAACTAGCCGTCGATCTGCCAGAAATTTCCGCCGATCCCGACCTTTTGCATCGCGCCCTTTCGAATCTCGTCCTCAATGCCATCGATGCCATGCCGCAAGGCGGCGAGCTAACGCTTCAAACCGCCGCCATCGGCACCAACGAGGCGCGCGACGGCGTCGCAGTCTCGGTGTCCGATACCGGTTCTGGCCTGACGCCGGAAGAATGTGCCCGACTCTTCACCCCGTATTACACAACCAAGCAGCAAGGCACCGGGCTCGGCCTGGCGATCGTGCAATCAGTAGTGAGCGACCATGGCGGTAAGATTTCCGTAGAAAGCACAAAAGAGAGAGGAACGATGTTCCGCATCGAGTTGCCAAGCGCAGCACCGGAAATGAAAAGCGGCACAATGTACTAATCGGATAATTGAAGGTAACGCGCTTAAATTCCGCGTGAATCCGTGCAGATCCGCGGAAAGGAATTTGACTTAGGACTGGGAAAGAACCAGTGGGAGATCAAAACGTGCCGCAAAAAGCGCATCTGCTAATCGTTGACGACGAACCGAACACGCTAGCCTCGCTGTCTCGTGCCTTCCGTCTCGAAGGCCACCAAGCCACTGTCTGCGACAACGCGGCGAAAGCCCTGGAACTAGCTACCACCCAGCCCTTTGATCTGATCCTCTCCGATGTAGTAATGCCCGGCAAAGACGGCCTAACTTTACTAGAAGATATGAAAACGCACGGGGTCGTGACGCCGGTAGTGATGATGTCGGGCCAGGCGCACATCGAAATGGCAGTGCGCGCCACGCGCCTCGGCGCACTCGACTTCCTCGAAAAGCCTATCTCCACCGAAAAACTCCTCCTAACCGTAGAAAACGCACTCAAGCTAGGCCGTCTTGAGCGCCAGAATCGCGACCTTGAACGCCGCCTAGGTAAGCACGAAATTGTATGGACTGGAGAAACCATGCGCCGCGTGATGGCACAGGTCGAGCGCGTAGCCGCCAGCGAAACCCGCATCTGCATCTTCGGAGAAACCGGCACCGGCAAAGAACTCGTCGCCCGCACTCTGCACGAACGCAGCCCACGCGCGGCCGCGCCCTTCATCACTCTCAACTGCGCAGCCGTCCCCGCCGAACTGATCGAATCCGAACTCTTCGGCCACGAAAAAGGCTCGTTCACGGGAGCGGCCGCCCGTCATCTGGGCAAATTCGAGCAAGCACAGCACGGCACGATCTTTCTAGACGAGATCGGCGACATGCCGCTCTCCATGCAAGCCAAGCTGCTACGCGTGCTCGAAGAAGGAGAAGTCGAGCGCATCGGTGGAGACCGCTCAATCGCCATAAATGTCCGCGTAGTAGTTGCCACCCACCGTGATCTCGAAGCGCTCGCCCGCGAAGGCAAATTCCGCCAGGACTTGTTCCACCGCATCTACGTCTTCCCCTTGCGCCTGCCTCCATTGCGCGAGCGCCGCGAAGATATTCCATCTCTGGTCAAGCATTTCGCCGCGCAGGTCAGCGCAACCAACAACTGGAAGACGATGAAATTCACCGCCGACGCTATCGCCGCGCTTCAGCAGCACTCATGGCCCGGCAATATCCGCGAGTTGCGCAACGCTATTGAGCGCCTCATGCTGCTGGCGACGTTGAACGAAGTTACGGCAGAAACCGTAGCATTGGCGCTGCCCACGTCATCAGCCTCGCCAGAAGCCGCGTTTGCAGGATCAGGCCCGTTAGCCGACCGCGTCCGCGCCTTTGAAAAGCAAACTATCCTTGCTGAACTCAAGCACAACCACAATCAAATTTCGAATACGGCGCGGGCGCTGGGCCTGGAGCGCTCTCATCTTTATAAAAAGGCCGAGCAGGTGGGAATTGACTTAAAGGCTGTGCGCAACGAAAGCGAACATGGATAGCGACCAAAGGTACGCGACAGCCGTGTTGCTGTTTTTCGTGGTGCTCGCCGCAGTCCGTGCAAGAAGCTTCGCTGCGAATGTCCCGGCCGGTTGGCGAACGTATCGCAGTCCCGACCACGGGTTCATGGTCGCATACCCCAAGGATTTCAAGTTCCATCCGAACTCCACTGAAGCCCAACTTTCCGTCATTCCCATCTGTGATGAGGGGACGGTCGCCTGTTTTGAATACAGCGGAAGCGAGTATGAGGGAACGAGGCTCGAAGCCGCCGGCATTGCGGTGAACATCGTGTCCGGGGCCCGCACAGAAAAAGAATGCAACAAAATAGATACCGGCCAATTTCCGATTAAAAGGGAAATCATAAACGGCATCGATTTTCACTACGGAGAAACTGGTGGCGCCGCAGCCGGGAGTGTAATCGGCGGCCCGGCCTACCGCACATTCCGCAACGGCGTGTGCTTTGAACTGGCCCTCCGAGTCGCAACCGATAACACCCCTCATGACGACACCGGCCTCGTTGTGCAATTCGACTCGACCAAGTTAGAGGTGAAGCTTAGAAAGATTCTCCACACGTTCCGGTTTGTCGACTCCGCTGGGCGTGCTAAATCAAAATGAATCTGAGCCCATCATTTGCAATTTCCCACCCCCACAGACGACAATCGCATCGTGCCCACTGCTAGCTTTTATCAAGCTCCCGAGCCCTCCGCTCCGTTTCGTCCCGGAGCTCTCGTCATCACCACGCTCGCCAATCCTCGCGAAAAATTCTGGGGCGCGATCCTCAACCTCTCCGCCGTCGGTCTCAGCCTGCGCGGCGTCGATCTCTCTTCCTTCGACGACTTCACCGCCCAGATTCGCGACGGCGAGCCCTTCGCCGCCGGTGTAATGTTCTTCCCCATGCATCGCATCGAGCGCCTCGAACTCGATCTCCCCGAAGGCACTCTGCCCTCGCTAGCCCAGCGCTTCGCACAAAAGACCGGACAGGACCCGGCGCCCATCCTGGTCAGCGAGTTTCTACCGCCTCCGAACGAAGACGAAATACAAAACGCGGCCGATGCTGCGGAGCGAAAAGAAAACGCCAAAGATTATCCGATGCCGAAACGTCCCGCCGGAGATACTACGCGTTGAGCGCGACCCGATGAATCTGCGCCAAATCCTGACCGCGCCCAATCAGCTCACGCTGTTGCGCATGATCTTCCTGCCCTTCATCGTCATCAACGTAGTCAAGCACGATTTCAAGTGGGCGCTGGCGCTTTTCATTCTCGCCGGCCTCAGCGACGGACTCGACGGCCTGCTCGCCCGCAAACTCCATCAGCAAACCGTGCTTGGCCAGTATCTCGATCCGATTGCCGACAAGCTTCTCATGAGCACCATGTTCATGGTTCTCTCCATCGAGCGCCAGATTCCGTGGAAATATACGGTCGTAGTCTTCAGCCGCGACATCTCGATCCTCCTGCTCAGCGGCGTGCTCTTCATGATCGCAGGCCTGCGCGACTTCCGCCCCAGCATCTTTGGCAAAGCCAACACCTGCGCGCAAATCGGCGCCATCTTTTTTGTTTTGCTGTTGCAGATCGCAAATCGGCGCCTGGTCTGGATTCTTGCAATTGGATTCCTGCGCGCCACCTTCATCTTCACCATCCTTTCCGCCGTGCACTATGCTTTTCTGGTGCAGCACCGATTGCGCGAACACGGAAGCGTGCCCGCGTTGAAAAGTTGAAGTGAGGCTGGCATTGGATGGTGCGAAGTCAGTTCGAGGGCGAAGTGTCGGTGCGGGAGGTCGAGGAACAAGCTTGGCGACCCCGGAGGGAATCGAACCCCCAACCCTCAGTTCCGAAGACTGATGCTCTATCCAGTTGAGCTACGGGGCCGTCAGTCAAACTTTACCACCGTTTCAACTTTAACCGGCCGCACGCTCTTGCGTGGCACCGCCGTCCGGGCGGCCAGCCGGCGCGCGCCGTCGCCCCCGACTCGCCCACCCGTTGCTCCATTCCTCGTGCGCCCCTAGAATAAAAAGTCCGGTCACGAGACGCCATTCATCTATCCATGCCCTTACATCTCTACAACACCCTCTCCGCCAAAATCGAAGACCTCACGCCACTCGAAGACAACCTCATCCGCATGTACGCCTGCGGCCCGACTGTCTACGATTACGGCCACATCGGCAACTTCCGCACATTCGTAGCCGTCGATCTTCTCTACCGCTTTCTCCTTCAGTCCAGATTCGAAGTCCGATACGTAATGAACATCACCGACGTAGACGACAAGATCATCCGTAACGCCGCCCGCGACGGCCTCAGCGTGCAGGATTACACCGCGAAATATGTGCAGGCCTTTCTTGAAGATTCAGCCACGCTCAACATTCAGCAGCCAAAGCTGGTGCGCGCGACTGACCACATCCCGGAGATGGCCGAGTTCATCGCTAAGCTGGTCACAAAGGGCTTCGCCTATCGCACCGACGACGGCTCCTATTATTTCCGTATCGCAAAATTCCCGGAATACGGCAAGCTCTCAAAAAAAGACTTCGCCGGCATGACCGACGGCGCCCGCGTCGATGTTGACGAATACGAGAAAGACAGCGCCCGCGACTTCGCGCTCTGGAAAGCCCCCAAGCCCGGCGAGGCATCGTGGGAAACGTCGATCGGTCCCGGCCGCCCTGGCTGGCACATCGAGTGCTCGGTCATGTCGATGGAGGAGCTGGGCCCAAGCTTCGACCTGCACGCCGGCGGTGAAGATCTGATCTTCCCGCATCACGAAAACGAAATCGCGCAATCCGAGTCGCTAACTGGGCAACAGTTCGCCCGCCACTGGTTCCACGCCCGCTTCCTGCTGGTCGAAGGTCAAAAGATGTCCAAGAGTCTGGGCAACTTTTTCACGCTGCGCGATCTGGTGCTCAAAGGACACAAGCCGTCATCCATTCGGTGGCTGCTGACGCAGGTCCCATATCGCAACCAGTTAAATTTCACCTTCGACGGTCTAAGCGCTGCCGCCAGCTCGGTAGAAAAGCTGCGCAACTTCCGCTTCCGTCTGACCAGTTCACAATTTCCAGCCGGATCAAATCCAGCGATCTCGCAGCTAGCCAAAGAAACGGCCGACCGCGTCACTGCCGCCCTAAGTGACGACCTGAACACCGCCGAAGCACAAGGCGCACTCTTCGACATGCTCCGGAAATCGAACACCGCGCTCGATGCGAATGAAGTTCGCCACGACGACGCAGAGGCCCTACTAGCCACGCTCGATCGCTTCGACGCTGTTTTCGGCATCCTGAAAGATGACGACCAACCGAAGATGAAAGCCATCCTCGACTGGGCGCGCGCCACAGGCCGCGAAGACATCAGCCCGCAACTCGAAGAGATCGCAGGCTCAGCCCAGCTCTCGGACGAGGCGGTAAATCAGAAGCTAGCCGAGATGGAAGCCGCCAGAAAATCACGCAACTTCAAAGCAAGCGACGCAATCCGCGCCGAACTGGTGTCCGCAGGTATCATCGTGGAGAACACAAAGGAAGGCGTGCGCTGGCGCCGAAAGTGAGGCAATTTGTAATTTTCGAATCCGATATGTTTTGGGCTTTCAACTACCAATTACAAATTACCAATTACAAATACCGATGCTCTCCCTCGACGCCCTAATCCGCGAAGCCGAAATCGCCCACGGCCATCTCTGCGCCGGCCAAATCCTCGGCGTCCGCCTGGCAGTGCTGGGCCTAGCCAAACTCGGCATTCAAGACCCGCGCGGTAAAGACCGCAAGCGTCTGGTCACTTTCGTAGAAATCGACCGCTGCGCGACAGACGCCATCGGCGTTGTCACGGGATGCCGCCTCGGCAAGCGCGCCCTGAAATTCCGCGACTGGGGGAAGATGGCCGCAACCTTCGTGGATCTCGAAACCGGCAAAGCTGTTCGCATCGCCGCCAAAGAATCGTCAAAAAAGCTTGCGCGTGAATTGCACCCCGAAATCGAAAACAAAAACCAGCAACAGATGCTGGCCTATCGCGAAATGAAAGACGACGACCTGTTCTCGACGCAATGGGTAAGAGTCGAACTTCCGCCCGAAGAGTTTCCCGGCTACAAAGCGGACCGCATAGTCTGCGCCGAATGTGGAGAAGGCATCAATTTTCGCCGCGAAGTGGAGCGCGAGGGGCGGGTGCTGTGCCGCGCCTGCGCCGGCGAAAGCTACTACGAAGCCCTGTAGGGTATTCAGTAAAAACGCTCTTCGGGAACTCGTTGTACGTCCCGGCGACCGTGCAGGATAGCGACCACTTGCAGGGGGTTAGTCTCTGGCCGATAAACCAGCAGATAAGAATAAACGGCGAAGAACCTCACCGGTTCGTATGTTGCCTGTTCCAATGCCCTGCGCCAGGGGTTTTTGCCAGGAAGCCGATTCTCTCGCGAATGACAGACTCAGCGCGATCCGCGACTTCGACGCTGCTTTGGCTCTTGATGTACCGCCAGATTTCGACAAGATCGCGCGCAGCTTCAGGCGCAAGGACGTAGCGCACGCTCATTCAGTCTTGGACTTCAGGTTCGCGAGGTATGCATCGAGCCGGTCGTCAGGAATTCCCCCGCCGCGGTCTAGTTGCTCAATCCCGCGACGGATCTTTGCGGCGTTCGCCTCGCCGTTCTCCAGGAGCCAGCGGTCCTGCTCTTCCTGCGTCTCCAGTAATCGCAGTAAGGCTTCCTCGACGCTGCCCGAACCGGTCGCCTCAATCTGTTTCTGAATTCTGGCCTCCAGGGCCCGGTCACGAATCTCGATGTTCATCTCCAACTCCCCGCGCTGCGAACACTACGTCTAATCCTAGCCGACGCGCCCGGAATGAACAATGGTTTCCTAAAGAGAACCGCCAGCGTGCTGGCAAGAAAAATCAGAGAAAGAGCTTGTTTTTGGGATGGTCTCCATACGCCCCGCCGCATCCCGTCGTTGAAGGTTTTAGTTGGCGCCATCAGAAACCTATGTTCTCAGCTTCTCGCGCCCTCATACGCCGCCGCCACGCGTAGCACCGTAGCCTCATCGAAGTGCCTCCCGAAAATCTGTAGCCCGATCGGCAGCCCCTCGCGAGCCTCGCCGCAGGGAACCGAAATTCCCGGAATGCCGGCCAGATTTGCGGTCACCGTGTAAATGTCGGCCAGATACATGGCCAGCGGATCATCCACTTTTTCGCCGAGCTTGAAGGCTGCTGTCGGCGCAGTGGGCGCTGCAATCACATCCACTTTCTTGAACGCCTCATCGAAATCGCGCGTCAGCAGCGTGCGCACTTTTTGTGCTTTCAGATAATAAGCATCGTAGTAGCCAGTGCTCAGCGCGTAAGTCCCAAGCATGATGCGCCGCTTCACCTCCATGCCGAATCCGCCTTCGCGCGTCCGCCGATACATTTCCCCGAGCGTTCGCGCCCCCCGCGCGCGAAATCCATAGCGCACGCCGTCATAGCGCGCAAGATTGGCGGAGGCCTCTGCAGTCGCGACAATGTAGTAAGCCGGAATCGCATACTCAGTATGCGGCAACGAAACCGGAACAACCTCGCAGCCGAGCGCACCCAGTTTTTGGATCGCCGCCTCGACCGCGGCGCGCACTTCCACATCGAGCCCCGATCCGAAATATTCTTTAGCCACACCAACTCGCAGCCCGCGAACGGGCTTCTCCAATTCCGCCACATAATCCGGCACCGGAATATCCGCCGAGGTCGAATCCATAGGATCGCGCCCGGCAATCGTTCGCAACACCAGCGCCGCATCTTTCACCGAATTCGCAAACGGCCCAATGTGATCGAGCGACGAAGCAAACGCAATCAGCCCATAGCGCGACACGCGGCCATAAGTGGGTTTCAGTCCGACTACCCCGCAAAACGAAGCCGGCTGCCGAATCGAGCCGCCGGTGTCCGAGCCCAGCGTCGCGACCGCCATTCCCGCAGCGACCGCCGCCGCCGATCCACCCGACGATCCACCCGGCACGCGGCTCTTGTCGCGCGGATTGCGCACCGGATGGTAAGCGGAGTTCTCGGTCGACGAGCCCATGGCAAACTCGTCGCAATTAAGCTTGCCGAGCATTACCGCGCCCGCCGCTTCCAGCCGTGCGACGGCCGTGCAGTCATAAGGCGGAATAAAGTTGTCGAGAATTTTCGAAGCCGCGGTAGTCCGCACGCCACGCGTCACCATGACATCTTTGATCGCGACCGGGACTCCCGCGAGCGGCGGCAGAGGCTCTCCTGCCGCGGCCATCTTGTCGATTCGCGCAGCCTGCGCAAACGCCCGATCCTCACACAACGTCAGGAACGCGCCAATCTCCGCGTCGTCCCTCTTAATGCGCGCGTAGAATTCTCCGGCGACGGCGACAGCAGTCATGCGGCGTTCCGCGACCGCGCTGCGAATCCCCGCTATGCCGGATTCTTTCACCTCGTAGTGCGCCGCCACCGCGTCATCTCTCAATCACCTTCGGCACAATAAAAAACGTCCCATCTGTCTCCGGAGCATTCTTCACCGCCTCCTCATGCGGCAGAGACGGACGCAATCCTTCTTTCACATCGTCGCGCGAAGCGTAAGCAAAGCGCTCACGCCCCCGCGCCGACTCGTCAACTCCATATCGGTCAGAAACCTGAGCCATCGGCTCAACGTTCTCGGTATCCAATTCGCCAAGGCGATCCACATATTCAAGAATGGAATTCAAATCGCGCAGCATTCGGGCGCGCTCGTCGGGGCTCAATTCAAGATTGGCGAGGTCGGCCACGTAGGCAACATCTTTGTCCGTAACTTTCATAGACCGCCTCAACTCGCTTTGACGATTTCGCCGGCAGCTCCGGCATTCCCGGCCGCCTTTTCCCTCTTCTTCTTCAGCGTCCGCAAATGCGCCGCCGAATACAAACTGCCCCGGCACCGCTTCGCCCCGCAATAACAAGGAGCGTCATCCTCCCCGTCATACAAGTTGTAGTCGTACGTCAACTCTTCGCCCGGCTCAATGTCGCGCAGCGCGATGATCCACATCTTGCCCGCGATCTGATCGGTCTCGCAATTCGGCTTGCACGAATGATTCACAAACGCGGCCACGCCGTAGCCGTCAATGATGCGCTTACCTCCATCGAGCCCAAACAGATAAGTGTTCGGAAACGGGTCGTAAAGATCGTCGGCCTCTTCGTAGCTCAAGCGCTCGCCAACGTACTCAACCACTAGCGTGCCCTTACGAATGCGCTTGGTCGTGTAGCACCCAAAAGAATGAATGGCGGATTTGCGGATTTCGAGCGGCATAAAACGGTCTTCTATCTTTAGCATAACCGCGGGAAGAATTGCAGATTGCAGAGTTGAGATTGTGGTAGTAAAAGTACCCTGTTATCGGCAGCCCCGCGACCCGGCGAGATTTACCTCGCAGTCTGAAATCCGAAATCTCGTCGCCGCCCCGATCCTCTCAGGCAAACTGAGCATCCAAAACTGGTAACATTCATTCTCGGAGAACCCATGGCCCCCAATCATCCCCCGCGTTTTCTTAAAATCGTCAGCGAAGCCCGCGGCCGCGTTCGCGAAACTACGGCTGACGAGGTGAAGGCTCGTTTGGATAAAAAAGATAAATTCGTTCTCGTCGACGTCCGCGAAGACCGCGAATTCGAGGCCGACCACATCGCCGGCGCAGTCCATCTCGGCAAAGGAATAATCGAGCGCGACATCGAGGTCAAATATCCCGCGCTCGACACGCCGTTAGTTCTCTACTGCGGAGGCGGTTTCCGCTCCGCCCTCGCCGCCGACAACCTGCAGAAGATGGGCTACACCAATGTGATCTCGATGGACGGCGGCATCCGCGAGTGGCGCGAGAAATCGTATCCCCTGGAAAAGGGAAAGTAGCGCCGGCGAAATACCCAACCGTCGCGCCTTCCGACATTGCATCCCCGCCTCAACTCTGAAAAGATAGGCGCATCGGGAATTCATCCTTATGGCTCAAATAGGAAGCTTCGCGCTTATCCTGGCGCTCGGCCTGAGCTTCTACTCGTTCGGCGCCGGCCTGCTGTCGCTCTTCGGCCACGACGCTGCTTCCGCCCGCCTCGGTGAAACTGCGCGCCGCGCCGGCATCGCCACTTTCGTCATCGTCGTGCTAGCCGCTTTCGTGCTGGTCTCCGCCGCCTTCAATGACGATTTCTCCATCGCCTACATTTACCATCACAGCAATCGCGACCTTCCCGCCGCCTACAAGTTCGCCGTGCTCTGGTCCGGCCAGGAAGGTTCTCTTCTCTTCTGGTCGCTACTCCTCGCCGGCTATGGATTCGTCCTGCGCCTCCGCTACAAAACCGATCAGCGTCTGTTCGCTTACGCC
>JBAWBE010000380.1:0-6604 GCA_049589635.1 Terriglobales bacterium
CGGGAGGACACTGGTGAAGGGAGCGAGCCGAGTTCCCTGCCCTCCGGCCATAATGACGACCGGCAGATTCAAGCGGTGCTTTGGTTTGATGGCTACTCCGCCCTGAAACATCTCCTTCCAGAACAAAAGCCGCACTATTTCACGGGATGAATTGACCACCGGAACGCAGCCCAGGTTGCCGTTCAACATATGGTTGCGGACCTGCTCGGTTCCAAAACCCTCTTCGACCACATAGGGTTTGCGATTACAGATCTGAAAAACCTGTGCCTTCAGGTCGCCATCGGACAAGATCCATCGCCGGATATCGCCATCCGTTAGTGAACCGATCAGCCGTGACTCCTCGTCGACCACGAAGACAATTTTTTCCTCCGTCTTCTCCAGCCTCTCCATCGCCTCCCGAATGGTATGCGTCTGAGGTACGAGAAATGGCACAACGTTGTTAGTCATGGGTGTCGTCTCAGACCATTCCTTCAGATTCACTTGTTCTCACCGTTCTAATCTGTGAATGTAACTCTAGCGCAAATCATGAAAGCTCTTCTTTAGGAAACCGTCAGAGAGAGGTACGTGTTTGAGTACTTCCTTGATTCGTTCACTAGCGCGCCCGTCGTGAAAGCGGTCGTATGGATTGCGCAAGCCGCGTAGCGACGCCCGAAAACGCGAGGAGGTCGCCTTCTTAATTCCCTGCAAGATCGCTGTACGAGAGCATGCAACATCAATCACATTTGCCGCCCGAACCCGGCCCCGTTGTCGATCGCCGATATTCACCACGGGCAATCGAAAGGAGGGAGCTTCGGTCAATCCGCTTGAGGAGTTCCCCACCATAACCGAAAAGTGTTTCAAGCAGCTCAGGTACCGCCGATGTCCCAGGTGGGGAATCCACGTGAACCGCCCCGGTATTTGTTCACACGCCGCCTGCAATCGAGTGTTAATCAGGGTGCCTTGCGCGTCTGCATTTGCCATCGTGAACACTGCCTTGAGGCCGCTTGCCTTGATTGCCGAGACCAGGCTGCGGACTTGAGCTTCGGCGCTGTCGATATCCCTTGTAACAGGATGATGGGTGACGAGTGCAATGGGATCTTGCAGGCTGAATCCAAGTTCCTGCTCAAGCTGCGATCTGGTCAGCAAGGTGGAACCATAAAGCTGGTCAAGTCCCGGAGCCCCGAAGTTAAACACCCGGCCGGGTGCCTCTCCCATTTGAATGATTCGTCGCCGATAGGTCTCAGTCGCGGCAAAATGCAGCGAGGCTAATTTGGTGATGGCGTGGCGCACCGAATCATCGACAGCACCTTCACTCAGCTCTCCACCGTGAATGTGGGCAATTGGAATCCCGAGCATCAGCGCCGAAATCGCGGGTGCGAATAACTCGAACCGGTCTCCGAGCAGGATCACTATCTCAGGTTTCAACTCGGAGAAGGCTTCGGCAAAGCCGTTCAAGCCTACTTCGATCGATTTCAGATTCGCGACCCTCGAGTCCCCTGTCAGCCGAAGGTTGATCTTTCGATCAATCTTGATGCCCTCCGCTTCGATATCGCGCCAGGTCTGGCCAAACCTCGCGGCCAGATGCATGCCTGAAGCGATCACTTGCAGCCGCAAGGCCGAATCAGCCTGAATGGCTTTTAGCAGTCCGCTGAGGAGCCCGAAGTCAGCCCGGCTGGTTGTGACTACGCAGATCCTTCGTCGCTTCACGCCAGGTGTTCCCAGCTGACGACGTCGTCTTTGTTGACATCGGCTCGGAGAGTACGCCCGATCAACGCTGGCAGGAGTTTCGGGGCGAGGCCATTACCGGGCCGCTTAATGTCTAGGTCCCCGGTGGCAATCCGGTGCCCAGCGGGCAGTGAGCGGGTGGCCACCACGCTCTTGCGGGCGACCGAAATGTTTGGCAGTTCACACGGAGCTGGAGCCTTGATGCCCGTGCCGAGCGCCACCTCGACATGGCGAATCGCCACCACCATCTGCTGGAGTTCGCACGGTTCAAGGGACGCAGCATGGTCCGGGCCCGGGAGGGAACGATCGAGGGTAAAGTGCTTTTCAATGACCTCTGCACCCAGGGCTACGGCCGCGATGGCAATGTCGATCCCCGGCGTGTGGTCCGAGTAACCCACGGGCAAGCCAAAAGCGCGCTTGAGAGTCTGCATGGCGCGGAGGTTCACCTCGGCATACGGTGCCGGGTACTCGGTTACGCAATGCAACAGTGTTAACTGTGAGGCTCCGGCGGCTTGCAGAACATGCACGGCCTCTTCGACCTCGCCCAACGTGGACATGCCGGTCGAAAGAATCACTGGACGGCCCTTGCTGGCGACGTGCTGCAGGAAAGGCAGGTTAGTAATCTCCCCCGAAGGTATTTTGAACAACGGCACGTCCATCGTGGCTAACAAGTCCACACTCTGCCTGTCGAATGGACTGGAGAGAAACTGAATTCCGATCTTACGGCTATGCTCGATGAGTCGCTGGTGGGTCGAAGCGTCTAATTCGAGCCGCTGCAACATTTCAAATTGGGATTCCGAGTCTGCCGTCGTGCGCTCCTGGTATGGCGCCTTGTGAGCGGACCGAGTGGCGAGCCGATCAGCGCGGAATGTCTGGAATTTGACTGCGTCGGCGCCGCTGGCTTTGGCGGCATCGACAAGCTGCAGAGCAAGATCAATCGACCCGTTGTGATTTACTCCTGCTTCGGCAATGATGAATACAGATGGCATTATGATTTCTATTTTATGCGGCGGGCGGGACTGCCAACATAGACACCCGGTTCCGTTAAATCGCGCACAACCGTCGCGCCCGCGCCCACCAGGCAACTGGCCGCTATCTTCTTCCCCTCGATTATCGTTGCTCCCACGCCGATCATCGAAAAATGTCCAATCGTGACGCCTCCGGAAATCGTAGCTCCCGGGGCGACGTGGACCCAATCCTCCAACACGACATCATGTTCGATCGTGCAATTCGTATTCACAATCGCGCCGAGGCCGATTTTCGCCCCACAGTTAATGACCGCACCGTCCATGACGACGGCGCCCTCGCCACCCGATACTCCCTCGTTGACGATTGCATCGGGCGAGACGATCAGGGGAAAGGACAGGGCGAGGGAATGCAATTTCGCCCAAAGATCGTGCCGCTGATTTCCCAGACCAACCTGGCCTACAGCGAGAACTGCATTCAGTTTGTTCCGTTCGACCGCAAGCGCAGCCAATTCGCGATCCGATCCGAGATAAGGAACTCCCACTAGAACGCCATTATCCTTCAGATCCGTATAACCGAGAATGCGATGGCATTTCAGTTTCCTGAGAATGCTGATCACGACTTTCGCGTGGCCGCCGCCGCCGATCACAACGATTGCGTCCGCGCTTTCCAGGGTGTGCAGAGGAACCTCTCCTGATTCGTGCTGGTTAGCCATTCATATGCCGCTGCAGAAAGGCTGGCAGCTGGCTTGCTTCGTCGGAACGCAATTTCGCCACCTGTCTGATTCTGACTCGTAGCGTTTCGCCCTGGTCAAGGTACCTCCTCGCCGTTATAACAATCTCTGCGATGTCGGAATCAGCCGGAAAGGCGTCGAACTCCCGGTGGACATCATATTCCAACACCCGAGACAGGCTACCCATCTTGTGAGCATGGGACCCCATAAAAATGCAAGGAGTGCCGCCTAGCGAGGCAAAGATCGAAGGGTGATATCGCCCCGAGATGAACAGCCGAGCATGGGCCACAACAGCGCCGCACATAAGGATGGGGGCATCCGCTGGAACGATGCCCACATTCCTTTCTTTAGCGACTTCCCGAAGAAATGAATCCGGCCAATCATTCTCCGTCAGATACACGCGATATCCGAGTTGCCTTATCGCATCAACGAGCCGCCCATAACACGTCACCGACCTGTCAGGCTGACTGCTGGCCAAGGCTCCTCCGCCAATACAAATGTAAGGTTGCGAAAAATCCAGCTTGCCCCAATAGTCCTTTCTCTCGGGATAAGGCAGCAAGAAATCACCGTTTGATGGGGGACTAGAGTTGTCGTTTTGGTAAAGCGAAAACCACGCAAACAGTGAATCCGGAATCAAAGTGGAGTTAGTCTCTGGCATTTCCCTTTGGGCATACTCCTGAGATTCAGGATCGCGCAACGCTACCGCCCGGCATTGCGCAAGCAGTCGCTTGGCATGCGACAGCGTTGTGTTATTTCTTCCAGTTGTTGGACAATCCGAAATCATCGAATTCACGAGGAATACCGGCTTTCTCAGTCGAATTCCAAGTTCGATCATGGCAAGCAGAAAGAGAGTTGATCGGCGGGGCGGAGTGGAAAAGATGATGTCCCCATCTCCGTCGAGAACCATCAAATCGGCTTCAGTTGCTTGATCGTAGATCTCGGCGAGCGCGGGATATCGATGCTTGTAAGCTAGCAGGTTGTCAATGCTTAAAGCTGGATCTTCATTGATGAAGTCCCTCGCACCAAGTAACTGCTCCAATCCTATGTACCAGCCAATCGGCCAACGCCGGTGTCGGAGCATAAGGTACTTAAAGTACCGGTAATATCGTCGCGGGAAGAGAGTGCCCACGTAACCGGCTTCGGCTGTCGACAAGTCGAAGAAGTCGCCCTTCACTCGACCGGCGATCTCGAATGAGGTTGATAACAGCTGATCCAGGGCAATGCTGGCGCCGCGACCCCAGTTCACAGTGCCCCGGTTGTCGCCGACGAAAAAAACTTTCATGCGGGCGTGCGTTGCTGAGGGTGCTGCTAGTGAAGACTGCGCCTCGCCGACCGTGCTGGCTGCTGTTGGCATATTTTGAGGATCACATATCAACTGCCGGAATGTCCCATGATATGCAATGCTGCGAACGGTCTCTAGCACCTAGATTCGCGGATCGGATACGAGCGCAGGTGACCGGTTCAGCGATACTGCAGCAGTTGTGCCGTCGGGCAAGCCCCATTCATAAGGCACAACAACGGGGGTAGAGTGACGCGCATGGGCCAGAAACTCCCCCTTATAACCATATTCGGCTAGATCACCAACCACGCTGAAACCGGCGACTTCCTGATAGTTGATAATCAGGTCTTTCGCATTCGCCGCCCGAATGATCATTTTTATCGTGTAACTCTGCGGAAGTAATGGAATCGACCGAAAGGTGCATGTTATCTTCCCGGAACCATTCAAGAAATCAGGCCGGTGCCCGTCCAATAGCATATTGGAAGTGAAGCACGAGCCGTTAACTCCCAACACCCCCAGCGCGATGATGGGTTTCTCAATACACTTGTTTGCGTCGTAGGATATTTCCACAATCAAATCATCGCCGGGACGAAACTGGCTCGTTTCGTTCCCGAGGTCGTTTCGTAACGCTACCTTTTGAATGGTCAATCCATAATCTGGATTCGTGCAGGAAAAAGATTGCTCCACGGAGATATTGTCGAAATAGTCTTCGACAATTTCATCTGCCTTCCCGTCTTTATGCAGTCGGCCATCCTTCATCCAGACGCACCTTTGGCATAAGTTGCGAACGGCTTGCATATTGTGACTGACGAAAAGGACGGTTCTCCCACTCTCGGCAAAGCTTCCCATCTTTCCGAGGCATTTCTTTTGGAACGCGGCGTCCCCTACCGCGAGCACCTCGTCAACAATCAGGATTTCGGGTTCGAGGTGGGCAGCCACCGCAAAGGCGAGGCGGACATACATGCCTGACGAGTAGCGCTTGACGGGTGTGTCGAGAAACTCTTCCACCCCTGAAAACTCGACAATCTCGTCAAATTTACGAATGATCTCGGCGCGGCTCATGCCCAGAATGGCGCCGTTAAGGAAGATGTTCTCCCGTCCAGTCAGTTCCTGATGAAATCCGGTGCCTACTTCAAGCAGACTGGCGGTGCGCCCATTGATGCAGATTCGTCCCTCGGTGGGAACGGTGATCCGGCTTAGGATTTTTAAGAGCGTGCTCTTCCCCGCACCGTTGCGCCCGATAATACCGACCACTTCGCCCCGATTGATCTGAAAAGAAACACCCTTCAACGCCCAGAAATCTACCTGTTGCATTTTCTTCATGCGGCTAGACCCTAACCACGCGAGTGGCGCGCGCATCGCACCCTCCATGGCATGGCGCAGGCCGTCACCGGTAGCCCGTTGATGATCGATGGTGTACCGCTTGCTCAGATTCTCGATGATGATGGCAGGAGCAGACATGTCGGGACTTATGGAAGGTGTTTTCGCCGCGGTCATATCACATCCGCAAAGGTTTGTTCGGTCCTTCTGAAATACCAGATACCCGAGGCAACCAGGACGGTCACGTCAATTACTGCCACCGCGAGGCCTGGCCAATAGATATTTTGTGCGCCCAACAGGCACCAGCGAAAACCATCGATTACTCCCACCATCGGATTAAGCGCGTAGAGCAGGCGAAAGCGCTCCGGAACAACGCTGCTCTGGAAACCCACCGGCGAGATATAAAGGCCAAACTGAACCATGAAGGGAACAATAAAACGGAAATCGCGATATTCAACCATGAGGGCGGCGATCCACAGACCGACCCCGAGAGAAGCACCGAATGCGAGCAGAACAAACAATGGCAAAAAGAGAACAGTCGGAGGAGGCGGGTAGCGATACCAGGCCATCAAGAGAACAAGAAAAGCGCCAGAGATCAGGAA
>JBAWBE010000381.1:0-28188 GCA_049589635.1 Terriglobales bacterium
GATTTAAAATAGGCCGGTGATCCTTGTTCTCGACAATTACGACTCGTTTACTTATAACCTCGTTCAATATCTGGGCGAGTTGGGCGCCAAGGTTGAGGTACGGCGCAATGACGAGATCAGCATCGGCGAGATCGAAGCGATGCGGCCGGAACGGATCGTAGTTTCTCCCGGACCGTGCACTCCGCAGGACGCCGGAATCAGTATCGAACTGATCCGCCACTTCGCGGGTGGGTCGAAACATACGGTGCCCCTGCTGGGCGTCTGCCTGGGACATCAGGCGATTGGCGCGGCTTTTGGCGGAGAAGTGGTACGCGCGAAAAATCTGATGCACGGAAAAACAAGCGCGGTCGAGCACGATGGGCGAACAATTTTTCGCGGTGTCGATTCGCCAATGACAGCAACCCGGTATCACTCGCTGATTGTTAGCGAGGAAGGCTTGCCGCCCGATCTCGAGGTCAGCGCGTGGATTCGCGAACGGGACGGCACGCGCGTCATTATGGGGTTGCGTCACCGGAAGTTTCCGGTTGAGGGCGTGCAATTTCATCCCGAGAGCGTGTTGACGAACTCGGGGAAGCAATTAATTGCTAACTTCTTGAAGATTAGTTCACATTCGCCAGCTTCCGCGGCCGAGTAATAGAGCGTCCCAGCCGCTCTCCGCCAATTTTGTCGCTTCTTTTCGGTCGGAAAAATAAATCAGCGAAGACAAGTAAGTTGTTTGGGTTAGAATGTGTCTCTTTGTAAGAGACTCGGCAAGAGACCAGGCAGGAGACCAGCAAACATGCGTCTGACAAGGCTTTTCAACAATCCGGTGGTTGCTCGCTACGCGGCGATTCTGCTTCTTGCCTTTTCGGCATTCTCGACCGAAGCTGCCTTCGCCCAGAACGGCTATGTAGGAATTTTTGGGGGCGGACCGTTTTACAAGAACGCCACGAACAATATCCGGGAGATTGAAAATTCCGGTTTCACCGAAGCCATTGTCTGGAGCGTTGAAGTAGGCAGCACGGGCAATTTGAATCTTAACGGCGAGTTCCCGTTAACTTCGGGCGGGGTGTACATCGGCGGCCAGACGCATCCTGATTTTGCAGGCAATATGGCGATTCTGAAACAAGGGAACGTGAAGAGAATCACGTTGAGCATTGGGTCCTCGAATTACGGAGACTGGGAAGATATCGCGGCCCTCGTCAACTCGCAGGGCACCGGGCCGGGCAGCATCCTCTATCAAGATTTTCAGGCATTGAAGACAGCCATACCGGCACTGGATGCGGTTGACTTCGACGATGAGAACAGTTTTGACCTGAGCACGACCGTGCAGTTCGGCGTCATGCTTGGCAACCTGGGTTATCACGTTCTGCCGGATGCCTATAACAACAACACGTATTGGATGAACGTCGTTTCACAAATTAACAGTCAGCTTCCCGGGACCGTCGACGGTGTACACCTTCAGGTTTACGCCGGTGGCGCAGGCAATAATCCCTGCTCCTCGACCTGGAACTTCGGCAGCGTTCCGGTTTATCCCGGCCTGTGGGATCACGTGGACACTACCAAGCGAGTGCAGACGATCATGAGTGGTTGGCACAAAGAATGTGGTATTTCCGGCGGGTTCATGTGGATCTACGACGACTTTGTCGGCAACGGAGAAGCGGTAAAGTACGCGCAGGCCATGGCAGTTGGCGCGGGCTACACCGGCTTTGCGCTCTCCGGTCCGGCGACGGCCTACCTCAATGAGAATTCGAAGGTGGCTGCGACGATCAAGGTGACCGACCTGGGCGGGTTCAAGGGGACAGTGAACCTCGGAATCGCGGCGGTGCCGAGCGGAGTGAGCTTCACGATTACGGGGACGAAGATTGAGTTCCAGGCGACGGCGGAGGCGGTTACGGGCTTCTTTCCGATTACGGTAACGGGCACGTCGGGAGGGATCACCTCGAACTTTACGTTGACGCTGGCGGTGAGCGCGGCGAAAGGGACGAAGGGTTCGGGGCAGGAGGTGGACCTATCCTCGGCGTTCAACGTGTTTGGAATTTACAGCGACGGCATGACCTATGGGACTGGAGGACTCGACGGCAACGGATTCGCGTATTCGACGAAGCTCTTGACGAAGACACGCGTGCTCCAGCAGTCGCGCTTCAAGTTCGGACCGGCGAACGAGCCGGATGTGATCAGTTGCAACGGACAGACGGTGAGCTTGCCAGCGGGGAAGTTCTCGGGACTGATTCTGCTCGCGACTGGAGTAAATGGTGCGCAAGCGTCTGAGAGGTTCGCGGTCACATACAGCGACGGAACAAACCAGATTTTCGTACAGAGCTTCAGCGACTGGTCGGCGCCACAGAATTATGGTGGAGAGACAGAAGCGGTGGCGATGTCGTACCGGGACGCGGCGAATGGAACAAAGAACGAAGGAATCTACAATTTGTACGCGTACGAGATGACGTTCGATCCCAATGAGACAGCAGTGAGCATCCTGCTGCCGAGCGATCCGAACGTGGTGGTGCTGGCCGCGACTCTGGTGGAATGACGGAGCCGCAACATCACGCGGTCTGGATCGCCGTCTGGGAATTTCAGGTCAGACCAGAATCGATTGCCGAATTCGAACGCGCATACGGCCCCGACGGGCTGTGGGCGGAATTGTTTCGTCGGAGCTCCGCCTTTCTTGGCACCGAACTTCTCCGGAACAGGGACCGCGACGGGCGATATCTCACCATCGATCGCTGGGCTTCGCGCGAGGCGCTAAAGCAATTCAAAGAGCAATATTCGGAGGAGTATGCCGCGCTCGATCGGGCGCTGGAGAAGCTGACCGAACGCGAAGCGTTAGTGGGAGACTTTGAAACGATTCATGCAGAACACGGCGGACTCCTCGGCTGTATCGGGCACGATTCTGGGTCTCAGGTAAACGATCTGAGCACCAATCCCAGACACTTCGAAGGATTCGGGAAGTCAAAATAAAAGCGTGCCGGTCAATACCACGCGCTCGTTGCCATTTACCCTGCCAGACCTCAAACTAAATCACATCCCCGAGCGCGCCATCTCCACAGCCCGAAGTACGGCGCGCGATTTGTTTTCCGTTTCTTTAAACTCAGTTTCGGGATCGGAGTCGGCAACGATTCCGGCTCCCGCCTGAAGGTAGGCCTTCTTGTCTTTCATCAATAACGTGCGAATAGCGATGCAGGAATCCAGGTTCCCCGCGAAATCAGCGTAGAGGACTGACCCACCATAGACACCGCGGCGGGCAGGCTCGAGCTCCTCGATGATTTGCATGGCTCGCACTTTCGGTGCTCCGCTCAGCGTGCCCGCGGGGAAGCAGGCGGCAAAGGCATCCATGGCGTCGAGTTCGGGACGGAGGCGGCCTTCGAGCGCGGAGACGATGTGCATGACGTGCGAGTAGCGCTCGACGTACATCAAGTTGCGTACTTTGACCGAGCCATACTCGCTGACGCGGCCGAGATCGTTGCGGCCCAGGTCGACCAACATCACGTGCTCGGCTCGCTCTTTTTCATCGGCGAGCATTTTCTTTTCCAGAGCAGCGTCTTCGGCTTCGTCTTTGCCGCGAGGGTGCGTGCCGGCGATGGGCCGGTATTCGAGCTTGCGACCCGCGACCCGAACCAACATTTCGGGAGAGGAGCCGAGAACATGCAAGGGCGGCGCGGCGGCCTTCGCGTGTCTGGAACTCGCAGCTTCGCCTTTTGCTTTCTTCCCGGCGTTTCTGGCGTCAATCTTGGAGCCGCTCGCACCGAAACGAAGGAAATACATGTACGGTGATGGATTGACCGTACGCAGCGCGCGATAGAGATCGAAGGGCGCCACGGAGGGCTCGAAATCCCAGCGCTGGGAGAGGACTACCTGAAAGATGTCTCCCGCGGCAATGTATTCTTTGGCGCTGCGGACGCTCTCAAGAAACTTCGCTTTGGGCGTGCGCGGGCGAACTGCGAGTTTTGTCTTGGCAGCGTGCGTGGGCCAGTGCGCGGGCTTCCAACCGGTGGCTAGCTTGCGCTCGATTTGCGCGATGTCGTGCAACGCGCGGTCATAGGCGGCCCGGGGAGATTCGGCAGAAACGTCGGCTGATGCGACGATGTGGATCTGGTGGCGGAGGTGGTCGAAAGCCAGGACGCGATCGAAGAACATGAGGATACAGTCGGGAAGGTCGAGATCGTCTTTCGCCTGTGGAGCCGCTTGCGAACCTGCTTGCGAGTCTTGTCGCGAACTTTTTTTCGAATCTGGTCGCGAGCTGATGTTTTCGAGCTGGCGGACGATGTCGTAGGCACAATAGCCGACGGCTCCGCCAGTGAAGGGAGGTAGGCCTTCAACCTGCGCGGGGCGATGCTGGTGGAGGAGTTCCTTGATGACCTCGAAGATGCTGGCAGTGCGGGTTTCAATTTTGGGAATGGCAGCGGATTTTTTTTCGGCCGCCGCGCTGCGTTTGTTTTTACGAGAGGCTGGTGAGTCGCGGTGAATTGTGATTTGATCACCACGCGATTCGACGCGCAGAAAAGGGCGTACGCCAAGAAATGTGTAACGGCCTATCTTTTCTCCGCCTTCGACGGACTCGAGCAGGAAAGCATAAGGTTCTTCGGCGGCGACGGCAAGGAATGCGGAAACGGGCGTGAGCAAGTCAGCGGAGATTGACTTCGCCACCGGCACCAGCGTGGATTCGCGGGCCAGGCGGGTGAATTCGGTAAAGTCGGGACGGATCATATTCGATAGAGAATTGATGCCGGAGCAAATGATTGCCTGAGCGAAACAGGGCCGCAGCAATCTCAATCATTATATGGAACGCTAGCAAAGATATTGATGCGCGAGACCTTCAGAGTTAGCGGCACCGATTAGATAACCGTGAGAAGCGTAAACAGCAGGTACAGCGGATCGCATGGAGATAGATCCCGTCGACCCATGTCCACCTCCTCTGCTTGCTTCACTTCCGGGCCAACACTATACTTGCAGTTTCGCGTACCCGAGTTGGGGTAGCGACCAACCTGCGCCGGCCGGCGCGTGAAACGCAATCAATATCGGAGATTCCTAATGACGACAACCATTAATCTGGAACAGGAAACAAATCCGTGGCAGGCACAAGCTGCGCGTTTCGAGCTCGCAGCGCGTAAGTTGAATCTGGATGAAGGGCTGAAGCGAGTGCTACAGAGCCCCAGCCGCGAGATTATTGTTCACATCCCGGTGCAGATGGATGACGGGCATCTGGAGGTATTCACCGGGTATCGCGTACAGCATTCGATCGCGCGCGGTCCGGCGAAGGGCGGGATTCGCTATGCGCCCGATGTAAACCTGGACGAGGTCCGCGCGCTGGCGAGCTGGATGACGTGGAAGTGCGCAGTGGTGAATATTCCGTTTGGTGGCGCGAAGGGCGGAGTCATTTGCGATCCGCACAAAATGTCGATGGGCGAACTGGAACGGATGACGCGGCGCTACACGGCGGAGCTCTTCGAATTCATTGGGCCGGAAAAAGACGTGCCCGCGCCCGATGTGAATACGAACGAACAGATCATGGCGTGGATGATGGATACGTATTCCATGCATGCGCGACAGACAGTCACGGCGGTGGTGACGGGCAAGCCGATCAATATTGGAGGATCGCGCGGGCGCCGCGAGGCTACCGGCCGTGGCGTGCTCATGGTGTGCGACCAGGCAGTGAAAAAATTACGGCTGAATCGAGATGAGACTCGGGTAATCGTGCAGGGCTTTGGGAACGTGGGATCGAACGCCGCCCGCCTGATGTCTGAAGCGGGATACAAGGTGATCGGAATTCTGGAAGTGGGCGGCGGGCTCTACAACACCAAGGGCATCGATCTCGAACAGCTCTGGGAGTTCCGGCAGCGCAATGGTACGATTCACGGCTTCTCCGGGGCGGAGAAATACGACAGCAACGATCTGCTGCTGGAAGATTGCGACATCCTGATTCCCGCGGCGACCGAAAATGTCATCACCAGTCAGAACGCGGATCGCGTGAAGTGCAAAATTCTGGCGGAGGGCGCGAACGGCCCGACGACGGCGGTGGCCGACGACATTCTTGCCGATAAGAAAGTGTTCGTGATCCCCGACATTCTGGCGAACGCCGGCGGCGTAACGACTTCGTATTTCGAGTGGGTGCAGGACCGTCAGGGATATTTCTGGAAGGAATCGGTGGTGAACGAGCATCTTTCGGACATCATGGTCACGGCATTCGCCGACGTCGTCCGCTATGCCGAAACACATGGCGTGAACAACCGAATCGCCGCCTACATGCTGGCGATCGATCGTGTCGCATACACCATTCGCCAGCGCGGAATTTACGCATAGCGAAATCTCTCAGGGGCCTCCAGCCGGAGGCCCTGGCTTTCGGTTGGCCACATCTCGACCACGATGTTTCGACCGCGGATGTATTCAAGGCGAGGGTTCCGGGCACGTATTTGTCGCGCAATAGCTAAGAGCCATGTGATCCGTTACTGATGCGGCATTATCCTTTGCTCAGGAGGCAGCGATGAATCGATTCACAGGCAGACTCACATGTTGGATTACTTACTTCTGTTTGCTTGGATGCTACGCGAACGCTGCGTCGGCGACGCAGGCAACGGCGGGATCGAACGCCCCGGCGACCACGGCTGGTTCCGGCTCGGCGCCTGCGGCTCCTGCTAAGACTGCCAGCGGCAAACCCTCCAGTTCGGATATTGCGGCGGCAAAAGCCAGCGGCAAGGTCTGGGTCAACACAGAGAGCGGTGTCTATCACAAGAGCGGACGCTGGTACGGCAAGACCAAGCAGGGAAAATTTATGACGGAGGCCGAGGCGAAGTCCGCGGGTTACAAGGCGGCTGCTAAGGAATGACTGGCGCAGACGGAATGCGACTCTTGCCTTCGATCGGAATGACAATTGTGCCTGAGAGCGCAAAATGGAGTTGCAACTGAAAAGGAGAGATGACGAATGAAGAAAAAACTCATAAGTAGAATTCTCGTTGCTGTTTTCGCGCTAACGCTGGCCGGCGGAATGGCGGTTGTGCAGGCCGCGAAGACTGCGGATAGCGCTGCCACGTCGGATCAGATGAGCAAGACGGGGCAACTTCTCGACATCAATTCGGCGACGAAGGATCAACTCGACGCGCTGCCGGGGATCGGCGCTGTCTACTCGCAGAAGATTATCGACGGGCGACCGTACGCAAGGAAAACCGATCTTCTATCGAAGAAGATAATTCCGCAGGCGACTTACAACAAGATCAAAGACAAGATCATCGCGAAGCAGAAGAAGTAAGGCGTCGCTAGATCAAACATCGTAAGATCAGGCCATCGCAAAGAATGCCGAGCTCGCGGAGGGATCCAAACAATCATCTCCGCGAGCTTTTCATTGCGTGGAGAACGGAGCTCACTGGAGCAGACCGAATACCCCCACGCCCGTCTGGGTTCCCACATACACTTTCCCGTTCGCGATCATGGGTGTGATGTACTTGTTGCCGTTTCCGAACTGGTCGCGGCCGCCGGAGGCCTGGTTCGAGTTGTAGAGTTCGACGGCAAGATTGGCGGCGTTGTAGGCGTGCAATACCGCGGGAGAACTGTTCTCGGCTGCCCACAAGATCATGTCTTTTTTTGTGCTGCCCGAAATGCTGGGCGTGGCGCCGGGATAGCCGAATGACGTGGTGGTCTTCGATTGCGGGGCTGAATTGAGCATCGCACTGGAGTTGAAGGGGAACGCTTTGATGTTGTCGCCAGACGCTCCATAGTAGATTGTGCCCTGTGAAAATGCGGGCGAGGAAAATACCCCGCCGGCCAGCGCGCCCGTCAACTCCTGATAAATCTGATTATTGTTATTCGGATTGAACTTGCCCATGTTGGTGCGGTCGGCAAGATAAATATTCTGATCCTTGCCTGCCCCAACGACCAGTTCGTGCACGCCCCCGCTGGAGTCTTTGATATTGGGGACAACCATAGCGCCGCCGGAACCCAGGTCTTCATCGTCATTCGATTCGGTAACTGTGTTGTACATATTGAAGTAGTCGGCGACGGCCATCTTCTTGTTTTTCGTTGAAACTTTGATGAGGCCATTGCCGTAGTCGCCGTTGATCGGGAAACCGTTCTGAGTGAGCGTGGTATCGAATGTCCCATTGGCGTCGTCAAAGTAGATATTTCCCGATGAGTCCGCGGCCAAACCCGCGCCTGCGGCCCAGATCGCGCCTCTATTGCCGTTCGGCGTTACATTCAGTACCGACTTCTGTGTCAGTTTGCTTTCGTCGTAGCTGATGAGCCAGCCAGTGTAGGGACGGAAGTCGCAGTGCGAAGCCCATGACGTGTAAATCGTGTGATTGAGCAACAGCAGTCCGGAGCGTTCCTTGTATTGCTTAGGATCGAAGATTACAAATCCGCCCTGGCTGTTGTCGCCAGTGCCTGGAAATTGGGCGGCAATTTCGATCGGGCCGCCGAACTGCTCCGCTCCGGTGGTGACGTCGAGGGCGTGCAGACGCTGATGATAATTATCGTTCGAGTCCCGGCTCATGGCGATGAGATAGATGGTGCCGTGCGGGCCCGACGTCATGTCGATCACGGGCGTTGAGGTAATGCCGATTGTCGGTGCAACTTGTGAACAACTCCGATCGTCGGACGCCGTTTCGCCAGCCTCCAGAGCTGTAACCTGCCAGAGCGGGCTGCCATTGTCGGCGTCGAAGGCATAAGAAGTAGCGTTTTCGCTTTCGACGAAGACCACGTTGTGCGTGGCGCCGTTAACGGTAAGGTTCGGGACATAGAGAGGTTGCGCATCGACCAGACCGTCGGTCGAAAGCAGGAAGAGCTTGCCAAAGGTGTTCACATTCACGTTCTTGAGCGTGAGCGTTGATTCACCCGTGTTTCTGCCGGTACGCCCATTGTCGTTGTGCCAGGTGAGAACGCCCTTGAATGCTGGCGCCGCATTGGCAATAGTCTGGTAGCGGAAGGCGAGGATGACAAGAGTGGCTAGAAAGAAAACGGCGACAAACAGGAGCGCGGGCAGGCTTCGCTTCATAGGGACCTCAAGTCGAAGCCGCGAAAGGCTTCGAGAGTTGGATTTGAAACGAAGGCGCGCTCAATGATTTTAGCGCAGAACCTTCTTGTGTGGTGCGAGGGGCGGTGCCACGGCCGACGCACCGGCACTAACAAATACATGGTCGCACGCGGGTTTCCGCGCCGAGAACGTCAACCCACAGGCAGGGTGAAATAAAAAACCGAGCCGTGCCCCAACTGGCTCGTGAGGCCAAGTCGCCCGCCGTGGGCTTCTATGATCGCTTTGCAAATGGCCAGGCCCATGCCCGTGCCATGCACCTGAACGCGCTGATTGCGTCCGCGATAAAACTTTTCGAAGACGAGAGACTGCTCGAAGTCGTCGATGCCGGGACCGCGGTCGGCGATGCTCACCGTGAGCATGCCCGGCTTATTCGTGATCGAGTCACGGGCTTCGGCGGTGATGCGGATTGGCGCGCCGGCGGGCGAATACTTGGCGGCGTTCTCAAGCAGGTGAACGAGAACCTCTTTGATGTGCGCGGGATCCATGCGCGCGTTGGGAAGGTCGGCGGGGATGCGAAGGTCGACGGGATGCTGGGTCAGGAGCTGCTTCAGCTCGTCGAGAGCTTCGTCAACGGTAGGAAGGATGGGTGCCGCGGCAAAGATGAATTCGACTTTGTTGGCGTCGAGCTGCGCCATTTCAGCGGCCTCGCCGATCAGGCGATTGAGGCGGTCGCTCTCTTCATCAATGACGGTGAGCAGTTCATGCGTTTCTTCCGGCGAATGGCTTGAGTCGCCGAGCAGCGAAGTTGCGGACGCCTTGATGGAGGTGAGAGGCGTGCGAAATTCGTGGGTGACCGAGTCGAGCAGAACGGAGCGAAGCTGTTCGCTTTCGCGAGAGGCTTCGGCGCGGCTTAGCTTCTCGAACGCGCTGGCGCGCTCGATTGCAATCGCGACCAGGCTGCCGATTGCTTCGAGAGTCTGGCGGGAGAGGCGCGAGCCGGAAACACCCATGCTACCGACAACGCGGACTCCGACGCGCAGCGGCATGAAGGCAGGCTGGCTGATGCCGTCGCCGCGCGGCTCGCCGCGCAGTGTGACCATCTGCAAGTCTTGTGACTCCAGGCCATCGATGGCCGGGCCGGAGCGGTAAACGTCAGCGCGACTGGAAAGCAAGATAGCAGCCGAGCGGGCGCCGAAGGACTCCACGATGTAGCGCGGGATGAGGTTGAGCAGTTCGGCGGCATTGTCGCTCGAAAGCAATAGTTGGCTGAACGCATATAGGCGTTCGAGTTCCTGACGACGTTCGACCGCCGTGCGCTGGCCACGCTTGGCACGGGCGGACAGTTCACTGGCGGCGACAGCAGTAACGAGAAAAGCAAAAAGCGCGATCCAGTTTTGTGGATCGGAGATAGTGAGCGTTCCGATGGGAGGAAGGAAGTAGTAGTTGAAGGCGAGTGTCGCAACGATCGACATGAACACCGCTTGCCGAATGCCATAGAAAGCGGAGATGCCAAGGACGCCTAACAGGAATATGAGGGCGACGGTGGTGGCATTGAAATGCAGCCAACGGTAGCCAACCAGCGTGATGGCGGCGACCCAGAGTGCCGCGATCAGATATCCGGCGACGGATCGGGCGGCAGACTTCACGAGGAGATTGTAATCGAGCTACGAACCGCGAGCTATGAGCTTCCGGTGATGAGCTTCGGACCACGAGGTCGGGCTACGAGCCACCAGCAAGCAGTCAGACTCATCGCGATGGCAGCGCGCTGAGCAATCGACAAAGCGCGAAGTCTCGACGACAATATTCGCAATCGCAACCACAATGACGAAGACTCCCGAACAATGGCTTGAGGAAGCAACGCCAGCTCCAAAGAAGATTGGCGTGTTCAAGCTCTTTCTCGGCTACGCTCCGGGCGTGGGTAAAACGCACACCATGCTGACCGAAGCGATCCGGCGAAAGAGCCGAGGCGAGGACGTTGTAATCGGCGTGATTGAAACGCACGGACGAAAAGCTGTGTGTGAGCTGGTTACGCAACTCGAGATCGTGCCACGAAAAGCGCTCGAGTACAAGGGTGCGCAGTTTGAAGAGATGGATGTGGACGCGATTCTAGCGCGCAAGCCGCGGGTTGCGCTGGTTGATGAACTGGCGCACACCAACATCGAGGGCAGCAAACATCGTAAGCGCTATGAGGACGTATTCGAGCTGCTGGATGCCGGCATCGACGTGCTTTCCACGATGAACATTCAACACCTGGAGAGCGTCACGCCAACGGTGCAGGGCGTAACCGGAATTCAGGTTCGCGAGACTGTGCCTGACTGGGTACTACAGCGCGTCAACGAAGTAGTGATGATCGACCTGACGCCTGAGGCTCTGCAAAACCGGATGCGACGCGGCGATGTGTATCCCCAGGAACGGGTCGGGCGAGCGCTGGAGAATTTTTTCCGCGAGACGAATCTGATTGCGTTGCGCGAGTTGGCACTACGACAGGTGGCGCAGGCGGTCGATCACACCCTGGAGCAACGCCGCGAGTTGCTCGACAAGGATCGGACCGCCGTGGCGATCCGCGAGCGCATCGCGGTGTGCATCAGCTCAAATCCGGCGGCGCAGTATTTGATCGCGCGCGGCGCGCGCATGTCGCAGGCGATGAATGCCGAACTGTTCGTCGTCTATACCGACCTCGGTCAGGATAAGAGCGACGAGAACCAGCGAACACTGGGTGCGAATATGCGCTTTGCAGAGAACGTGGGCGCGACGCTGGTGCGATTGCAAGGGAAGAACGTATCAGAAGCGGTGGCGGAATTCGTCAATGAGAAACATATTACGCAGGTCGTGTTCGGACGCTCGGCCACTCGTGGATGGAGGCGTTACTTCTACCTTTCGGCGATCCATCAGTTTTTGCGCGATGCTCCGGCAGTCGACGTACACATAGTGACGCAGGAAAAAGGCTGAGGCTGGAATGGCGGAGCATAAACACATTCTCGTGGTTGACGACGAATCGCAGATCACGCGCGTGCTGCGGACTTCGCTCTCGAGCCACGGCTATGACATTCGCGCCGCTAACGACGGCGAGACCGCTCTCGAGATCATGAAGGACTGGAAGCCCGATCTCGTGATCACCGACCTGGCCATGCCCAACATGGACGGCCTGGAACTATGCCGGCGATTGCGCGCGAAGACACAAGTCCCGATCATCGTGCTTTCGGTGCGGGGCGAAGAACGGACGAAGGTAAAGGCGCTGGACGCGGGCGCGGATGACTACGTAACCAAGCCGTTCGGCATGGAGGAATTGCTCGCGCGCGTGCGGGCCAACCTGCGGCGGGAGCGGGTGGACGAGTCGGAATCCGCGCTGATCGTCCTCGGCGACTTCCGCATTGATCCGGGTGCACGCAGGGTACTTGTCAAGGATCGCGCCGTCCACCTGACGCCCAAGGAGTTTGACCTGCTTCTTTATCTTGCTCGCCACGCAGGCAAGGTAATTACGCACCGAGCATTGCTGGGCGCGGTATGGGGAGGCGAGAGCACTGAGCAGGTGGAATACCTTCGCGTCTTTGTCGGCCAGCTGCGAAAGAAGCTCGAACCCTCTCCCGATTCTCCACGCTACATTGTCACCGACCCGTGGGTTGGATATCGCTTCGAACCTGGCGCGTAGACCTGGCGCGTAGACTGCATTTCTGCGGCTGGCCGGCGCGTGCCGGCAACTCCGGCGCCCCTGAACAATAAGCCATTTCTTGCACTTACATCCCTTACGACTTCTTTACTTTCAATTTATGCAGACTTTACGGGTGGTCGAATCAAATGTTCTAGATGCCGATGGGATGTGGATCGGCAGAAGGGGAACAAGTTCATGTCGATTGAAGAAGTATCTGCGGAACGATTTGCGCAATTATTTCATCATTACCATCAGGCGCTCGGCGATGACTCTGGAAATGCAGCGCGCGTGCGCACATGCGATGCGTGGGCAAATGTCCCGCCCTCCGAGAAAAACAGGATGATCGCGGCCACCCGGCTTGCGCTGCTCGAAGTGGAGGTTATTCCCAGCGAGCGAGAGTCCAGACGATATTTCGCGAAGCCCGGCGAAGCGGAATGGGGCTGCTGAGCGGTCGTTTTTAGCAGGTACACGCGAGGGGATACCAACGATTCCCGTTTTTATGACTTCTTTAGGAATTCCTTATCGCCCCTTTATGGATACGCCTGTTTAATCGATCTTCGGAACGGCAAAACTCCCTTAGCAGATTGTGATGACGTACTCGTTCCTGGTGTTGTGTGCGCTTTGCGAGGCGTTCCTCCTCCGCTTTTTTGTGGCGTTGGTGGAGGATGGCCGAAACGCGTCCCGGGAACTGGCGAGAGAGTTCGGCCGTTCGAAACAGGCAATTGAAAGTGAAGAACATTTTCCTATGAATTCGCAATCAAGAAGTGCCAAGTCAAATGGTAAACAACGCACCCGCACAAAGAATGCGGCTATGGTGCTGATTGGAGTGCTGCTCGTCACCGGTGTGGTTACGCTGCCGGTTCGGGCGCAAGAGGCGAGCACTGCTGCGCCCGTCGCAGGCAACTCTTCAACGACCCTTCCGCCCGACGTAGCCAAGCAGATTGAGGCGCTGACCAAGCGGGTCGAACAACTCGAACTTCAACTGAAAGAACATGAAGCCGCGGGCCAACCGGACACCGTGGTGCCCTCGGCCAAAGCGACTGCGCCGCCGATGCTGGTGACCCCGGCCGCCACTCCCATCGCCTCCTCAACGCAGAATGAGACGGTAGCGACGGAAGCTACGAAACCGGCGAAGATCGTGCCCTTTTCCGATTGGGATTGGACCTGGCTGAACGGTAATCCGCGCAATAAGGACGTGGCATTCGACTCCAAGTTCTTTACGCCGGAGATTCGTACCGACGTCACCTACAACTACGACTTCAACAAGCCAATCGATAATTCGATGGGTGGATCGAGTGAACTGTTCCGCACCAACGAAATTCAGCTCGAGCAGCTTGGCCTCGGAGGCGATTTCCACTACGACAACGTTCGCGCCCGATTCATGACTCAATTTGGCATGTACTCGACCACAACCGTACGCAATGACCCCAGTTATGCCAAGGGACAGTGGAATCTCAACGAGGCGCATCGCGACCTGGCGGAAGCTTACGGTGGCTATCACATCGACGCGTTGAACGGAATCAATATCGACGCCGGGATCTTCCTGTCCTACATCGGGTTGTTCAGTTATTACAACTTCGACAACTGGGCATACCAGCCGTCCTACGTATCGTCCAATACGCCATGGTTTTTTGAGGGCCTGCGCGTCCAGATTTTCCCGACACCGCATTTGAAGATTGAGCCGTGGCTCATCAATGGCTGGCAATCATATGGCTCGGCAAATTCGCGCAAGGGCCTGGGCGGACAGGTCAAGTGGACACCGCGTCCATGGATCAACGTTATCTCGAACAACTATGGGCTCGGACACGACGATCTGTACATACCGAAGCGCGGCCGCATTCACACCGACGACAGCGTGGAGATCAAGTATTACGACAAACCGGGAAACCGCCTCGACAAGATGGCTTTCTCATTTACTGGCGACATGGGCTGCGAATTTGGCGGTGGCGTGAGTTGCTACGGCACCAGGGCCGGCGGACCCAAGCAGAGCTTCCTAGGCTACATGCTTTATAACCGGGCGTGGTTCAAGAAAGATACTTACGGTTTAACCATCGGCGGCGGACAGATCAATAATCCGGGACGGTATCTCGTCCTGCTGCCGCCTATCAACGGCGAGACCGCGCCTTCGGCGGCGATCAACTCGCCTTACTTCACCGAGAATCCGGGCGATCCGTACAAGGCCTGGGATACGTCGATCACCTACGATTACATGCCCAAGCAATGGATCACATTCCGCTGGGAGTATGACTACCGGCATGCGAGTGTGCCCTACTGGACGGGGAAGGGCGGAATCACGCCACCGGGTCCGGGTGGAGTGCCCTATACCAACAACGGCTTCCCCGAATACTTCGCGTGCAACAACGGAAACTCGTCGATGTCACTCTCGCTTAGTGGCGCGCAAACTGCCTGTGGAACGCAGGGCAGCAGTGTTTGGTTCCCTGATTTGCGGCGGGATGAGCATTTCATCGATCTCGACATCATGGTCAAGTTCTGACGGTCGGGATCGAGTGTTCAGCAGCTTTATTTTGGAGGTGACGGCTTGTACGACTTGATTTTCGTCGCAGTCACAATCGCATTTTTCGCGCTGTCGCTGGCTTATGTGCACTTCTGCGACCGCATTCACTGAGCGCATTGACTGAGGGAGACGCTATGGATGTCGAATCGATCATCATGCTGCTGGTCAGCGCCGGGCTGATGGTCTATCTGTTGTACGCGCTGCTTAGGCCGGAGAAGTTCTAGTCATGACTGCAAATGGTTGGTTTCAGATTGTCTTATTCCTCACACTGATTCTGGCAATTACAAAGCCTCTCGGTGTGTTCATGGCGAGAGTATTTAGTGGCGAGCGCACATTTCTCGACCCGGTCCTCCGGCCGGTCGAGCGCTTGCTTTACCGCCTAACGGGCGTCGACGAAGAGCACGAGATGCGCTGGACGGAATACGCCTTCACGATGCTCCTGTTCAGCGGCGCCTCGATGCTATTGCTGTATCTGATTGAGCGCGTGCAGTTGATTCTGCCATGGAATCCGCGGCACTTTGCCGGAGTCTTGCCCGCGCTGGCGTTCAACACTGCAGCATCGTTCACGACGAATACAAACTGGCAGAATTATTCGGGCGAGAGCGTCATGAGCTACTTCACACAAATGGCCGGCCTCGCCTACCACAATTTTGTTTCAGCCGCGGTCGGCATTGCGCTTGCGATTGCGTTCGTTCGCGGTATCGCGCGCCGCGAGAAAGAGACCATCGGGAACTTCTGGGTCGACATGACCCGCGCGACATTGTGGGTGCTGCTGCCCCTATGCATCGTCTACGCGCTGGCGCTGGTCTCGCAGGGAGTGGTGCAAAATCTCCACCAGTACGACACGGCGAAGCTGGTCGAACCGCAGCAGGTTCAGAGAACCGGGGCCGATGGCAAGCCCGTAGTCGGTACGGACGGCAGACCCGTCATGGATACGGTGACCGACCAAGTTATCGCGCAAGGCCCGGTGGCATCGCAGGAAGCGATCAAGATGCTGGGAACGAATGGCGGCGGATTCTTCAATGCCAATAGCTCTCATCCTTTTGAGAATCCAACCCCGCTTTCTAACTACCTCCAGATGTTGTCGATCTTTGCGATTCCCGCCGGACTTACCTATACGCTCGGTCGGATGACGGGTTCGCCGCGCCATGGCTGGGCGGTGTGGGCAGCGATGGCGATTCTGTTTGCGTGCGGCGTCACAACCGCATATTGGTCAGAAGCAAAAGGCAATCCGCTCCTGCACGGAGTCGATCAAAGAGTAAGTACTCAGCAGGCAGGCGGAAACATGGAAGGCAAGGAAGTACGCTTTGGCATCACCAGTTCCGCGCTTTTTGCCACCGTCACGACAGACGCGAGTTGCGGCGCCATCAACGGCGTACACGATTCGTTCACCCCGCTAGGCGGACTGGTTCCGCTGGTCAACATCATGCTCAGCGAGACTGTGTTCGGCGGCGTGGGTGCGGGCTTATACGGAATCCTCATCTATGTCGTGTTATCGGTGTTCATCGCTGGACTTATGGTTGGCAGAACGCCGGAGTATCTCGGCAAGAAGATTGAAGCATACGACGTGAAGATGGCGATGCTGGTCACGTTGGTCTTTCCACTCATCATCCTCGTGCTTACAGGTATTTCGTCGGTCGAGGGATTTGGCACATCCAGCATCAGCAATGCCGGGCCACATGGATTGACACAGATTCTCTATGCGTTTACATCGCAGGCCGGCAACAACGGTTCGGCGTTCGCAGGATTCAACGGAAATACACTCTGGTACAACACCTCGGGTGCAATGACCATGTTGATCGGGCGATTTTTCATGATCATTCCGATGCTGGCAATCGCTGGCAGCCTGGCAAAAAAGAAAGCGGTGCCTCCCACGGCTGGAACTTTTCCAGTCACCACGCCGCTGTTCTCGGTTTTGCTTGTCTCGGTGATTGTGATTGTGGGAGCGCTCACATTTTTCCCGGCTCTTAGCCTTGGGCCGGTGCTTGAGCATTTGTTGATGATGGCAGGGAAGACATTCTAAGGGGTTCTTCTAAGAGACTTATGGCAGAGCACAAAAGCAAGAGCTTGTGGGACGCGAAGATCATACGGCGCGCACTGTTCGATTCCATCGTAAAGCTCGATCCGCGCACGATGATGAAGAACCCCGTGATGTTTGTGGTCGAGGTAGGCAGCGTGGTGACGACGTCACTGCTGTTCCGGGACCGAGGAAGTTTCGGATTCAATCTGCAGATCACGCTCTGGCTTTGGTTCACGGTGCTGTTCGCGAACTTTGCCGAGGCGATGGCCGAAGGCCGCGGCAAAGCACAGGCGGACACGCTGCGCAAGGCCCGGTCTGAAACCGTGGCGCGACGTTTGCTCGCGGACGGGACAATCGAGTCGGTGGCGAGTGCAAAACTGCGGTCCTGCGACATCGTTATGGTGACCGCCGGCGAATTCATTCCCGGAGACGGCGAAGTAATCGAAGGCGTCGCGTCAGTCGATGAATCCGCCATCACCGGAGAATCGGCTCCTGTCATCCGCGAAGCTGGCGGCGATCGATCAGCCGTCACCGGCGGCACGCGCGTTCTCTCTGATCAGATAAAGGTGCGTATTACGTCGAATCCGGGAGAAACTTTCCTCGACCGCATGATTGCGCTGGTCGAAGGCGCGGAGCGTCAGAAAACTCCGAATGAGATTGCGCTCAACATTCTGCTCGCGGGGCTGACTATCATTTTTCTTTTAGCGGTAGTCACGCTGCAACCGTTCGCAATTTACTCGGGATCTCCACAAACGGTATTTGTGCTGGTCTCGCTGCTGGTCTGCCTGATTCCAACGACCATTGGCGGTCTGCTCTCCGCGATTGGCATAGCCGGTATGGACCGGCTCGTCCAGCACAATGTGCTGGCCATGTCGGGGCGCGCGGTGGAGGCGGCCGGGGACGTCAACACGCTGCTGCTCGATAAGACGGGCACGATTACGCTCGGCAATCGGCAGGCCGCGGAGTTCATTCCCGCACCAGGGATTACTGAGGCTGAGATGGCGGATGCAGCGCAGTTATCGTCGCTGGCCGATGAGACGCCCGAGGGCCGGTCGATTGTTGTGCTCGCGAAAGAGCGCTATGGGCTGCGCGGCCGGGAACTCGCGGCTCATGAAGCCGTGTTCGTCCCCTTCACGGCGCAGACGCGCATGTCGGGCGTAAATCTGGACGGGCGCGAGATCCGCAAGGGCGCGGTCGATTCGATTTCGAAATATCTGAATCAGTTTGGCACTTCATTGCCGCGCGAAATTCAAGCGAGCGTCGAACAGATTGCGCGCTCTGGTGGAACGCCGCTGATCGTCGCCGAAAATCAGCGCGCACTCGGCGTCATTTATCTCAAAGACATCGTCAAGGGCGGAATGATCGACCGCTTCAAACAACTACGCGCCATGGGAATTAAAACGGTGATGATCACCGGCGACAACCCTCTGACGGCGGCGGCGATAGCGCGTGAAGCCGGTGTCGACGACTTCCTCGCCGAGGCGACTCCCAAGGACAAGATGGATTTGATCCGGCGCGAGCAGGCCGAGGGCAAACTGGTCGCGATGACGGGCGACGGCACGAACGATGCTCCTGCGCTGGCTCAGGCTGATGTCGGCGTCGCGATGAACACGGGAACGCAGGCGGCGAAAGAGGCGGGAAACATGGTGGACCTCGACTCGAATCCGACGAAGCTCATCGAGGTTGTGGCCATCGGCAAACAATTGCTGATGACGCGTGGCGCGCTGACTACTTTTTCAATTGCCAACGACGTCGCCAAATATTTCGCAATTATTCCGGCGATGTTTGCCGGGACGTTTCCCGTGCTGAATGCCCTGAACGTTATGCATCTCGCAACGCCGCAGTCGGCGGTGCTTTCGGCGGTCATCTTTAACGCGCTGATTATTGTTGCGCTGATTCCGCTGGCGCTTAAGGGGGTTAAATATCATGCGATGAGCGCTGAGACGCTGCTGCGAAAGAACCTGCTCGTCTATGGCTTTGGCGGGCTGGTGGTTCCGTTTATCGGGATCAAGTTGATTGACTTGCTGATTACCCGCATCCGGCTGGTTTAGAGAAGAGTCTTGAGGCTTCGTGTTTCGAGCTTCCGCCCCGTTCAAGGGCGTCCCCTCGCCGGGAACGGTGCGGTGTGGAAAGCGGCACCCTCCGGCTTGCCAAAGGGAGTCGGAGCGGTGCCCTTCCAGCGTGACGAGAGACACGAAACGGGAACGGATTAGAAAAGAGATATGAAGAAACATTTGCTCACCACTGTTTTGATGACGATCGCGACGACGGTCTTGCTAGGAATTCTTTATCCGCTGCTCGTGACCGGGCTGGCGAGATTGTTTTTTCCCAGGCAAGCGAATGGTGATTTGATCCCTCGCAATGGAGTCGTAGTCGGCTCGCGATTGATTGGGCAGCCGTTTACAGGGCCGGGATATTTTCATACGCGGCCATCTGCGGCGGGCGCGGCTGGCTATGATGCCAGTGCCTCTTCGGGCTCGAACCTCGGGCCAACGAATGCGCAGTTGATTGCGCGAGTGAATGGTGACGTGGCACGCGTACAAGTTGAAAATCCTGGCGTTCCGGTTCCGGTGGACCTGGTGACGACGTCGGCTTCAGGGCTCGATCCGGACATCACACCGGCGGCGGCGGCGTTTCAGGTTCGGCGCGTGGCGCTGGAGCGCAAAGCGACCGAAGCGGACATTAAGAAACTCGTTCAGCAACATACCGCAAACCGCCAGTGGGGATTTCTCGGCGAGCCGCGGGTGAATGTTCTCGAGCTGAACATGGCGCTGGATGAGCGCTTTCCGCAGGCAGCGAAACAGGTGGCGGCGACAAATTAATCTAGCTCGGCTCCGCAATCACGCGGAGCGCGCCTGCTGCGACTGAAATTTCGGCGGGCGTCTCGCATACGAACTCCCCGTCCGCGTAAATCTCAAGCGGCATCTCGGATTCCACGCGCGCCCGGTCGGCTTTCGAGTACTCGACCTTCGGCGAGAGCAGATGGCGACCAAAATAAACCGTCGGAAACATACAAAAAAGCTCGAAGGGATTCATGGTCGAAATGCGGCAGATGTCGAGTTGTCCGTCGGCCATGTCGGCTTGCGGAGCGATGCGCATGCCGTCTCCGTAAAACTGCGTATTGGCAAACGCGGCCAGTAACGTGAGCCGCGGCTTTTCGTCGTGATGTACGTTGCGATGCTCGCCCGAGCCATTCCAGAGCGTAATTTGCATCGGATACGCCGGAAGTTTAAAGAGTGCGGGCGCTAGCGCAAGCACGTAGCCTCCGTGACGGCGCAGCCAGCGTGGCATTTGGTTGGCCCGGCGCGCGGTGACGGAGTCGAGTCCGCAGCCGGCTACGCAACAAAAATAGCGCTCCATTTCAGGACGGGCTGTCTCAAAACCGACTGTCTCCGGAGTGGCCGCCTCCGAAGCGGCCACGGAACGAATGACGCCCAGATCGACGGCCCGTGCTTGAATTTTTCCGGATTCGAAGTCGCGCCAGACTGTCAGCGAATCGCGAATTGAGCGCAGCTTCAACGCGCGGGCAAAATCATTGCCGCTTCCGGATGGAACTACCAGCACTGGAAGCTGAAGCCGCACAAGCGCCGGTAGATGGCGATGGATGGTGCCGTCGCCGCCGAAGATTACAACCGCATCCGCGTCGCTCGACGAGACAGGAAGGCCTTCGGTCCACGTGGTCGCCGAGTTCGCTTGAAATGGCTGAAGATCGGAGCCAGGCGTTCCCAATCCGAAGATCGCTGCGGCGCGCATGATATTCGGTTTACGCTTCGGGCAACGGCTCTACTTCAAACACTTGTCCATAAACTGCACGAGATCTTTTTTCATTTTGTCGTGTTCAGCGCGGTCGACGTAAACCATGTGGCCGGCACTGTAGGTCGCGAAGGATATGCCCTCGCGGAACTTCGGGTCGAGGTTCAGGTGGTCAATCGTGTAGTTGGCGGCGGCAAACGGAGTAGCTAGATCATAATAGCCCTCCATCACCAGCACCTTCATATACGGATTCTTGATGATCGCCGAACGCAGACCGCCGGCTGTGCTTGGGAAACCCTCTTCGGCGTTGCCCCAATCCCACTTTTGAAAGACCGGCTCGTCGTAGGCGAAGACGCGATACGGCATGTCGATTTTGTAGTTCAGCTCGGTGCGCAGGTAGTTGTAGAACGCCGACGTGTAGGGAGGCAGGATCGCGGCGCTGGTTGGATCGAAAAAGCGATCATTGCCGGGATTCGGGCTGGTGAAGCGGCCGTCGAGCCGGCCAGTGATCAGCTTCTGATCGAGTAGTAGTTCGCGCATGAACGTGGGCACGTCGATGCGCATGTCGTGCGCTTCGATCACCTCGGGCCGCAGGCCGATGTAGCGGGACAATTGCTCGACAATTTTCCGGTGCTCATCGGGGCTCAGGGTGTCGCCCTTGCTGAGCGCATTTGCGTAGTCGTTGAGCGACCAGCGCACAACTTCGTCGCGCGTTTTGTTGATGTCGGCGGTGAGGTCGGCCGACAGCTTGTGATGATAGGCAGCGATCATGCTGAATGATGGAACCAGCAGGAAGTACGGCATGTCATTCGAGTCGTTCCATTCCAGAGTCGCAAAATCGACCGCAGTCGAAAGCAACGTGACGCCGTTGAACGCGATTCCGTGATCGGCGAGATAGCCCGAAAGGCCGGCTGCGCGCGTCGTTCCGTAGCTTTCGCCGAACAGAAACAATGGAGAACTCCAGCGCTCGTAACGCGAGAGGTAAAGGCGGATAAATTCTCCGAAGGCCTGCACATCGCCTTTGACGCCGAGAAATTTCTTGGTCAGTTCGGCATTGGCGGCGCGCGAGTAGCCTGTAGCCATGGCATCGACCATCACGATGTCGCTGCGATCGAGCAGCGTATCGGGATTGTCTTCGACGCGGTAGGGCGCGGCGGGCATGAAACCGTTTTGCTGGAGCACGACACGCTTGGGGCCGAGCGCACCCATGTGCAGCCACACCGAGGCGGAACCCGGGCCGCCGTTGAAGGCGAAGGTCAACGGACGCTTGGCGGCATCCTGGCCATCGAGCGTGTAGGCGACGAAGAACATTTCCCCTTCAATCTTGCCGTCGGCGCGCTTGAGCGGAAGCCGTCCAGTAGTCGCCGTGTAGGCGAGCGCCTTGCCGTTCACGGTTATCGTGTGATGCGTGATGACGGGCGGAACTTCGCTGACATCAAAATGCTCTTCTTTGTCGGTCGCCTCTTCTGACTTGGCCGCCTCGGCCTTGTTGGCCTCGGATGACTTTTCGGCGTTGGCTGGCGGCTGTTCCTTTTTTGCCTTGTCTTGATTTTTATGGGCAGCTTGTTTAGCGCTGTCGGGCGCGTCCGAGGATTGGTCCTGTTGGGCAACAGCGAAGGGAACCGCCAAGATTGCAAAAAGTACGAATGTGAAAATCTTCATTCCATTCTCCAAAAGAAAAGTCGGAAAGCATCATAGCAGCACAATCAGACGATGGAGTGCGCGCCGAAAAATTCACTTCGCGGCTACGCGCTATCCGGACGGCTCACACCATAGGACGCGAGCACATCCGGCAACGTAACAACTCCCAACAGCTTGTGAACGTCGGCGCGGCTCACTACCGGCAGAAGATCAAGCTGATTCGTTCCCATGCGCTCAAGCGCGAGATCCAGTCCCTGGTCGGAGTGGACGTGGGGGAAAACCATGGGATCGAGCAATTCGCCTATTTTTCTATCGGCTCTTTCCTGAAGTTCCTGCTGCAGCGTGGTCAGGCTGATTACACCGACTACACCGCGTTGATCGACAACCAGCCACGTCCGAAATTCGCCGGCATCGGCGCGGGCGTGTTCGAGGGCCTCTTGAACAGTGAGCTCAGCGGGCAGTGATGGTGTCGCGGCGCGCATGACCCGCACGACTTGCCGCTGCGCGAGACGGTTGCGCGATTCGGCGGTCGGCAAGTGGATGCCATCCTGCTCCGCCAGTTCCTCGTAGATCGGACTATGTTGCAATTGCGAGGAGATGAACAGGCTGACGAGATTCGCGATCATGAGAGGGACGATGACGGCGTAGTCCTGCGTCATTTCAAAAATCATGAGAACGGAAGTCATGGGCGCTCGGACGATACCGGCAAACGCGGCTCCCATGCCGACCAGCGCGTAGGCGCCGGAGGTCGCGGTATGGGCCGGGAAGAGGTGATGCGCAACCGTGCCTAACGATCCGCCGAGCATCGCGCCGATGAAAAGCGCGGGGCCGAAAATGCCACCTGCGTTGCCGGACGCGTAGCTGGTAGGCACGGTGATCAGTTTGAGCACAACCAGCACGAGCATTAATTTGAGCGTCATTTGCCCGTTGAGCGCTTGGCCGACGTAACCATAGCCCACGCCAAGACCCTGCGGAACGAACCACCCGGTTACGCCGACTAATAGACCACCGACCACCGGAAGGAACCATGCGGTCTTTGGCGGAAGCCGAAGAAAACGAGCGCGCATGGTGAGGAGCAACTTGGTGAACGCCACGGACGCGAGACCACCTGCGACGCCGAGCACGGCATAAATCAGGAATTCGATCGGGCTGACGAGTTCATAGCGCGGAACCCTGAACAGAGGATGGTTGCCGAGCAGGAGGCGAAGAACCATCCATGACGTGGCCGATGCGAGCACCACCGAACCGAGGACGGGGGCGTTCATGTCGCCGACAATTTCCTCGAGCGCGAAGAGCACGGCGGCCAGAGGCGTGTTGAACGCGGCAGCGATGGCGGCGGCCGCGCCTACGGGAATCAGAGCCTTTACTTTTTCCGGGCGAAGTCCGAGGGCTCGGCCAAGGAGCGATGCAATCCCCGCGCCGACTTGGACGGATGGACCCTCGCGTCCGAGAGGAATGCCGCTGGCAAGTGTGGCGGAGGTGCAGAAAAACTTACCCAACACGGTGCGAAGCAGGATGCGTCCATCGCGCGCATAGAGAGCCGCTTTGGTCTGTGGAACTCCGCTGCCTCGCGCGTTTGGAAAATAGCGATAAAGAAGATAGCCAATGCCAAGCGAACCGACAACTGGAAACAGCAAGCGCCGCCAGGGTGCGCCGCCAGGGGGATAAAGGCGCATTCCCATGCGCTCCGTGAGTAGGATGAAAGCTACCACGACAAGACCGGTTAAGGCGCCAATCACCAGGGCCAATACCAGAAAGACTTGATTCTCCCGCGTCTGTAGTTTCACGAAACGCTGAAGAAGCGGCGTTCTCCACCAACTTGCGGGTATTGCCTGATCGGATGCGCTCATCTCACCACGAGGTCCTTCCAAGAGAATATCGCGTCCCGCCGCGCGGCGGTTATTTTCTAATTGCTGGTTAGGTGACACAGAGTCTCCACAGTTCGCGTGCGCGATCCTTGTGCAGTAGTACGAAGTGCAGCAGTACGAACGGAATTTATCGGACGACAGAAAGTCAAAGAGGCGGTCCAATCAGAGGGCCGCCCCATTAAACACTCAGTGCGCGAGGGAGAAGTGATCTACCCGATTCTGTTGCCAGCACTGTTCGTCGTCCTGGTTGCAGAATGGCTTTTCTTTACCGTAGCTGATCGTCTTGAGACGATCAGCCGGAACGCCCTGCTGGAGAAGAGCCTGCTTCACGGATTCGGCCCGACTCGTTCCGAGAGCGAGGTTGTACTCGATCGATCCGCGGTCATCGCAATGCCCTTCGATGACCACATTGAGGCTCGGATGTTGCTTGAGAAAAGCGGCATCCCGTTGTGCGACGGTGGTTTCGTCTGGGCGAATGTTGGACACGTTGTAGTCGAAGAAGACGTCTCCCACGTTCCTGGCGAACAGTTCCTCGTCCGACGGAGAATACGACGCTTCGGTTTTCTGGTTCACGGTCACGCGAGCCGAGGCATCCTTGGTTCCCCCCGGACCCGCGGCGACCAGCGTATAGCTGATTGATGTGCCTGGTGCAACGGAACGCGAACCGGAGGCCGGCAAAGTTCCCAATCCTGCGATCGTGACTTCGGTCGCGTTAGTGGTCTGCCAGGTTAGGGTAGTGGACTGGCCTTGTTCGATCGTCCTTGGGTTCGCCGCTAGGGTGGCGGTCGGCGTAACCGGTGCTGGAGGCGGCGCGGCCGGAGTTGCCTTCGCAACTTTCTTCGCGCAACCCGCCGACAACAACACTACCGCCAGTACTGCAACTAAGGAAGAAATACGCAATCTCTCGTGGGCTAATTTGTTTGTCATGGTCATCTCCTCAGATGATGTGCAGACGTTCGTAAATGGTGATCGTCCCGCCGACGAACGAAGTCGGGGGCGTTGCGCGCAGACTTTGAAGTGTGCCAATAGCCGTAACCACCGCTCACTCACATGGAATGCCGAATCTAATGCCTAATCTTCGCAAGCGGCAAGATGAACGTTGCGGTTGGATTACAGCCGACGAGGATCAGCAGCGTAGGACGCCGTCGCATTCGGTCAGGCTAATTGGCCTGTACTCTACGGCAGCCGCAGCCATCCAGAAGAGGGTGAGGAGCGAAGGAAGTGGGAAGTTATGCGACGACTTCAGTGCCGATTGCACAATCGCAATGCGGAGCCGGGCGGCTGCGCGAACTGCCTGAAGCGCGCTCACTGGACCGTGCACTGCGGAGTAGGGACCTTGCATCGCTGGGAAAAGGAAAATGGTAAGGACGCAGACGACGGCTAAAACAGCCAGTTCCGCCCCAGTTCGGCCAGATGTCATCGTAGTACCAATAACAATAACAATTATATCGAAGGCCGGGCTGCATTTGCAGCTGCGGGAACACGGCAGTACAGAGACTTCCGCGGTCGATTTTTTGGCTGTGATCTGGAACTCCCCAGTGATGCCGTTTCATCTGCTTGGAAAATCTTGGCAGTAGGGATACAATTCTCCGCGCCCCGGGAAAATCTGAATTCCTCTCTCGGGCGGTCGTGTGCAACACGATTCATTAGAAGGAGCAACCATGAAGAGAGTACTGGCGTTGATGTTCGCGCTCGCGCTGACCGTTTCGATGTCGTCGTTTGCTTTTGCCCAGGCCTCTGGCTCTGACGCAAAAGCTGGCGACAAGACAGCCGATTCGAAGGACAAGAAACCGGCCAAGAAAAAGGCCGCCAAGAAGAAAGACGACACCAAGAAGGACGACGCGAAAAAAGACAACATGAGTAAGTAATTTGAGTGAGTAAGTCGAGTTCTTTTTGGTACGTTTCCAAGCCCGGCGAGTCTCCGCTGGGTTTTTTGTTTTGGATCTCACGTGGTGCGAACCTCGCTCCAGCGGAGGCAGCCCGCGAACGTGCTAGAATTTGATGCGCTCGAACAGATTCCCCGGCTCGTAGCACGCCAGACTTCTTCACCCGGACATAACGGACTTAAACGTGGCCCAAAACCCCAACTCATCCAGCGTCCCAATGACCTATGCCGACGCCGGTGTCCATATTGACCGGGGCAACCGCACCAAGCAGCGCATCAAGTATCTGGCCCACAAAACTTTTACGAAGGGCGTGCTGAGCGAGATTGGCGGGTTCGGCGGGCTGTACTCAGTCGACAAGAAATATCTCGATCCGGTGCTGGTTTCGAGCGTCGACGGTGTCGGAACCAAGCTCAAAGTCGCGTTTGAAATGAACCTGCACCACACAGTGGGCGCTGACCTCGTGAATCACTGCGTAAATGACATTGCCGTGCAGGGCGCCGCGCCGCTGTTTTTTATGGACTATCTGGCGACCGGAACGCTCGAGCCCGAGGTCGCCGAGAAGATTGTTGGCGGACTGGCGGAAGCCTGCAAGCACAATGGCTGCGCGCTGATCGGGGGCGAAACGGCTGAGATGCCGGGCTTCTATCCCAAGGGTGAATACGATCTGGCCGGATTTATCGTGGGCGTGGTGGAGCGGGAAAAGATTATTAACGGCAAAGATGTGCAGATCGGCGACTGCGTGCTGGGATTGCCCTCGAATGGCCTCCACACCAACGGCTATTCGCTGGCCCGCAAACTGCTATTTGAAATCGCGGGCTATTCACCGGAGACATTCGTCAGCGAAATCAAAAATAAAGTCGGCAACGAACTGATGCGAACCCATCGCAGCTACTGGCCAATCATTCGCAAACTGGTGGCGGGTGAATGCGTCGCGGCGCTAGCGCACATCACCGGCGGTGGCATCACTGAGAACTTGCCACGAGTGCTTCCGAAGGGGACGGCGGCCGTGATAGAACTTGGCACCTGGCCGGTGCCGCCGATTTTCGAGCACCTCCAGCACCTCGGAAAAGTCGAGCAGGAAGAGATGCTGCGGACATTCAACATGGGGCTCGGCATGTTGGTCGTGGTTCCGGCAAAGAAATTCAAGAAAGCGCAAACGCTGCTCGAGCGCGCCAGCGAAAAGTTCTACAGCGTGGGGCGGATCGTGAAGGGCGAGCGGAAGGTGATGTACAGCTAGGTCAGAAAGTGCAAGTCAGAAGTCAGAAGTCAGAAGTCAAATTGAAGAAGTAAAACCAAGGGAACGTAAGGTTTTACTTCAATTTGACTTCTGACTTTTGACTTGCTCAAACCTGCTATATCGTGATGAAAAATCTTGGAATCCTTCTTTCCGGGCGCGGCTCAAACTTTATCGCAATTGCTGACAGCATTGACGCGGGACGCATTCCGAATGCACGCATCACGGCTGTCATTTCGAATCGGACGGATGCGCAGGGAATCGAGACGGCACGCAAACGCGGGCTCGATGCGCTCGTAATTCCTTCCAAGGGAAAAGAACGTGAAGCGCATGACCGCGAAGTTGTCGCCGCATTGCGTGAGCGTGAGGTCGATTTCATCTGCCTGGCTGGCTATATGCGGCTGCTTTCACCTTGGTTCGTGCGGCAGTTTCCGCAGCGGATTCTCAATATTCATCCGTCCCTCCTGCCTGCTTTTCCTGGACTCGAAGCTCAGGAGCAGGCCTTTGCCTACGGAGTAAAGGTGAGCGGTTGCACAGTGCATTTCGTCGACGAGGAGCTCGATCACGGTGCAATCATCATTCAGAAAACAGTTCCCGTTCTCGACTCAGATGACGAGCATACTCTGGCGGAACGGATTCTGGAGCAGGAGCATCTCGCATACACCGAAGCGATCAGGATTGTAT
>JBAWBE010000382.1:0-5571 GCA_049589635.1 Terriglobales bacterium
CTGTTGGCGGGCGCGACGGGCTTCGTCTCTCGTTAGGCCGCCTTGGGAGATGCGGTCCACCATCTCGGTCATTTTTCGTTCGTTCGGTTGGCGCGCGACCTGGAGCAGCAGCGACTTGGTCAGGACGCCGCGTTCGATGCAGGCTTTGCGGACTTGGTCGGGAATTACGTGGAGAGACATGGTTTCGGTGACGCTGGAACGGGCGCGGCCGATTTTTTTGGCGATGTCGTCGTGCGTGTAATCGAAATGCTCGGCCAGCCGAGAAAGCCCGTCGGCCTCTTCGAAAGCGGTGAGATCTTTGCGCTGGAGATTTTCGATCAGGCCGAGCTCGAGAGTTTCGGCGTCGTCGGCAATTTTCTCGATGCAGGGAAGCTCGTGCAAGCCGGCGGCTTTCGATGCGTGGTAGCGGCGCTCACCGGAGATGATGTAGTACGTGTCTTCGCGCGGGATGAAGCGAACGAGCAGCGGTTCGAGGACGCCTTTCTCGCGAATGGAATCGGTGAGTTCGCGAAGATCGCCGAGCGCTTTGCGGGGCTGGTCTGGATTCGGGCGGATTTTATCCGTCGGAATCATGCGGCCGACCGACGCGCCGCTGAAACTGGTCAGCGTTTCGACATAATGCGCGTCATGCCGCATCTTGAGAGTGACGGGTAACCCGATCCTCTTGGACACGTTGTAATACCTCCTGGGCTAGCTTCTTGTAGTCCTCGGCGCCAGACGATTTGGGCGCGAAGGAGAATACGGTTTCTTTGTACGCGGGACTTTCTTCGAGGCGTACGTTCTTGCTGATGCGCGTTTTGAAAAGCGCGTCGCCGAAGACAGCGCGAATCTGTTCGTGCGTGTCGCGCGAGATGTTGGTGCGCTTGTCGTAAAGCGTGATGACCACGCCGAGGACTTTCAGATCTGGGTTCGGGCGCGAGCGAATGCGCGCGTAGGTTTCGAGCAGGTCGTCGGTGCCTTCGATGGCGAAGTAGGCGGCCTGAATTGGCACGAGCAAGTGCGTGGAAGCGACCAGCGCGTTGACGGTGAGAATGCCGAGCGCGGGCGGCGTATCGAAGATCACGAACTCGTATTCTTTGAGGATCGGAGTGAGCGCGTCTTTCAATTTATACGGCGCGTCAAATTGACCGGCTAGCTGTTGTTCGAGGCGAGCCAGCGCGAGTTTTCCGGGCGCGACGAAAAGATTTTCGTCCTTGGTGGGACGAATCACTTTTGCCAGCTCGGCCGGATGATCGGCGAAGACGTCGTACATTGAGGTTTGCACATCGGCCGAATCAAAGAAGGCGATGGTGGCGTTGGATTGCGGGTCGAGGTCAATCAGGAGAGTCTTTTTTTTCTTTAGTGCGAGAGCGGCAGCGAGGTTGATGGAGGTGGTGGTTTTCCCGACGCCGCCTTTTTGATTGGCAACTGCGATGACGCAAGTCAAGCTGTGCCCCTCGCGATTCCCCGTTTGGCAACCATAGGGCTACATATGGCGGCCCTTGGCCCCAGTCCTACCACAAGTAGGCTCACTGTACCCACTTGGCGACCTTTACTGCAAGCGAAAAATGGTGCGAACCGCGCCAAAGCTCTGTTTTCCTGACTGGGCTGAATTTTGGCCGACCTTCGGGCATTGTCGCTCAAGCCCCCAGGGCGCGCAAGGTATGCATGCGGATAGGATGGTTGGTTGCACGAGGAAGTTCTCTGAGGCATGTGCGGCACCTTCGGCGCTGGTGGTTCTGTTCGTCCGGCACCCGCCGCTTCCGCGGCGGGCTAACTTATGCCGCGCCTTCCTTCGATCCCGCCGCTGGAGGCCTCTCAGGACGAGACGGCGCTGGATCGCGCTGATGCTGCGCTTCAGCAGTGGTTTGACGTATCTTGAGTTATGGCTGGCACGTCAATGAGTCGCGACATTCACATCCGCTGGGCGGAGGCGGGCGACGTGGATGCGATCGCGCGGGTGGTGAATGGGGCGTTCCGGCGGGCGGAGAGCTTTTTTGTGGAGCGCGATCGGATTGATGGCGAAACGCTTCGGAGAATGATGGCGAAGGGCAAGTTTCTTTTGGCTGAAGAGGGCGGCGAGTTGTTGGGTTGCGTGTATCTGGAACTGCGCGGTGAACGGGCTTACTTCGGATTGTTGGCGGTGGATCCTGCGCGGCAACGCAGGGGTCTGGGACGACGGTTAATTCGTGAGGTGGAGGATGCGGCGCGGGGAGCAGGTTGTCGCTTTATGGATATACAAATCGTGAATCTGAGGGCGGAATTGCCACCATTCTATTGGGGATTGGGATATGTGGAAACCGGAACGGCTCCGTTTCCGGCTGAGGTAGCTACGAAGCAGGAGTGTTATTTCATCATTATGTCGAAGCCGCTGGTGTAGGCGGTTCGTTCCGGCGCTTTTTGCTCTTAGCTTTTGACGGAGAGAGATTTAACATAGAGGACACGGAGACGTTTGGACGGGGCGAGTTGGTTGCCGGAACATGCCCGGCGCGTAGCGAGTTACCCTCTGGACGCGCAGTGCTGAACTCCACCGCGCAGAATTAATGGATTGCTATATTCTGAGGCCTAGGCGCTCTGTCACTTCCAATCAATGTCTGCTTCTACTTTAGAAACTGCTAGCCAGCCGGCACCGCAGCGGGAACTCGTTGCGCCAGTGTGGCACACGATTGTGTTTGTGGTGTTTGTGTGCGGCTATGCTTTCTTCGGACGCGCGACTGTTGCCACTCTGGAGAGCCGGCATTTCACGACGCGAGTGCCGCTTTATCTTTTCATGATTGGGTTTGAGCTGGTATTGGTGGCGTACGTGTGGTTCCTGGGAGTGAAGCCAGCGGGCGGAACGATGCTCGGGCTGATCGGGGGAAAGTGGAGTTCGGCGCGTGACGTATTGCGCGATATCGGCGTGGCGTTCATGTTTTGGATCGTGGTGATTGCAGTGTTGGTCGGGTTGCGGTTTTCGCTCGGAGTAAATACGCAGGCGGTGCGAGCCGCGATGGTTCTGGCGCCGCGCAGCTTGGCGGAAATGTCGCTGTGGGTTGTACTGTCGCTGTCTGCCGGGATTTGCGAAGAATTTGTGTTTCGCGGGTACTTGCAGAAGCAGTTCTTCGCGTTGACGGGATCTGACGCGGCGGCCGTCGTGCTGCAAGCTTTGATTTTTGGCGCGGCGCATAGCTATCAGGGTGTTAGGGGAATGATCACTATCGGAGTGTATGGTGCACTTTTCGGAGTTTTAGCGGCGAATCGCAGGAGTCTGCGGCCCGGAATGATTCAACATTTTATGCAGGATTCGTTTGCCGGGTTGGCGGTGTTTGTGCTGCAGCGATTGGGGAAGCTGCCGGCGGGACTGTTTTGAGATTTGTGCGATCTTCCACTGCAACGCAGCGTTGGTAGAGAAGTCTGCAGCGGGGAGGCAAGCCCGCCATGGCGGGCAAGCCTCGCCTTGTAACAAGCGGGAGCCCTTCGTTCCTCAGGATAAACAAGCTCCCGCACTCCCAGAAAAGGCGACGCTACAACTGCAAATCCGCGCTGGCTGCTGGCGGATTATGGCTTGGCGTATTTGTTCAGGGGCTGGTATCCGGATTTTGTTTGGGCATTGATGCTCTTAGCCAGTTCGGCGGTCATCTTCTGCGCGGTTTGTTTTATGGCTTTGTCTGTGATGTCTGATTCGATGGAGAATTTCACGGCTCCGGCGTTGGGGTTCAGTTGGATCGCCGGCCTTGCCTGCGTTCCTTCGTCGTCCGTTGGGTCCGGTTGGTACAGGGGCGGCGTGAAACCTGCGAGATCCTGGACGGCCACATATAACTGCATCGCTTCGGCAGGCTGGTCTGTGCGGATCACTGCGCGGCGCAGGCGATTATCTGGCCCGACCTGCGCGAATATGCCGATGATGAGAAAGCCGTCGTCGGGACGCGCGTCGCTGGGACGCAGGAATTTCGCGGTGTAGCCTGATTTCTTGAAATCCTTCGCTAATTCATCGGACATCAGCTTCACCATGTGTTGCGCCTGCATTGCGGACGCATTCGTTTGCGGCGAGTTGCTGGCGGGCGGCGTGTCGCTCGCTTGCGGTGCACTACTCGCGGCGTGATTCGAATCGGCCGACTGCGCGACAGAGTCTAGTTCAAAGTCAGTGATATAGACCACGCGGGAGTGCTCCGGAGTTGGGGACGGCTGGGGCGGTTCGGGCTCGGAGGGCGTCGCGGAAGGGGGGCCGTTCGGATTGCTTCCAGGTTGACGATTCGGCATCTGCGCGAAAACGAATTGCGGCGCGAGAAAAACCGCGAAGAGCAAGAGAAGAAATTTTGGGGTGCGGCGCACGGCTACATCTTATAGCGGCCGAGATCCTCGTCGTTGAGATTCTCCAGCCACTTGCGGAGATCTTCGCTGGAGCTTTTTTCGCTGACGGCGGTGGACATGCGGGAATGTTTCAGGACTTCATCCTCGACGTAGATGGGGCAATCGAGGCGCAGAGCGAGGGCTAGCGCGTCGCTGGGACGCGAATCCATAGACATGGTTTGGCCGTCGCGCTCCATCCAGATGAGGGCGTAGAAGGTGTCGTCTTTCAGATCGGAGACGACCACGCGTTGCACGTGAACGTTCAAACCGGTTAGGACATTTTTCAGCAGGTCGTGAGTCATCGGCCTTGGCGTTTGCACTTTTTCGATTTCGAGGGCAATCGCGTTGGCTTCGTAGATGCCGACCCAGATGGGCAGAATGCCGCTGCCGGTAGTTTCCTTGAGGACGACCACAGGCATGTTGGTGACGGGATCCATCATCAAGCCTCGAATCTTTACTTCGAGTTCCATGGTGGCCTCCCCCTAACTTCAGACGACGTGCTCGCCGACCAAACTATTCGGACCAGCGCGCAAAATCTTAACCTGCACGTATTCTCCCAGAATGTTCTCGCGAGGCGAAGTGAAATTTATCATGCGATTGCAGGTGGAGCGTCCGGCCCACTGATTGCGGGCGGAGTGGCGGCCGTCTACCAGGACTTCGTAGGTCGCGCCGACCAGGTTTTCGTTGCGCTTGATTTGAATCTGGCGCTGATGCTCGTTGAGGATGGCGAGGCGGCGGGACTTTTCTTCTTCGGGAATAGCGTCGGGCATGCGCATCGCGCTGGTGTTGGGGCGCGGCGAATATTTGAAGGAGAAGATCGCGTCGTATTGGGCTTCGTCTAGCAATGAAAGGGTGTCGGCGACGTCTTCTTCGGTCTCGCCCGGGAAGCCGATGATGATGTCCGAGGTGATGCTGATGGGGCGGCGGGCGGCGCGAATCCAAGAGATTTTTTCAAGGTACTCTTCGCGGGTGTAGGTGCGGCGCATTTCGCGCAGGACGCGCGTGGAGCCGGATTGCACTGGCAGGTGGACGTGATCGCAGATCGCGGGGACTTCGTCGATGGCCTGGACGATCTCGCGGTGGAAGTCGTTGGGATGCGAAGTAGTGAAACGCTCGCGACGAATTCCGGGAACGGCAGCAACGGCGCGCAGGAGGTCCGTGAAATTCCAGTGGCGCGGCGAGGGGTCGCGGTACGAGTTTACGGTTTGGCCCAGGAGCTGGATCTCGGTGTAGCCGGCGTCGGCTAGGCGGCGTGCTTCGGAG
>JBAWBE010000383.1:0-24285 GCA_049589635.1 Terriglobales bacterium
GATATTTGAAGGTGCAAAGAAGAGCCAGGTTCGCCAGGAGACCGACCCACAGGCGACCGGCTGATATTTTCTTCTTCAGCCATTCACCGAGCGCGTAATTCATCAGGGAGCTGAAGATGAGGATAGCGATCAGCCAGCCTCCCCAGCTGTAATAGAAAAGCCAACTGGCGACTAGATACAGGATCTGGCGGGCTTTTACCGAGTGCAGACGCATGGCTACCAGCCAGACGGCTGCTACGGCTACTGCGTAGATGAGGAGTTCTTTGATCATTCTTGATTGGTCAGGGACTGAAGTTTGTCGAGTTTTTATGCTCTCGCGAGGAGTGGGGGTTGTCAACCGGATGCGCAGACCCGGGAGTGCCCTTGATAACCAGAGCATCGGCGGTGTCGATTGGCGATATTGCTGAAGGGATAGCCCGATACAACGTTTGCGGTGGCGAAATTCATCGTAGCAGCGTGTCTGTAGCGCAGGCTGAAACTGCCTCGATTCATGCGGGTTTTTGCGCTTTGTACGACGGCGGATAGTAGATTCTAAAGCGACGGAATTAGGGTTCAAGATGTGCAACAAGTTGCGTCCCCACACGTTAGTGGGGTTGCTGACACCCCTATTGCGGCTGTATAAAGCCTCTAGAATCCGTAGTTACATCCACTTTTCTGCCCAGGTTAGCCCGGCCCACGACGTGCATTTTCCACGGTACGCAGACTAAGTGTAGGTTTTTTGGAGGCACGGGAATGCGTAATTCTTCTGAAATAATCATGAAAACCGTTTGTATTGATAGGGTTTCTCCGCGCGCATGGCGCTTGGTTGCCGACTGCACTTTGTTGTTTTTCATACTGACGCTGGCGGTTTCAGCGTTCGCGCAGGCTTCACTCACGACCAGCCACGGTGATAACACGCGTTCGGCGTCGAACACGAACGAGACCCTGCTGACTCCGGAAAACGTGAATAAAGGCGGCTTTGGCCATCTCTTCAGCGCACCGGTGGATTATGAGGTACTGGCGCAGCCGCTGTATGTGTCCAATGTGACGATCAATACCGGGCCATATCAGGGCACCGTTCACAATGTGGTTTATGTCGCGACGCAGATGGATTCGCTCTATGCATTTGACGCTGATGACGGCACGCAACTCTGGTACACGAGCGAAGTGATTCCCGGAGGTATCCCTGCGACCGGAAAGTATCTGCCTTGCGGCAATGGCGGAGGCTTCCTGCACGAAGGAATTATTGGCACCCCGGTCATCGATCTTACAACTCCTCCGGGCACGATGTATCTGGTGGCGAAGAGTGTCTTTAATGGGACGGTCTATCACTACCTGCACGCGGTCGACATCACGACTGGTCTGGACCTGGTAACGCCGATTCAAATCACGGCAACGAGCGAGAGCAAGAAAGGAACGGTGACGCCGTTCAACAGCCTGCACCAGAAAAACCGTCCGGGCCTACTGTTGGTGAATGGAGTTCTGTACCTGGGCTTCGGGTCGAACTCATGCAATGACAGCAATTCGGGTTGGGTGCTGGCCTACGATGCGGGGACGAGCGACCCTAACTACCTTCAACAACTGGGGGCGTTCAATACCTCGCCCGATATCGGGCTTACTTCGATCTGGCAAACTGGCAACGGGCTCGCGGCCGACGAAGCGGGCGATGTTTTTGTTTCAACGGCAGAGAGCACGAATTACGATGTTCCCAGCGGCGGCCAAAGTTACTCGGATAGCGTCTTAGAACTGACTCCAACATTTCCGTGGAATGCACCGGCCCCGAGCCAAGGCTACTTAACTCCGAACGAGCCCAGTCAATATTTCACTCCAGCAAACGTGGCGTATCTGAACAGCCACGACCTGGACGTAAGTTCGGTCGGCCCGATTCTTTTGCCCGATCAGAATCCCGGTCCTCCCACCTGTTCACAAACGCCATGCCATGAGTTGGTCGCGAGCGGAAAGAGCAAGACAGTTTACGTGCTCGATCGCGACAACATGGGAGGCTATTGGTCAGGTGGTGACACTCAGATTCTCCAGGAATTTGCGCTGACTGGAGGCGCCGGTGAGCTCATGGCCTCCCCGGCCTACTGGAATGGATTAGTTTATTTTGCTCCGGATGGCGCGCCGATCCAAGTCTTCCAAGTCACCAACGCGCCCTCACCAAATGGCCCACTTACTCCCTTCGCGCAGACTGCGAAGAAATATGTCGGGTCGCACTCCCCTTCGGTCTCGTCGAACGGGAACACGAACGGAGTTTTGTGGATTCTTAGCGGGAACAATCTGGACGCCTTTGATGCGGTTTCTCTGAAAGTGCTGTATTCCTCGTCGCAATCGGGCACGCGAGACAAGTTCCCAGCGCTCGCCCATTTCGCGACGCAGACGGTAGCGAATGGGAAAGTTTATGTTGCCACGCAAACCACGCTGGAAGCGTTTGGATTGTTTCACATCATGAATGTGGTGGGCGGGAACAATCAGACGGCGGCGGTGTTGAATCCGCTGCCGGCGCCGCTCCAAATTACGACCTCCGATCCGTACACCAATCAACCGATTTCGGGTGTGACCGTTACTTTCAGCGATGGGAACAAGGGCGGTACGTTCAATCCGCCGTCTGCCGTCACCGATTCCAACGGCAACGCCTCCACTATCTACACATTTCCGAAAAAGGCAGGGGTGTACACGTTAACGGTTAGTGCGCCGAACTTCGGCGACGTTACCGCGACGGAAACGGCGACGCCTGCGAACGCGACGACACTTATTTCGTACTCTGGAGCGAGGCAAACGGGCCCGGCAGGAACGGTGCTTCCGGTCGCGCTGACGGCGGAGACCAAGGACGCTTATGGCAATCCGGTGCCGGGCATCACGGTTAATTTCACGTCGAATCAGGGTGGTGCGCTGAATCCAACTTCGATTGCGACTAACGCCAAAGGATTGGCGATTACGAATTTCACGTTGCCGACTATCGTGGTCAAATCGACCGTTACGGCTAGCTCGTCGGGGTTGAAGAACGCGATGTTCGTGGAATTTTCGGTGGCGGGGCCGGCAGCTTCGGTGACCGCAAACGGCGGCAACAATCAATCTGCTCCAGCCGGGACTACATTGCCGCAGAGCCTCACTGTGCTGGTGACGGATCAATACGGAAATCCGATTACCGGCGCGAGCGTGATGTTTGACGATGGCGGTGCGGGCGGCGTGTTTGGAGCGAATCCGGTGACGACGGGCAGCAATGGGATCGCAACCGAGACGTATACACTGCCTCCGATTTCGGGCACGGTGACGATTACGGCATCGGTGGCGGGTGTGTCGAACCCGGCGGTTTTTTCCGAGACTGCGCAATAGGGCTTGGCTGTTTGCATTCGGAGTTCGGCCGTTCGCTACAAGGCTACTTTGTAAGACTGATCTTTATTTGGCCGCTCGTATCAGGCCGCTCTCAGGAGCGGCCTTTTTATTTTTTCTGGCGGGCGCCCTACACAATTTTCATTTCACCTACCGATTCGGGCCATAGATGAGAGTTTCGTTGCGCACTAAAATGTGTGCACGCATCCCCTGCCAGGTTAATTGTGTGTGAATGAAGAAGGTTGGCAGCGGTGGTTCTGATTTGGGAAGGGGTTGTGGATTTTATTTCACGCTTTTCGGTGAAACTGTGCGCTCGACTGTAGTACGATCATGCGTTCCACCTCGTCAATTAGCTGAGTACGCGACCGGTTTTGTGGTGTGGTGTGGGATCCCTTGCGGTTTATTTCACGGGGCTGTCCTTCGTCTGCCTATGGGCCGTCTGCGGGGGAGCACTTTGTGAAAGACCGTGCGATCCTTAATGCGCCGCGGCGGAGACGAAGCTGGTATCGACGTCGCCTGCGGGTTCGGCGCATCGCAACTACGGCAGTTCTGGTTACCATCATCGGCGGAGTTTGCGCGCTGAATTTCGTCCGTCTTCTCTCGTCACATTCGGGCGGCTCGTACGGAATGTCGGATCTGTCTGCGATGAGGAGCTACCTCAATGAGGAATTGGGGTTCACGCCTCCGCATGCAATGAAGCGTGCGAGATACGTGGCGCGGGTTCCCGGAGTCTATCCTTATTCGGTGGTGCCGGGAGGGATCAGGAATTTGGAGGCTCTGAGGGCGGCGGCGGCGAGCGACCGGGCGGTGGCGCGGCACTTCGCTAAGTTCGATTTCGACCACGCACGGCTGGAGCGGATCGCCGAGCCGCGGGACGTGTATGTGTCGTATCGCATTCGGGACACGGTTTTTTGGACGCGCAAGAAGATTCATTTGCCGGCGGGAGAATTGCTTTTGACCGACGGAAAGATCGCGGCGCGCGCCAAGTGCGGCAATCAGATTTCGGACGCGGCGAAGCCGGAGATCTCGGATGAGGAGCCTGACCAGGATGTGATGGACCAACCGGTTGCGCTCGAGCCGCTCGGGCCGCCTTTTCCGATTCGGGCGGAGGTCTCGCTGCCGGATTTGCCGGTTGGGCAGCCTATTGCCCAAGGGGTGGCGGGTGGGTTTAGTTTTCCCTATGCACCGATTTTCGCGTCGCCTCCCATGGTTCTGTGCCTGAACAAGAATGGGAGCATCAAAAAGAATTGCGGCGGGCCGAAACCCCCTCCGAGCCCGGAGCCTAGCACGGTCGTGCTTCTCGGGTCGGGGCTGGCGCTGATTGTTTGGCGGTATCGGAGACGAGGCGCGGCGGCCTAGGGCGGGCACGGCCATCGATATTTTGCTCCACGCGGCGGGCTCAGGCGCTGGACTCCGGTTCTGTGGCGATCTGCGGCCCAAGCGGGACTCGGATCTTTCTCTTTTTCTTCTGTCTTCTTCCAGAGCATTGACGCTTCTTTTACGGATTTTGACGCCTTTCAGGGGTGTATCCGAACTGCAATAGTCGTACGACTTCTGAGTAACTCTGCCATCCACTCAACTGCTAGACTTTGAAAAAGAGTCGATGTTCAAAGTGCCAATTTCGCGATTTTTTCGCATTCGAGCGCCTTGGGTTGCTTCGCGTGAGCGCGCTTCTGTTGCGCTTGTTGTTATTGCTGCCATAGTTATCGCAGCCCTGTCATTGCCTCTTTCTGGGCAGACGGGAGTGGCGCCTGCTCCTGGAGCGAATCAGCGAGGCATCGTTCAAAAAGTTGTGGCGCGGGAGGTTGGGGGCGCGATCGAAGTGGAGATTCAAACTGCGGGCGGGACAGTGTCGCCCAATACGCAGGCCATCGCTGGGCCGGATCGCATCGTTGTCGACTTTCCGGGTGCGGTGCCTTCGGCCGCACTGCGCGTTCTGAAAGTCAATCATGGAGCGCTGAAGGGCGTGCGTTCCGGATTGTTTTTCAGCAATCCTCCGATTACACGAATTGTTTTGGACCTTACGGGACCACAGGCTTATAAGATTTCGACTTCCGATCACGCTACTGTGGTGAGGCTGGAGAGTGCGGGTGCTGATAGCGCGGACGCGAGTGCGCCGGTTGCGTTTGTTGTTCATAGCGATCACCAAAGCGAGCACCCAGGTGACCACCAAGTTGAGCATCAAGGTGCGCGGCTTCAAGATGCGGCGCTGACTGGGCGTCCTGGTGTTGCGGCGCATGTTTCTCCGGCGAGCGTTTCGGTGAGCGTGCCGAGTGGGCAAGCGTCGATAGGCGCGGCGGTACAGTTGCGTGCGCCACAGGAAGCGGCTGCTCCTCTGGATTTGCCGACGACGAAGGAGCCGGCAACGCCTGCGGTTATTGTGACGTACGAGAATGGAATGCTACGGATCCATGCGGACAAGGCGACGTTGGCGCAGGTTCTGTACGAAGTGCATCTGCGCACTCAGGCCGAGATTGCGATACCGGCGGGTGCGGAACTGGAAAGAGTGGCGGCTGACCTGGGGCCGGCTCCGGCGCGCGACGTGCTGGGCGAGCTACTGAATGGGTCGGCGTATAACTTCATCTTCGTGGGCGAGGAACTGGCGCTCCAGCGCGTTATCCTGACGCGGCGTGAGGGGAATTTCTAGAAGCGCGGCGATGGGCGGAAGGCTAGGGGCGTGAACGGGAACCTGCGATGAAAGGCGCGACAACCGCGTTCCTATAAGCGCTGTCATCTAAATCACACTAATCCAACCATATTCATCCAACACAGGGCAGAAGTTACCCATGTTGCGTCGACTCAGATGTGCTGCCGGCTCGCGGGCGGGGCGCGCCTGCGGTACACGGACCGCTATGGAGGCGAGATCAGGCGCACGGGAACGGCGGAAGCTCCGTTGCCATACACGGGCGTTGTTGGCGTTGCATTTAAGTTGGTGCCGCATCCCACCAGGTTGATGATCTTTGTTCTGATTTGATATGGGTGAGTCCCGGTCGGCGGCACGCGTAGTCCTGTGGGCTCCAAAAAGAGTTGCAGAAAGCCGATCACGGTTACGGGAGTTCCCACGTTTCCAGTACCGAATGGTGAATTGTCAAAAACTGGAACTGTCACCAGCGAATCGCTGACCATCGAGGTAGCACCAGACGAAAGGCTGCCTGCTTGAACGAGCGGGTTATCATCGCCCGCTGTGAATTCGAACGCCGTGGGCGGAAGCATCGCCGAACTAATTGTGTCTCCCCTTCCGCCGGATGTGTGTGTCAGGCAGTCGACTGCTTCGGCAGCTTGCTGGTCCAGCGAGGGGTCGGTGGTGGTGTCGATGGTTACCGGGCTCAGGGACGGACTGGGGCAGACAATTGGTGTTTGCACACAGCCCGCGATGCTCGCCTGAAAGTTTGTTGTCAATGTGCAAGCGGGCAGGGCTTGAGTCGGATGCGGAAAGCTGGCATCGTCGCCCACAAAGTATTGCCAACGCTGCGCCGAGGTCGGGCAAGTCCCGTTACACTGCGCATGGAGCCGCGTGTTGCCAGCAAGTTCGGCTCCCAGCAGTCCCGGATTCAGGATCTGGCCGGTTGCGGTATCGAAAATGGGATTCCCCGTAACCGGGTCCAAATTCGGCAGCAGCCAGGGCTTCACGCAACTGGGCGCGATTGGAGCCCCTTGCGTTGTGGTGGTACCGGTCGCGAGACCCGAAGGATTGAAGGCTTCCGCAGTCGCAGTTGCAGCCACCGTAACCTGCGTGCTTCCCCAAATACGTGCGAAAAAGACTGGAAGATTGGCCGTCACTTGTACGGTGACGCAGGGATTCGATACCTGGAGCGTCGCGGCACAAGGGTTGCTACCAGTTCCATTAAACGAAATCTGGATCTGTCCCGTTGGCAGAGTTTGTCCACCGACCAAATTGCTTCTCGTCACCTGACTTGCGACAGCCGAGGCAAGAACTTGTGCGTTGGCCATCATCGTGGCGTCGTTGGTATCGGACGTAGCGCCCGAATTTGCCAGGACTCTTGCTCCTGCCAGAGCGCCGGCGTCGGCGGCTAGTTGGGCTTCGCTGCGGGCGGTGTAGAACGTTACTACGTCGATAGAGAGCGCAGCCATCGCACCGACCACGAACAATAGGAAGACCGCGACCAGAATGATGATCACGCCTCCTTCGCGGCGGAATCGCGATTTGGATCGGGGTGGTGGCATCAGTCTCCAAATGCGGTGAGAGGGCCGCCAACGACTGCGCGCGTGAGTAATTGTTCGCGGATTAATTTTCGCAGATTATCCATTCGCCGGATTCGTCCCGTCAGACTTGTTCCTGTCACACATAGTACAAGAATCACCTGGCGGAATGAATGCCGGCAGAGCGGGCTTGTGACAGCTGGTAGCCGCCCTCAGCGGGGGAGAGAGTGAAGGCAGGTATGCAAGTCGGAAAAGCGACAAAATGCAAGTCAGGCTAGCTTAGTTACGTTGGCTGCTTGCGGACCTTTTTGTCCCTGGACGATTTCAAACTCGACCTGGTCGCCCTCTTGCAGGCTCTTATAGCCCTCGCTAGTGATGGCGCTGTAATGGATGAACACATCCGGTCCATCGTCGCGTCCGAGGAAGCCATATCCTTTTGCGTTGTTGAACCACTTTACGGTCCCTTTTATTCTTTCCACTTGCTCTCTCCTATCTCGACTACTTTTTTGAAGTCTTTCATTTCGTGGCTTTCCCGAAATTGCGGACATTGTGATGCGCGCGGATAGTTGTGTCAAGGACTCAAATTACGTGGTCCGGTCGTAACTTCCGGGCTAACAGCGAAGGGTAACTTCAGGAATGTTCCAGGTAGGTCGGAAGGCCGAACGCCAAAGCGCGCCATCGCCGGCCAGTGATGGGGAATGCGGCATTGGGCGCAGGTTCTAACGTCTAAAGATTGGACGATTACTCGTTTTCAGAGAGCCAGAAAACTCCGGAAATGGTTTTGGCGTCGCGGATGGTTCCGTTGAGGGCCATTTTCTTGACGGCTGAAAAGGGGAGAAAATGAACCGCAATCTTCTCATCGGCTTCGGGCTGGGCCTTGCCCGCCTTTAGGCCGCGGGCCAGATAGATAGTCATGGTTTCATCGAGGAACCCGGGACTCACATAGAAATACATGATCTTTTTCCAGTGGCGCGCGGTGTAGCCGGTTTCCTCGAGTAACTCGCGGCGCGCCGCCGTGAGAGGAGACTCGCCTTCATCGATGCGGCCGGCGGGCAATTCCCACATCATCGACTGCGTGGCATGGCGATACTGGCGTTCGAGCAGAATAGTGGGCCCGGAGGGCGATGTGTCATCGACTGCGAGAATCACGATCGAGCCGGAATGGCGGATGACGTCACGGCGCGTGCGAATGCCTCCCGGCTCGTCGACTATGTCGGTGGTGATGCGGAAAACGGGGCCGTCGTAGGCCACGCTGGATGAGACGACGCGTGCCTTCGCTGATTTGGGCGGCCTTGATTTAGACAATCCTGATTTTGAGCTGGAGGATTTTGAACGGAGGGATTTTGCCGATTTCGCCATAGCACCAATATTAAGGTATGCTGCGCGGGTGAGGCGAAAGAGAGCGAGCGAAAAAGCGGCAACGCGCGAATCGAACCAACGACGACCGAAGGATCGAAGGTCGAAGAATCGAAGGCCGACGATATCGATTGTGGGCTACGGGAGCCTGGCGGCGTCTCTTGCTCCCGCACTGCGCGACGCTGGTTACGAGATCGCGGAGATCATTATGGCATCGCGGGCCGGAGGGGAGTCGGTTCGGCGTGCGCGCGCCTTGGCGAAGCAGGTCGGCGCACGCGCTGTGACCGCAGAGAATGCGGCGCTCGACGCCTCGTTGCTGTGGTTGTGCGTGCCGGACCGGGAGATTGGCACGGCGGCTGCGGCGATTGCGGAGCGCTTGGCTACTCTAAGAAGGCAGCGCGGCTTGACCGGATTGCGATTCGCATTTCACTCTAGCGGCGTGCTGCTGAGTGACGGACTTGCGCTGCTGCGTGATGCGGGCATTGCGGTTGCATCGGTGCATCCGCTGATGACGTTTGTTGCGGGCGGGCGGCCGTCGCTAAGCGGCGTGCCGTTTGCTATCGAGGGCGAGGCGGCGGCAATGAGAATCGCTCGGCGGATAGTGTGCGATCTGGGAGGGGAAAGTTTTATTCTGCCGCTGCGCGGCAAGGCGGCTTATCACGCGTGGGCAACTATGACTTCGCCGCTGCTGGTGGCGTATCTGGTGACGCTCGAAGAGGCGGCGCGCAGGGCTGGACTTACGCGTGAACTGGCGCGAAGGATCAGTCTGCCGATTATTCTTCAGACGCTCTCGAATTACGGACGACTGGGGCCTGCGAATTCCTTTAGCGGACCGTTCGTGCGCGGGGACGCGGCGACGGTGGCGAAGCATTTGGCATTGTTGAGAAATGATCCGGTCACGCACAGCGTATATGTGGCATTGGCGCGCGCTGCCCTGAAGTTGCTTCCGGTGAAAAACCGTGGTGAAGTCCAGCGTCTGCTGGAATCGGACAGTCGTCGCCCACTCAATCGCAAAGGACGTAAATGAGTGGGGTGCGCCTGGATGGGTTGATGTTCCGAGGACTGGGCAGCCTGCAAAGAACAGTTAGTGTTCGGTGTTGCGGTGGGTGAACAAGTGTCCTAACTTTTCCTGCTTGGTCTTCAAATATTCGTGCGTGTACTCGGTGGGAGGAACTTCGCAGGGGACGCGCTCGGTCACACGGATGCCGGCTTTTTCGAGAGAAGCGACCTTGTCGGGATTATTTGACAGCAGACGAACCTGTCGGATGCCGAGCGCCTTCAGGATCTCAGCGGGCATGCGAAACTCGCGCTGGTCGGCCTTGAAGCCGAGACGCTCGTTGGCCTCGACCGTGTCGAGACCGCTGTCTTGCAGGCCATAAGCCTGTAGTTTCGCCATTAATCCGATGCCGCGTCCTTCCTGCTGCTCGTAGATCAGGACGCCGACGCCCTGGCTCGCGATCATGGAGAGCGCCATTTCGAGTTGCTGGCGGCAATCGCAGCGCAGTGAGCCGAAGACGTCGCCCGTCAAACATTGCGAGTGAATGCGCACCAGCGGCGATCCTGATTGGACGTCACCCATGACGAGCGCTACCGCCTCTTCGGTCTTAGCCAGTTCGTCGGAGACGCGCGCGGTGAAGCCATGAATCAGGAAGTGTCCCCAGCGAGTGGGGAAGTCGGCGGACGCGACTTGTTTTACCTTCGAGGGAGTCACATTAGAATTATATCGAGCGAAGCGGCGGAGAGTTAGGAATCGGTGGCGCGGTCCAGATCAAATTGTCTTTAGGTGGAATCGCCTTCAGGTGAAATCGAGTTTAGGTGAAATCGAGCGGCGGCTGATAAAATTGTCGGACGTAAACCTGCCGCCGTGTGGGGCTATAGCTCAGCTGGGAGAGCGCATCGTTCGCAACGATGAGGTCGTCGGTTCGATCCCGACTAGCTCCACCAATCTTCTCAATCACTTGCCGAGTTTTTCCGCCATTTGCGCTCATCAAAAAATCACTGGATGTGGAACGTTTTGGAGCGTGAATTTGGAACGTGGGCCGGGGTTCGGCGTTTTCTTCGTCGTCGCCCGTCGAATTCGTCGCCCGTCGAAAAATCGAGGTCCAGGGCAGCGGTCTCGAGTGCCGCTGGCGTGGTCCCTCTGCTTGCGAACGCCGAGAGCTGTTGCAACGCTCGCCGCGCTAGTGTTCTTGCGAGTGTGCTACCGGTTACGTACCTCCAATTGCACGGGGCGCGCGACGGAACTTATTTCCGGGTCGTAATATTCGTAGACTCGCGACTTGAAGGTCTGAGCCCGGATTGGATACTTGGCGCGCAAACGGTACTTCAAAGTGACGACGTCTCCTGGAGCGAACGAGTCGAAGTACAGAAGCGCTTGCGTCGCGGTCAGGCTGAACTTCGACAGGTGGCCACTCTTGCGATGCGCGCTCTTCTCCTGATAATCCTGCAAGTCTTCGCTTAGGAGATCGAAGCCGGGAGGGATGCCGAGATCGACCATCACCATGTTGGCTGCTTTGTCCAGATTGTTTCTGACGGTGGCGCTCGCCGTGGCAACATCGTCTTGCGACAGGTGGGTGCGGTCATAGGCGACATCGATCGAAAGCGGCTCGCCAGGGGCTTTTTCGTCCCACGGCAGGTAGTAGCTTCCTACGATCTGATAGGCGAGACCGCCTTTTCCTTCGAACTGGAGGCTGACGGTCGAGGGGCTTTGCGGGTCGATGTCCTTGAACACGAATTGATGGAGCAGATCGTTGTTCTCGGGCGTGAGTTCGAACTTTTCGGCAGGCTTGCCGTTCAGCAGGACTATGACTGTGCCGCGTACGTCGGCTGCGCCTTTTTCGGTGGCGGTCAAGAGGGCGCGCAGAGCCATGATCGTCGCTTGCGTTGTTCCCCAGGTTCCATAGGCGTCTTTCTTCGACCCGATGTAGTTGAGAGCTTTGCGCGCGGTTGCTGACGCTTCGCCCGACTGAAGCAGAGCTTGCACCGCTAGGCCGGTCGTTTCTACGCTGGCGCTTGGGCCAGTGGCGTAGACGTTTGTCTCTTCCGCGTTCCACCAGACTTGCTCGTCTTTCTCGATGCGGGCATCGAGGAGCATTTGAATCGCCTGCCGCGTGAATTCGCGGTCGGCTGCATAGTCGGCGGCGAAGTTGGCGACGACGGCGAGCGTGTAGGTGTCGACCTTTTCGCTCATGTGTTTTTCGACGAACTGTTTCGCCTTTTCGACTGCCGGTCCCTGGTAACCAGTATCTTTGAGCGACCACGCCAGGTACGCGGTAATTCGCAGCACGTCGGAGTTGTAGCGATTGGTCGCGCCTTCGTTGATGAATTGCGTGTCCGGCTTCCAGCTTCCGTCTTCGAGTTGCTGGCTGGCCAGCCATTGCTGAGTGCGCGAGATCAGCTTCGGGTCTACGTCGTGGACTCGCGACATGTCATAGAACTCCATTAGACCGTAGGCGGTGAGGATCTTGTTGGCGGGCGCGCTACCGAACCATGAGAATCCGCCTCCCGGAACTTCAAAGGTGAGCAGGCGCTGATAACCGTTGGCGATGAAGCCTTCCGCTTTGGCGTGGACCTCAGGAGTCAGCTTTTTGGTGCGCTTCATGTAGTCGAGAGCGAGAACGTTTGGATAGGTGCTCGACGAGGTTTGCTCGAAGCAGCCGTTTGGCATGCGCAGAATGGCGTCCATGCCTTCTACGACCTGGCTCATGGGACCGGGATAGAGCCGCACGAAAATCTTGCTGGCTTCTGGAATGGAGTTTGCGGGGAAAGTGAGTTCGTGCTCGGCTGCATTTTCGAGGCGACCGTTAAAGACGAGGCTCTGCTCGCGGCCGTTGGGAATGACTTCGATTTCGCGGACGACGATGTCGGCGCGGTCGTTAATTGCAGGATCGTTCTTTGTACGATCCGTGCCGGCACGAGCAGGTCCGCCTTGCATGCGCGCCGCGAGCGTGAGTTTGAACTTGCCTATGCGGCGGGCTTCGAGCGTGAACTGGGAACTGCCTACGCGAGCCGAATCGACTGCGACGGACTTTTCAGCGTTGTCTTCGACGAGCGAGAACCAATCGTCGGATTGGAGTTGCAGGCTCACATCGCCGCGTGAGTCCGAATAGTTGTAAATGGCCACGGGAATCGAAACGCGATCACCTTGCGTGAGCGTCACGGGCAGGTCGAGATCGACGAAGAAATCCTGAAAAACTTTCAGGCTCGAGGTTGACGTGCCGAGCGCTCCCTGTTGAGTGGAGGCGATCATTGCCATGCGCCAGGTGGTGATGGAGTCGGCCATCGGAATCACAATGCTGGCGCGGCCATCTTTGTCCGTGATGATTTCAGGATTGATGTAGAGCGCTTCGGGGAAATAGGAGCGCACGTGGGCAGCGGGCGCGCTGGCTTTGTCTTTTGCCAGGACAGCGCCGTTGAGGGCTTTAAGATCGAAAACGTTGCGGCCGGTGATTGGCAGGCCGTTGATTGCCAATTCTTTCTTTCTGGCCATGTCGAAGTTGAAAGCGCCGCCGACGGCTCCACCGGCTACGCCGCCGGGTACGCCCGCAGGTACAGCGGCAAGCTGCGCGCCAGTGGTCTGCACGATCACCGCAGCTGCCTCTACCTCGACTACCTCCGTGGCTTCCCAAACCTGCAAGACTGCCGAGAGCACGGCGCGGTCGCGCGCGAGCACCGTTAGTTGCTGCGCGGCGGTTCTGAATCCTGGCTGCGATACCTGGATCACGTACTCGCCTTTAGGCAGGATGGAAAAAGTGAATCGGCCGAGAGCGTCAGTTGTCGCGGGGCGGACCTTCCCGCTAACGGCGCTGCGTAACTCGACATCGGCTCCCGGCACGACTGCGCCGGTTTGATCGGTCACGGTCCCTACGATCTCCGCGTGGCCGTTCCGCGGGCCGCGGTCATGCTCGATGTTGACGTTGATCGCGGACGATCCCGGAGTTGGAGGGTTTGCAATCCATTTGCGTTGAAACAGCAACACAGCTTGCAGATCGTCCGGTGTGTTCGGTTGGCGGTCGGGGCCGGCGCTACGCATCACATAATAATTCTTCGATGCATCCCAGCGCGCGCGCTCAAATATAAGACCGTTGCCCCAGGGATCGCGAAAGTCCGTGCCGCCTGACTGCGCAAGCTTCGCATAGACTTCCGACGGATCGCCTGCTTTGGGATTCTTGGCGTATGCCTGGCTTAGTTCTTTCGCTAGCCGATTTGCCAGTTCCTGAAAATGTTGCTGGTAGCGGAGCCAATAGACGCCGTACTTTGTCATCGGCACATCCTTGCCGAATTTGGTCTCAAACTTGTTTGGAGTTACGATTTCCGTCGCGGAGAATAATGCCCGCGCCGCGCGATCGTGCTGTTCCAGCTGCGACTTCTCCGCGGGTTCGACAATTTCCGGCATGCCGATGGAATGAATCTCGTAGCGCGGCTTCATGACCTCCTGCTCCAGATAGAAGAAGACCTTCGCGAAGCCGGGCTGCTTTTCTGCGAGCGCAAACACGGCCTCATCTACCACCTGCAATCCGAGAGCGGCGTGGACGCCCTCGCCATGCGAGTTGGTCACGCGAAACCTAATGCGCGCGTCGCCGCCCGGTTTGTAGACCGGGGCATCCGCAGCGGTTTCGATCTTCAGTTCATTGGCTGGCTGCACGAAGATCAATCGATGGTCGCCAATCGGCTGGGCATTTCTGCCGAAGACATAGGCGCTGATATCTACCGTTCCCGCCATTTCGGCCGAGGCGGGCAGCGAGAGTTCGGCTTCGCCGTTTTCGAGATCGAGGTCGCGGGTCAGAATCGTCTGGCCTTCCTTTACTATGTCGACGTAGGCGGCACCACGCGCTTTGGTTGAGAACACCTTGAGTTGAATGCGCTCGCCGGCGCGGTAGACGGCGCGTTCGGTGCGCAGAAGAATCTGGTCATCACCTTCGCGAGCCTCTAATTCCACTTTGCTCGACGCCTGGTTTCCTTCCTGATCCTTAGCTTCGATCTCTAGCGTATCTTTGCCGGCCTTTGCCTTGATCGGGACGATTGCGATGCCGCCGTCGTCGGTCGAGGCGTGTTGATCCGAGTTGTCAGAGGAGCGAACTGTTACGTCGGATTTCGCAGGCGTGCCGTCTGGATATGAAGTCAGAATGAAGACCTGGTTCTCCAGATTGGGGACGAGCGTGCCGCCCTCGGGAATTGCTGTGATGAGCAACGGAGATTCGCTTACCGTAATCGGCTCCCCGCGCGTTTCCGAATGGCTGGCGGAGTCTTTCACCGTGGCTTCAATCAGGACGCGAGCGGCGCCGTGGCTTAGAGGGTGCCCGGCAAAGTATTTTGGCAGTTTGAGATCGAAATGATAAGTGCCATCGGAGTCTGTCTTTCCGGTGGCTGACGCTACCTCGAACATGGCGACATCCATTGCTGAAGCCTTCATGCTGAGTTCGGCGCTGTCGACCGGCTTGCCGAAGAAGTAGTTGGCGCGCACCGTGCCGGTGACGTGGTCGCCGGGTTGATAGCCACGTTTCTGCTTCTTGCCGTTTTCGTTCTTGCCGGTCTCGGTGAATTCGACTGCCACCTTGAATTTTGGTAGGACGTAACGTTCCACATTGAGGGCGATCTCGGCCGTATTGGTGGGCGCTTCGGCGTCTCCCATTAACGCGCGCAGATGATACGTGCCGAGGTTGACTTCGTCGGCGAGGCCGAATTCGGCTGAGGCTACTCCGAATTGGTCGGTCGCCGTTGCTTTTTTGAAGACTTTGTTGCCGCGGGAGTCTTCGAGCTCAAACGTTAGGGCTCGCTTGGCTGCGGCTTCGTGATCCGAACGGTCGAGCGCGAGCGCGCGTACGTGGATCATCTGGCCGGGCTGGTAGAGCGGCTTTTCTGAGGTTAGAAGAATGGAGACCTTGTCTTCCAACCGGACATCCTGGGTGAATTCGGTTGAGCCGATCGGGGTGTCCGCGACGTAACGCAACCTGTAGTTGCCTACCACGCCGGCAGGGAAACGGAATTGCGCTTCGGTCGTTCCACGGTGATTCAGACGGCCTGAAAAGAGGACGCGTGGTTTCGCGTCGGCGGGTTTGTCGCCTGCGGCAAGTAATTCGATTTCGACTGTGCCTCGGCCTGCAATGACGTCATCTCTTGAATCTGTAACGATCACGCGCACGGCCGCCTGGCCGCCGGTCAGATACGACTGCTGTCCCAAGATGTGAACCAGCGGGCGGCGAAGAATTTGGGAGATTGACTCCGTGCCTTCCACGGATGGCGTCTTCGCGTCGTCGTATTCAAACCGATAGCGAACGCGATGCCAGACCAGATCGTCGAGAGCTAGCGGCTTGTCAAGCTTGATCTCGCTTTCCAGTTGCCCGCGCTTCTCCGCGATCTCGACCCGCTGCTCGGTGTGGCCAAGAACCTGATCTTCAGGATTCAGAACTTCCACGGTGAATTGTCCGGCTCCCGCATGCAGGGCGTGGTAAGGAATGGTTACTCGCAACATGCCCTGCGAGTAGGTTGCAACCGGCGAAGGCGAGTGAGACGAAGCGTGAAATGGCTGCAGGGAGACGAATCCGGCGACCATTAGAAATACAGTGAGAAGAGAAAGAGTAAATCTGGCGGGAGTTCCGTACCAGCTGCCACGACCCATAAAGTCCTCCGTAGAGATACTTCGATAGCCTGGCTTTCTTGGCTTCTTATAACGAACGCTTGATGAGGCCAATATTGCGTTGAGCCTTGTAAGTCGGTTTCTGGCGCGAAGAACGGTATAGATTGCAGAGCAGGCGGCTTCGGCGCGAGTTCGCGCAGCAGTCGCCCGCTCGGGGGCCGCAGTATCTGGAACAGTCCTTTGTGTACTTTGACACCGGCGGCGAGTTTGTTGGTTGTACGCTCCGGCGAAATGTCAGAGGTTGGAGAAATCTGCCGTGTCACCGTTGATACAGTGTTTGCCTCGGCGCACAGAATGTAAGTCACGCTCTATGCCCAAAGCCTCTTCTTTATTGGTGTCGCGGTGTGGTCAGCATCTTGCTTCTCAATTTGCAGAGCTGGGTTTGCGATTTATAGTTCACTGTCCTGGCCAGGGGAGTCATGACGCGATCGTCCATACGGCGTATGCGTTTCGTGGTTGCGGCGGGCTTGGCATTAGTTCTCGCTGCCGGCGGGTTGGTGATCTGGCGTAGTTCAAGCGCGATCCGCTCCGCCTCTGAGGATCTCCGCGCCGAACGCGAGTTTCAATTTGCGGCGCATCCGCTGATGCCGGCGGCCAATTCGGGTTTTGAAGTTATCAGCTCCCCGGCAGTCTTTCTGCAGGCTGCTCGCTTTCAGGATCACCTTTATGTTGCTGGACCGGCCGGACTGCTGGAGTTTGACGCGAACGGATCGTTGCTCCATCAATATTCGGCGGGCAGTGAACTTCCTGGATCTCCGCTGATTGCGATGGCTCCTGGAGTTCTGGCCGATTCGCACGAGCCTGAACTCGTGCTGGCGACGGCCGACGATGGGCTGCTTGCTTTTAACGGGCATTCTTTTCGGCAGATCGTTCCGGCTAGCGCCGATGCGCGCGCCATCACCGCCGTCTTGCCGGTTGCTTCCGGACACCTTTTGTTGGGAACGAAAAAGCGCGGGGTGCTGGTTTACGACGGAAAGCAGATCACGGTTCTCCATTCGACGCTTGATGCGCTTTACGTGACCGCGCTCGCGGGCGATGAGTCGAACCTTTGGGTGGGCACGCTGAATCGCGGGGTGCTGCATTTCCACGCGGGTGCTAGTGAGAGCTTTAGCGAGGCGCAAGGGCTGCCTGATCCGCAAGTGCAGGCACTGGCAATTTCTGGAGAGACAACCTACGTGGGGACGGCCACGGGCGTTGCCGTTTTCAGCGGTGGACGATTTTCTCGTGTGCTCGCTGCGGGAGTTCTTGTCACTGCACTCTTCGCGACGCCTACTCAGCTCTATGTCGGATCGGAAGATCAGGGCGTGATCGTGATTCCGCTCGAAGGCCGGCGACCGAATTCAGTGTTGGGATTCGGTGCTCAACTATTGGAGGTGCGGCAGATTTTCACGTCTGGAGACGATGTGTTCGCGGTGGCGCGAAACGGGCTCTATCGCATGCATCCTCGAACCTTGGGATGGGAACGCGTGCTGGAGGCGGGCGCCACGGTCCTGAGCGACCGCAATATTTCCGCGTTGGCGGCTGACGCCACGGGCCGGCTGTGGGTTGGATATTTCGATCGTGGGCTGGATCTTATTAACACCGACAGCCGCGTCACCCATATAGAAGATGAGCATGTGTTCTGCGTGAACCGGATTCTTCCGGAGGCGAAGAGCGGAACCGTTGATGTCGCCACTGCCAATGGATTAGTGCGCTTCGATAGCTCGGGCAGGGAGCAGCAGGTGCTGACGCGCGCCGACGGCCTGATTGCCGATCATGTCACCGATGTTGCCGCGTACCGCGACGGCCTGGCGCTTGCGACTCCCGCAGGCCTGACTTTAATTGACGCTGCCGGCACACGCAGTATGTATGCCTTTCATGGGCTCGTGAACAATCATGTCTATGCGCTTGGCGTTTCAGGGGATGAACTGATGGCGGGAACGCTGGGTGGGATCTCTGTGCTGAATAAAGGCGATATCGCAGGAAACTACACTACGACCTCGTCGAAGCTGAAACACAATTGGATTACCGCTGTCGTGCCGGTTGGATCGGAGTGGATGGTTGGAACTTACGGCGCGGGCGTTCTTGCGCTGGATCGCTCCGGACATTTCCGGTCGTTTGAGTTCGGATCTGGCGAGATAGGGTCGGGCCGGTTCGAGGTCAATCCCAACGCCATGCTGGTGACGCAGAGTTATGTGCTCGCCGGAAGCCTGGGACAAGGTTTGTATCTCTACGATCGCCAAGCTGAGCGATGGTCGGCGATTCGCGACGGCTTGCCGTCATCGAACGTTACTGCGCTCGCGCGAGCGAATGGGTATCTCTACGTCGGTACGGATAACGGCCTCGTCCGCATACCTGAGCAGAAGCTGCATCTATGAGAAACCTGTTTCTGTCAGTCTTTATCGCTGTTCTTTCGACCCTCAGTGCGCCGCTGATGTTTGGCGATGCCGGGATTCTAATTCCGCGCGACAAGCAGCAACCGAATGCCGCTGTGCTCTCGCTCGAAGAAATGGAGGTCACGGTGCGCATCGACAATGGCGATGCGCGAGTTTTCGTGCGCCAGGTCTTTGCCAATCACACAGGCGCGATTGAAGAAGGGAACTACATTTTCGCGTTGCCGAGCCGCGCTACTATCTCGGACTTCGCGACCTGGGACGGGCCGGTGCGGCTGCCGGCTGTGATCCTGGAGCGCAAGCGCGCGGAAGAAATCTATAACCAGCTTAAGCAGCAATCGATTGACCCGGGCCTGCTTCAGATGGGGGAACGGGATGCGGAAGAGGCAAAGCGGACGTCCGTTTTCAGTGCGCGCATCGTGCCGATTCCGGCGTATGGAACGAAGCGGCTGGAGATTGAGTATCACGAACCGATTCCGGTCGAAAACCTGAAATCGTATTTCGCGATTCCGCTGCGGCCCGATGCGTACCAGGCGCAGGCGGCGCGCTTTCTGCGCATTAACTTCGAATTGCATAGTGCGCACGCGATCCGCAATTTTCAGGCGGCGGCTAAAACATTCCCCCTACAACTTGATCAGAACACGCCGCACTTGGTCGTGGGTCATTTTGAAGGGCAGAACATCAATCTGGGCGAAGATTTTGTCGCTACCTATGATCTCGATCCGGCTGCGTCGGATACGCTGCAAGTCCTGACTTACAGAAACCCGATCAGCGGACCGCTCTCGCCGACGGAAACTGCGCCGGTTCGCAGCACGAACGAGCCGGGGTTTTTTGAAGCGGAAGCACTGCTCGGCTTTGGCATGGCGGGCGCTCCACACACAAACGGTGTGAGCGGTGCGCCAAGAACGGTGATCGTGCTCTTTGATACTTCGCTCTCGATGCAGTGGGAGAAGCTGGAACGCAGCTACCAGGCGCTCGAAACTCTGCTGCACGCGCTTGGCCCCGCCGATCATTTTGGACTGGTGCTGTTCAACACCGAAACCCAGGTCGTGCCCGTGAGCGCCGCTGATGCCGGCAGTATTCAGCGTGCCATCGACGCCGTGCGAGCCAGCCGGCTGCGCGGCGGCACCGACATTCAACGCGCGCTCCAGACGGGTTTGCAGGAAGCGGCGGCGTCGGGCGCGGGAAATACTTACTTAGTAGTTCTTAGTGACGGTGGAGCGACGCGCGGCTTCATTCAGAACGGAAAACTTGCGGCGTGGTATGCATCGGCGTGGAAGCAATTGCCTGAGACGCAACGGCCGCGCACTTACATTCTGGCGGTCGGCGATGACGCCAACTTACCGTTATTTCGCATGCTCGCGCGCCAGGATGGGCTGCTTGAGCACGTGCTTTCGACCGAGCCGATGGAATTTAAGTTGAATTCCTTTCTATCGAAGATTGGCCGCAGCCCCGTCGGGCAGCTTGAACTGACGATCTCGCCGGACGCGGCGGTCGATGCGGTTTATCCGTTGCAGGCGGCGACGTTCTCCGGATCGCTCGCGTCGTGGGTGGGCCGCTACCTGAAACCTGCGGGGAGCGTTGGTTTCGCGGTTCGTGGAGTGCGCGATGGCGCGACGCCGCAAATGACAAGGAAGACGAATCTGCCGCGGGAGTCGTTCGATCATCCGCAACTGCCACGCTTGTGGGCACGGGCGCGCGTGGATGCACTGCTCGAAAAGATTGAGCGCGAGGGCGAAGACCAGGCCACGATCGATGAAATCATTCGGCTCGCGCGTCAGTACAAATTTGTAACGCCCTATACCTCATTTCTGGCCGTACCGCGGGCTTTGCTGCGGCCTCGTGTCATCCGGCCGGGCGACCCGGTTCTGCGGGTGAAGACTGACGAGTCCATCGTCTCGGTTGTGGCGCTTTTTCCATTCGGGCTTGTACAGCCACTGCGTTATCTGTCGTCGGAGGACATCTGGCAGACGCGCTTTCTTGCGCCGACTGACATGCAGGATGGCACTTACTCGGTGCGGCTTATCCTGCGCGACAAAGTGGGTCATACATATCGCGAATCAAAGACGTTCGTGATCGCGAGTAAGCCGCCGGTTGTTCAAGTGAAGCTTAATGGCAAACGCTTTCAGCGCGGGCAAACGATTGCGTTGAAAGTCAGCGCCTCCGAAAGCACCCGGACGCTGGTCGCGCGCATGGATGGCGCCGTGCCGGTGTCACTGCGGTGGGATGCGAAGGCTGCGGCCAATACCGGCGCATTGACTATTCCGGAGCAGACCGTCCCGGGCACTTATAAGCTGACCGTCATTGCCGAAGACATTGCCCACAACATTGGAACGCAGGAGGTGCAGATTGAAGTGCTTCCTTGATTCATCGTCACGACGCATGCGGTTGGCCGCGCTGGCGGTATCGTTGGCCGCGATTGGCGCTGCTTTCTGCGCGGGCGGGGAATTGCCTTCGTGGATTCGCAATATTGACGCCAACACAGCTTTCGAAGCCGTCTTTTTCCGGATGATGTCGCTGCCGAATGGAGCGGTCGCTTTTCGGCGTCCTCCCAGCGAGACGCGACCGGCACTGGGGGAGTTGATCAAAACTCAGCCTCACAATGCCGAGCTCTATTCGCTGCGCGCTCTGGAAGACGAACAGCAACTCGACGCTGCTGCCGCCGAATCTGACTGGAAAGCTTATGTCGAGAATTCTTCCGACAAAGTCAGCGCGCAGCTTGCGCTGGCCGATTTTTACCGCCGCCGGTCGCGTCCAGCGGATGAAATCAAAACGCTTTCTCTAGTGGCAAAAGCCGCGCCTCTTGATTCCGAAAAGCTCACTGTTCCCACGCAGCAACATTCGTGGCTGGCGTTTGAACGCATTTTCGGCGTGATTCAGGCGCAGGACCTTCCGAAGGAGACTTCGATTGGGCAATATCGCGCGTGGATTGCTCGCTATCCAGCGCAACCGTCACTCTATGCGCGGTTCCTCCAGTTTCTGGTGGCGGAGAAGCAATACGCCGCCGCGGGAGAGTTGATCGCCAGCTATCGGAAGCAGTTTCCTGACGATCAGATTTTCCCGGTTAAGGCGAAGGCGATGCTCGAGTATCGCAGGGGATCGGTGCGCGAAGGATTATCGGTTTATGAGGAGAGCTTCCAGCCGCTCTGGGATCCGCAATTGGTCAAGAGCTATTTCGATCTTTTGCGCGACACGCAGAGTCTGCGAAAGTTTCGCGACGACGCTCATGCCGCATTGCTGGCGAATCCCGAAGACCTGAACGCCACTGCGCGTATCTTTTACTACTATCAGCAGCAAGGCAAGATCCAGGGTGCCGAGCAGGCCATCGCGGAGTTTCGTCTGCGCAAGGAAGCTGCCAAGTCCCCATGGACTTCGCAGGAGCTCTACATTTGCGCGCGCCTGCTTGAGGACATTCACGCTTATCCGGAATCCGCCCGTTATTATTTCGGACTCTACAGCAGCGCGGGCATGGCTGACGCGCAGGAAAAAGCCATTGCGGGTCTAACTGGCCTTCTGCTCAGCGCGCCTGAGACGCCGATTCGCATCGGCTCCGGCGAACTCTCCATGTATCGCGATATCGCGACCATGGATCAGGGGCCGGGATATCTCAACGGAATTCTGTCGCTGATCCTGAACAGCACGCATCCAGCGGCACAGTACTCGGAGGAGGAGCAGAGTGCCGTGCGGTACTTCCATCGCTCGCGTGCGGCTGAGTTGCTGGCGCTGCTAGATGCGAGATTTCCAAACTCTGCACAGCGTCCGGCGCTGCATGCGCAATTGCTGGATTTTTATTCGAACTCGGGAGAGAGCGACGCGGTGATTCATGGTGGGCAGGAATTTCTGACGAGTTTTCCGAAGGCGCCCGAGCGCACTACCATTGCGCTGCTTATGGCCGATGCCTATGCGCGCAAGAGTGAGACGACGGATGAGTTTGCGATTTACGACTCGGTGTTGCGGGAACTCGCGGCCAAAGTGCAGAACGTTCCTTTAGGATCGGCGGAACAATCGTGGAATTATGCGAATCGCAACGCGGTTGCAGCGAATAATCCGCTGGACGCCAACGACGGAGGCACGGAGGGGGAAGAACTGGGCGCGCGGTCGACGAACAACGCGATTCCGCGACATCGCGCTGGCCAGTCGTTTCAATTGGACACGGCCAATTCGGCGACGCGGCAGGGTGGCGTTCGCTCGCCTGAGTATTCGCGCGTGCTGGAGCGTTACCTGGCGCGACTAGTGGAGTTAAAACGGATTCCGCCCGCGCTGGCTGTGCTGAGCAGCGAGATCGAGCGCAACCCTAACGATCCCGGACTGTACGAACGCCTCGCTGTGTTTCTTGGACAGAATCAACTTGGCACGGAGCAGGAAGAAATCTATCGCCGCGCGATTGCGCATTTTTCGGATAAATCGTGGTACGACAAGCTGGCGCGCTTTTATTTGCGCTACAAACGCGATTCGGAATTCGAACAGTTGACGCGCGACGAGGTGAAGACTTTCCAGGGCAGCGAACTGGAACAGTACTTCAACAATGTGGTCGGCGGCAGTCCGGCGCTCTATCTGCGGCTGAACCAGTATGCCAATCATCGCTTCCCGCACAATCCAGTATTTGTTCGCAATCTGCTGGTCGCATATCAAACGCCGGCTACGTATGATCGCGCGGCGTGGGAAGCTCTGTTGCGCCAACACTGGTTTGAGGACTCAGGGATGCGGAACGAGTTCTTCGAGTTTTTGTCGCGCACGGGAAAGCTCGAATCTGAACTGCGTACGATTCGCGAGAGTTCTTCGGGCGCGGGCGGTTGGGAGAAAAATCCTGCAGCCGCCAATTTTCTCGCTTACGCGGAATTGTGGCGCTCTCATTTTGAAGAGAGCGCGCCCGTCTTGAAGTCGCTCGCCGTGCAATATCCCGCCGAGGCGGAGATTGGGAACACCGCGTCGTCTGTCTATCGGTCGCTCGCCTACTTTGAGCCTCGCGATACAGCGATAGCCGCGCAGATTGAAGACAACCTACTGCGGGCTAGCCCGACCGACACGGAGATCATGGCGCGCATCGGCGATATCTATGCCGACCGCGAGCAGTTTACGCAGGCCGCGCCTTATTGGGAGCGCATCGCGCAGGTCGCTCCGGGAAAGTCCGAAGGATATCTTGAAGCTGCGACCATCTACTGGGACTACTTCGATTTTGGGAATGCGCTTCGCCTGTTGGGGAAGGGACGCGAGCATCTTTCCAATCCGAATCTTTACGCGTACGAAGCCGGTGCGATCTATGAGAATCAGCGCGAATATTCGCACGCTATCGATGAGTATGTAAAAGGGTCCCTTTGCGGCGCACAGGAGTCATCGGCTGAACTCCGACTGTTGCAACTGGCGCGCCGTTCAAAGCTGCGGGACGTGGTCGACCAGAGCACTGCCAAACTCGCGACGCCCCCCAGCCCGGCCATGCCCGCCGTTTAT
>JBAWBE010000384.1:0-21764 GCA_049589635.1 Terriglobales bacterium
GCGCAAGAATGCAGCCCACGGCGCAAGCCGTGGGCTGCGAGCGGTCGCGATGATTGGCCGCAGCGACGCGAAAAAACGTCTCCCGCGAGCGCACACCGGCAGCTCCCTTTCTTCGATCTCCCGTTCCCGGTTCAATCCCTGTTCATTTCAATCCTCTTGTGTAAGAATCCGACCGTCGAGTCACCGCAGTCGAACGTTGCGACAAGGAGGCCGAACCTCGAGTGGAGTTCTACCACTGGTTGCCGCCCGAAGCGGCCAAGATTGTTCTTGTTCTTTTCCTTTCGTTCCTGATCGGCCTCGAGCGCGAGGAGCACAAAATTACCGCCGGTTCCTACTCCTTCGGCGGAGTGCGCACCTTCCCGCTCATCGGCCTGATTGGCTTTTCCATGGCTCTCGTCTCCGGCCCCCAAATGCTTCCGGTGACTCTCGGCTTCATGGTCATCGGCGCATTTCTGCTGCTTTCTTACTGGCACAAAATCTCCAGCTCCCAGGTTGCCGGCGTAACGACAGAAATGTCTGGACTGGCCACGTATCTCATTGGCGCCTTGGTCTGCTACGACCATTTCTGGATCGCGACGACCTTAAGCGTCGCCAGTCTTCTGCTTCTCGAATTGAAGACGGCCCTTGAAAAGGTAGCGACGCTTGCCGCCCCGGAAGAGGTCCTCACATTCGCGAAATTCCTGCTGCTCTGCGCGGTTATTTTGCCGGCGCTGCCCAACCAGCCATTTGGGCCCTTCCACATCAATCCGTTCAAAACCTGGCTGGTCGTGGTAGCTGTAAGTGCAATTTCGTACGGAAGCTACATCCTTCAAAAAGTGACGAAAGAAAGCGGCGGCGTAGTCTTGACCGCTCTCCTGGGCGGTGCCTACTCGTCGACCGCAACCACAGTAGCCATGGCACGCCGCGCCGCGCGTGAAGACCGCCCGCACCTTTTCGCAGGCGGCATTCTGATCGCGTCGGGCGTGACATACCTTCGACTAGCGGCGCTGGTGGCGCTCTTCAACCGTCAGCTTACGAAAATGTTAGCGCCGGCCTTTATCGTGATTGCAGTTATCGCGATTGCCATCGGCTGGTTCTGGTCCAGCCGGCCCGATCCCGTCGATTCGCAGATCAAACGCGAGTACCAACCGGGCAACCCGCTTGAATTAGGCGCGGCATTTATCTTTGCGATTTTCTTTCTCGGCATGCTAGTCGCCACACAGCTCGCCGTCACTTATCTGCCCAAAGCCGGGGTAAACATTCTCGCGGCGCTTGTCGGGGTCACGGACGTGACTCCCTTCGTGATGGGAATGACGCAAGCGGCAGGCACGCTCACGCCGCTCAAAGTCGCAGCCGGAGCCGTAATGATCTCCGCGGCCAGCAACAATGTCGTCAAGGCAATCTACGCGTATAGCCTCGCCGACAGGAAAACCGGCACTCAAAGCCTCGCCTTCCTGATCGCTCTGGCTGCCGCCGGCTTGGCGCCCTTGCTCTGGCTCTGACGGAAAACCCACGGCCCACAATCGCCCCGACCCCGCTCTGGCTTCCAAAAGCGCCGAACGATATCATTCCCACTGACCGAAGCCCCAATCCAGGAGCCCGCCACACGATGGCCGATCTCGAAACCAAATCCCTCCCCGAAAACGCGTACCTGCCGCTGAAGCCGGGCGAAGCCTACCCGCCCATCATCCCCGCACAGGCAAACGTCCCGGAATTGACAGCGCGCTCTGTCTCCTGGGGAATAATTTTCTGCGTCATCTTTACGGTCGCATCCGCATACTCGGGCCTGAAAGTCGGACAAGTCATGGAGACGGCCATCCCCGTCGCCATCCTCTCAATCGGCCTGGCCCGCACTTACAAACGTCGTTCGAGCCTGCTCGAAAACGTAATCATCACCGGCATCAGCGGCGCCGCTGGAGGCGTAGTGGCTGGTGCCATCTTCACCCTCCCCGCGCTCTACATCCTCAAACTCGATCCGCATCCCGTCCAAACAATATTCATCTGCCTCGCAGGAGGCTGTCTTGGCGTTCTTTTTCTGATTCCGCTGCGCCGTTACTTCGTGCGCGAAATGCACGGCCTGCTGCCCTATCCCGAAGCCACCGCCATCACCGAAGTCCTCGTCACCGGAGAAAAAGGCGGCTCGCAAGCCAAGCTGCTTCTTCAAGCGACGGTCATCGCCGGCTTCTACGATCTATTCGTCACGACATTTCAGGTCTGGAAGGAATACGTAAATTTTCAGTTTGTTCCTGTCATGCGCACGCTCGCCGAGCGCGCCCGCATGGTCTTAAGCTTCGACGCCATCGCCTTCATCCTCGGATTGGGCTATGTGATGGGCCTGCGCAGTTCCATGATCCTGTGTGCGGGCGGCGTCCTGTCGAACCTCGTACTCGTCCCAGTGATCTGGTTCATCGGCAGTCATCTCGATAGCGCCGTCTATCCCGCCGTCATCCCGATTTCAAAAATGACCGCGGTGCAGATCTACCGCAACTACGTTCGCTTCATCGGCGTCGGAGCCATCGCCACGGCCGGCATCTTCGGCATCATCAAGTCCCTAAGAGTAGTCGCCGGATCGTTCGGCATCGCCTTCCGCGCCTTCCGTCACGGCGAAGCGGCCTCGACCGAGCGGACCGACCGCGACGTCCCGATGATTTCGATTTTCCTCGGCGTGGTCATCGCCGCCATCGGTGTTGCCATTTTCATGGGGCATCTCGCGCCATCTTTGACCGTCATCGCAGTCGGCCTTGTTCTGACGCTATTGTTCTGTTTCTTCTTCGCCTCCGTCGCCGCCAATGCCATCGCCACCACCGCCCGTAATCCTGTCTCTGGAATGACCATGCTGACCATCATCATCTCTTCTGTCGTTCTATTGCGATTCGGCGTGTCGGGCACGACCGGCATGTTCTTCGTGATGGCGATCGCCGGTATGGTCTGCACCGCGCTGTCAGTGTCAGGGCAATTAATCACCGACCTCAAGGCTGGCTACTGGCTTGGCTCAACGCCCGCCGCGCAGGAGAAAGTAAAGTTCCTGGGCGTAGCCGCTTCCGCCATCGCCGTCGGCCTCACCATCGGAATGCTCGCACGCACGTTTCAATTTGGAGAAGCCATTGGCGCTGATGTGCGACCCGTGCTGGCCTCGCCGCAAGCCTCCATCATGAAGGCGCTGGTCGAAGGCTTCATGAGCCACCAACCCGTCGCCTATCTTCTGTTCGGTGTCGGAGCCATGATCGCGCTGGTGCTCGAAATGCTGGGCCAGCCCTCGCTGATTTTTGCGCTCGGCATGTATCTGCCGCTCGAACTCAACACCCCCGCGCTCGTCGGAGGCTTTCTCTCGCACTTCCTCAACAAGCGTTCCGAGCGCATCGGCGGCGATTCCGGCAAAAGCATTCGCGAGCGCGGAGTAATCATCGCATCCGGACTAATGGCCGGGGGCGCGCTCGGTGGCGTGTTCGGCGCAGCACTGCGTCTCTTTCCCTGGTATCGCGAGGACTTGATCAAAACGCCCTTCTACTCCAACGAACTCGTTTCTCAATCTATTTCAGCGCTCTGCTTCGTCGCACTCTGTGTCTACGTGTGGTTCGGTTCCGTGAAAAAGCAAAAGGAGATCTGATGAATCGGAAGAAAAAAGACTCGAAGTCGATAAAGGCGACTTCGAAGTCAACCGCTCAAGATCGTGGAAAGAAAACTCCGGCAAAGAGAGCTGTCGAACGAAAAGATGAGGCCGGCCAGTATGTCGCCGACGCTGTCCTCGGCATCGACACTCTCTGGGGCGGCGACGTCATGTGCGCCTCCGGCACCGGACGCTTCATCGCCGACTCCTGGTTTTCCGACGAACCGCTCCCCGCCGCCTATACTCATCCCGCCGCGGCACGCCTGCGCCAGTCAGGCGGAGTCTCCGGCAAGTCCATCGATCGCGAAGCGCTCGACCAATATCTCCGCGACATCGACCTTCCCGAAGCCATCGCCGGAATTCGGCGGGAGGCAAGCAAGCTTGGAAATGCCGCCAAAGGCGCTGGCCTGCGCAAGTCCTATCTAATCGGCCTCGCTGACTCTCTCGCCACAATGTGGGACCTCGCCATGGAAACCGCCGGCCGAGGCGATCCCGTCCCCTACGCCCGCTGCGTGGAAGCCGCCACCGGCAAACCGCCCGAACCATCGCAGCCGGAGAAGAAACGCAACCGCGTTTCTGAACTCCTGGCCCGCGCCGGCTACGTATCGACAAAAGAGAAAAATGGTGCAGCTCTCCTCGATGCCGTCGATGCCTGGCGCCGCGATCGCGTGTCCCCAATGGCCTCCGTCCGCGCGTTGGGGGCAGCCGTCATCGCGCACTTCGATCAGCTCAGCGCAAGAAATCTGCTCCCCTATCTCCCCAAAGAACTAGCCCCAGTCCCGCGTGCCAATATCGATTTCCTCGCCATCAAAGACGCATGGTTCTCCGGGTCGATGAATTATCTGGGTCGCGCCCGCAACGCCGACGGCTCACCGCAATATGAAGCGACCTACGAGATCAACGCCTCGCTGCAAATTTCCTATCCCGAGTTCGAGCAACTGGTAAGCCACGAAGTCGTTCCCGGCCACGTCACCACGTTCGCTTATCTCCAGGATTTGTACGTACGCGGCAAAGCTGGCTTCGAGGCCACGGTCCTCACCATGAACACGCGCGCCGCAACATTGTTCGAAGGCATCGCCAACAACGCAATCCTGATCGCGCACGGCGTCACCGAAATCGACCAGTTGCCCGACGAAGATCTTCAGATCGGAGTCCTGCTGGCCCTCCTGCAAGACGACGCCAAGAATCAGTCGTCGTATTTAACATGGGGAGAAAAGAGACCGCAGCCGGAGGTAGCGGCCACGCTGCGACGCGATTTCCTGGTCACCGAAGAGCGCGCCGACAAACTTTCCGGCGCCTGGGGGCGTCATCCTCTTCTCGGCCGAATGTATCTACCAGCCTATCGCGCAGGCACGGAAAAAGTCGCAGCCCTGCGCCGCAAGCATGCCGCCGCCCGCGTTCTTCCCGCGATCTACGGTTGCAACGGCCTGGTCGACATTCTGACGATTGATGAAGTCCTGAAAGGCTAGCTAAGTCCAAGAAACAATTCCCCAGAACTACTTTTTCTTGGGTGGCAAATATTTTTTCTCAATCGAGGCGACGATCACATAATTCGGATCGACCATCTCGTTGAGGTGAATCTTGCCCACCTGCGAGAGCAGTTCGTAGGCATCCAGCTCCGACAATCCGTAGTCTTTATGAATCCAGTGCACGAGTTCCGTAAATGCGATTCTCAGCGCGTCGTCCAGCGGACGATACGCACCCACCGTCATGATCGCGTTGTCGTTTTCAAACTGCGGCCAACTGATCGTTCTTCCCTTGATCACGCTGAGCTGCACCCGCGCTTTGAGCGGGACTTCGATTGCCGTGCCCGCAATTTCTCCGTCGCCCATAGCGGCGTGGCCGTCGCCGATGTAGAACAACCCGCCTTTCACATTCACCGGAAAATAAACCGTGTTGCCCGCGCTCGCTTCGGGCGAATCCATATTGCCGCCGAACTCGGCCGGCACAACTGAAGACCGCGCCTCGCCACTCGCGGGCGCCACGCCAATGCAGCCGAAGAACGGATGCAGCGGGATCTTCACGGAAAAATCCGAATCGAGCGCCTTGAACATCGCCTCATTTGCAGCGTGATCAATGTGGTAATACCACACGCGTTCGCCGAGCGGCGCGTGTAGCATGGGCGTGTAGTTCGTCTCGTTGAGCGCGCCAAATCCCGGAGCGAACGCGCCGACGCCGGTGTCTCCATCCACCTGCAAATCGAGAATCTTCACCGCCAGCGTGTCACCCGGTTCCGCGCCCTCCACATAAAAAGGCCCGGCAAGAGGATTGTCACCCTTCGACATGCTCAACGTATCGCCCGGTTTTTTGAGCGCGTTGCCAAAGCAGTCAAGCGTGTTGGTGTCAAGAATGTCGCCCGACTTCAGCCGCGCGACCGGCTCGGCTGTGGCAAAAAGATACTTCACGTTGTCGATCGTCGTGGTGTAGTGAACGACGTTCGGATGAACGTTTGCTTGAGCTGCATCCGTCTGAGCCATCGCCGCGGCTGCCAGTGCCCCGAGTAGCAACAGCATTCCCCACAGCCCGCCCAAGTGAATCCTCAAGCGCCCTCCAATCGAATTAGTTCGATCCGCCCCTTACCTCAGAACGAATACTTCAGCGAGAACTGAATCAGCCGCGGCGTGCCGACCACCGAAGTGATTGGCGTCGAGCCGGTGCCTGGGTCGGACCCAACCGACGCCGGCACCGGGTTGTTGAATGACGGGTGATTGAACAGATTGAAGAAGTCCGCTCGGAAGCGGAGATTTTGCTGTTCCGTCAATTGGAAAGTTTTCCCCATCGTCAGGTCCACGTTTCTCTGGTGCGGTCCGATGACGCAATTACGAGGAGAGTTTCCGTAAACCGTTCCTTCGACGGTGCCCGGCGTCCCAACCGGGGCGGATGGATCAGGCGAATATGCCAAGGGATTGAGCCAGTTGCCGTTGTTCACGCGTGAAGTGATACTGCCGCTGATTCCCGCATTGTTGCAACCATAACCAGGACTGAACTCCGCGGTGGAGGACGGGCTCGCCAGGTTATAAGCCGAGCCGCCCGCCGGATCAAAAACTGTGAATGGCGAACCGGACTGCAAGATCACCACCGGGCTGGTTTCCCATCCCGACAAAGCGGCCTTGGTAATTCCATGGGAATTCGCGAAATATGGAATTTGATACACCGCGCTCGCCACGAACCGATGGCGCCGATCAAAGTCCGACAGACCCCGCGACGCCCGCGGATCGGTTTGGTTATTTACGCGCGTGACAAATGCCACCGACGCGGTTGACACATCGTCAATCGACTTGGCATACGTATACGCGCTCTGGAAGTAGAGCCCGTGCGAGAAATGATGGGCCAGCGTGGCCTGCAACGAGCCGTAGTGTGAGTCGGAGTTCGGAGCGAAATCCTCAAAATCCACCGCATTGATGCCCAGGTACGGGGCACGTGCCGGCGAATTCGAACTCGTCGAATCCACAATCGAACAAGTGCCTGCGCCACCGGCACAGGCGTAAGGCAGGACAACCGGGTTCGCCACCGTGGCGAGCGTCGCCTGGTCGTCATCATAAGTTGAGCGCAAGCGCGAACCTTTGGTGCCCACATACCCAAGTTCGGCGAACCAGTTATGGCCCAATTCGCGCTCAATCGTAAGGTTCCATTGCTGGGTTGTCCCCGCGATCCAGTGGAGCGGAACCGCCAGGCGATCAGGCTCTGCACGGTACCCGAGAAGTTTGGAGCGCCAGTCGTGTCACCCCCTGGGAATCCGGTGAAGAAAGAAGGCACCGGCACAAAAGCCTGGCTTGGAGGCGCGCCCAGAGGTGGAACCGGAAACGCGGTCGAAAACAGATTAGCGAGACTGCCCGGTCCGGGCAGGAAACCAACCTTAAACGGGTAAGCCGGCGGCGAAATAGCAAGATTATCCACTGCTCCCAGATCTTCGCGCACCGCGTAGATTCCGTAGCCGGCGCGAATCGAGGTGGTGTGCCGCCCGCCGACATCGTAGGCAACTCCGATGCGTGGTTCCCACACTGTGGCGTATTCGTTGTTGAGACCCGCTGAATTCAAAGTTCCCGTGATGCCCGATAGACCAAACTTGCTTATGCACTTGGGATAAACAAATGGTTGTCCCGTCGTCGCCGCCAGCAGCGCGTTCGTGTTGCCGGTGTGGCACAGAGTGTCATAGGGCGCGCCTTCGAACTCATTGCGGAAACCCAGGTTGAGAGTCAGGTCCTTGCGCACGCGATAGTCGTCCTGAACAAACCAGGCATAGCTCGGGATGCGGTAGTCATGATTGCCAAGACCACCTCCGCCTTCACCAAGAAGCGGCGATCCTGCCATGAAGCTCTGTAGGTCCGTATCGGCTGTGGGAGGCCCGACCGGAATAAAGAACACATACCCGTTATCGGCGATCGGCAAATTGCGCCGCAGCGTAACCCGGTCGATCTCGCCGCCCATACGGAACTGGTGCGCTCCGTGCGTCCAGCTTAATGTGTCGAGCCATGCAAAGTTGTCGGAAAGTGCCGACTGCTCCTCCGTCGTGTAAGGTCCAATCTCAAAGTTCTCGAAGTGCAACCGATACATATTCGGATCCTCGTTGGCGGTCGGCAAGTTGATCCCAATGTCGGCTCCGGTAATGGGCGCTTCGTTATGCAGCTTGTCGCTGATGATGTTGATCCCAAAGCGGAATTCGTTGACCAATGTGTTGCTGAAAATGTGCGATTCCGCGATGCTGCCGAACCGGCTGTGCAAAGGAATATCGAGCGGGAAATTGAGGTTGTTGGTCGCTGGTTGGCCACCCGTCTGGATGCTAAAATTATCAGCCCCAAAAGGCTGGAAGGTACTCGAGTCTGACCAGAAGAAACGAACGCTTACGCGGTCCTTGCCGTTGCGAAAATCCTTGTCCCAGTTGGTGGTGAACTGGTCGTCTCGAAACCTTCCGGGATCGGTTACCGAAAAAGGAACAGGCGTACCGCATGGGGTCGTCGGATCGACGTTGGTAGGTAACGGGAACAGGAACCCACCCGCCAGCGGTCCGAATTGATTTCCTGTGGCACCCAGGAAATTAAAAGCCACGGGATCGACGGTCAATCCCTGGCTCGTCAGCCCGCAATCGTCGGCCATCGCGCTGGCGCTTTGCCGGTCCACCAGCGGAACATAGGGTACTGCCGGACTATTGATGAACGTTCCCGGTGATGCGCCGCTGCGCTGCCGCGTTCCCTGATAGTTCGCGTAAAAAAAGCCTAATTCCGCCCTGGGACCGACCGGTCCACCGAAGTCGCCGCCAAAAATGTTTTGCTGGATCACCACCTTGCCCAGGAAATAGTCGTGCGCGTCTAACGCCGTGTTACGCAGGTATTCCCAGGCGTCGCCGTGAAATTTCGAGGCCCCGCTCTTGAGCACGGCGTTGATGTTGCCTCCGCCATTCCGCCCCTGGGTTGCGTCGTAAAGACTGGTGGAAACCTTGAACTCCTGGATCGCGTCCGGATTTGGCAACGGAGTATAAGTCAATTCGCCAAAGGCATAGTCCGACGCCGAAATACCCTCGATCAGATAATTATTGTTGTCCTCGCGACCGCCATTCACGTGGATGTAAACCGCTCCCCGCCCCAGTTGCGAAGCATTGTTAAGGTCGGAAGAAGCCCCTGCTGAGAGCGTCAGCAACTGTTGGAAGTTGCGCGTGGCCAGCGGGAGATCCGTGATCGTCTCCGGCGAGAGTGATTCTCCAGTAGTCGCATCCGAGGTGTCCACGGTTGCCGCCTGCGACTGCACTTCCACGACCTCTTTCACCACCGACGGCTTCACCGCCGCCGTGATGCGCGTCGTCTCCGTGATCCGCACCTCCACGCCCGGGAACTTAGTCGTCGCAAAGCCCGCAGCGCTCACTTCGATCGTGTATACGCCCACGGGCAGCAGGCTGGCGATGAACGTGCCTGAAGTGTCAGTCGTAATTTTCCGGAGTGCCTCTCCAGTCGCCTCGTTGGTGATCTGAACCGCCGCACCCGCGATTGGCAACCCGCTCGCGTCCTGCACGGTGCCGCTGATCGCTCCCGTGGCGCCGCCCTGCGCCAACGCAAGGGAACTGCAAACGACGAGCAGCAACAATCCCACACTCAGCTTTTGGATGATCGACACAAGTCCTCCCTCGGGCGCCTAAACTGCCCCGATAAGAGCATCTATGGCCGGGGAAAAACAGCCAGCAGTCCCTATTTGAGTTAGAAAATAGGCGACATTGTACACCCAGTTTGTTTTTTGTACAGCGGTTTCGCTGTAACTTCTCATCGCCATTCAACGACCCGAATCATGCATAAGCTTGGTTCGTTGGCAGCATCGAAGAGTAAGTGAACAGTCCAGCTGTGGGAAAATGAACAGAGAAATGTTGCTAGCCTCTATTGGTAGTTCTGCAAAGATGACCACTAAACTGACAAGATTCTGTCCGCAGACATTTGCCCTCTTATCGATTTTCTTCGTTCAACTAACTCTCCTCGGATGCGCAAAAAAATCGCCCGCCCAAACCACGCCGGTCGACTTAAACGCCAACGTCAGTGTTCCTTTCCGCTTCGTAGCCTATGGAGACGCCCGCTTCCACAATCCCGCCGACTTCGATGCTGCCAACCCGCCCGTGCGGGCCGCGCTCGCTCTGGCCGTTGCGCGGGCGCATCCCGCATTCATCTGCTTTACGGGCGACATGGTCTTCAAAGGCGCGGATCTTGACGACTGGAAAGTCTTTGACCGCGAGACCAGCATCTGGCGCGACGATAAGATTCCAGTTTTCCCGGCGCTCGGCAATCACGAGTTCTACAAAGACGAGAAAACCGCGCTGCCCAACTATTTCCAGCACTTCCCCGATTTGAAGAACAGCCGTTACTATTCCGTGCGCGCGGCCAACACGCTGATCCTTGTCCTCGACAGCTCACTCGACGAAGTATCAGGCGCCCAAGGCGAGTGGTTGAAGGCGAAGCTCGATCACCTTCCCGCCGACGTAGATTTCGTTTTCTTCATGATGCATCACCCGCCCTACACAAGTTCCGACCCCGGCATGTTCGGCGAAGGCCATTCGGCGCGCATGCCGGAAAAAGAACTCGCTAAATCGCTCGAGGACCGTCAATCCCACGCTCGCGCCCGCTTCGTAGTCTTCTCCGGACACGTCCACAACTACGAGCGCCACGAACACGGCGGCGTAACCTACTTTGTGACCGGAGGAGCCGGCGCCCACGCGTATCCAATTCAGCGCGCTCCCACCGATCCCTATCAGAGTAAAGAAATCAACTATCACTACCTGCTCGTCGAGGTGGACCATCGGCAACTCAGCGTAACCATGAATCGTCTGCAATTGATCGACGGAAAAGAAATCTGGACCCAGCCCGATTCGGTAAAAATCTCATTTCCCGCCGCGGCAGCGGCTGGCGCAAACGGCAATCCGTAGCGCCGCCGGTCGCCGCGTATTTCGATTTCCCCGCGAAACATGCGCACTCGCCCGTCGTCGCCCTCAGTCAGCGCTGGCATTTTGTACCCTCCCGTCGTAACATTCTCGCTCCTGCAAGGAGGCCTCCCATGGTTCTCGGTATGACCCTATCCACCTTCACTCTCGTGCATGTGATCATCAGCCTGATCGGAATCGTTTTCGGATTCATCGTTCTCTACGGACTGCTCACCGGAAAACGCCTCGACGGCTGGACCGGCATCTTCCTCCTGTTCACTGTGCTGACCAGCGCCACCGGCTTTCTCTTCCCCTTCGAGCACCTGTTGCCCTCGCACAAGGTCGGTATCATCTCGCTGGTCTTGCTGGCCATTGCGATCGCGGCGCGTTACTCGTTTCATATGGCTGGCGCATGGAGATCCACCTACGTCGTTAGCGCGGTCATGGCTCTCTATTTGAATTGTTTTGTTCTGGTGGCTCAGGCGTTCCTGAAAGCCCCGGCGTTGCACGCCCTGGCTCCAACCGGGACAGAGCCGCCTTTCCTGGTAACTCAACTGATAGTTCTCGTCATCTTCATAGGGCTGACGATTCTGGCAGTGAAGCGCTTTAAGATCGCCAACTCAGTTCCCGATTCTGTTCGACGCCAAGCCGCGTAATTGTGGCGCCGGCGACTCCACCACTGGCCTCAGCACCGCCGAACCTCGTAAACTGACAACGGTCGTCCGCGTTCAGATCGCACGCGCTGCGGCTCGCAGGAGAGTCTTTGAGTGGCGCAGCGGAGTGATTTCGGGTGGCGCAGCGCTTCAGCGCTGCGATTAGAACACCTTTAACAGCGGCTTTAGCCGCTGAGGTAAAAACCTATCAAGCGAGGTCCACATTGGCCGTTCTAGTCGTAGGAGGCGCGGGTTACATCGGCAGTCACGCCGCTCGCGCATTGCGCCGAGCCCGTTATGAAGTCATCATCTACGACAATCTCTCCACCGGCTTCCGCCGCCTGACCGAGGGCTTCGAATTCGTCGAGGGCGACATCGGAGACCAATCCAAACTCCACCAGGTTCTGCCGCGGGTCGACGCCATCATGCACTTCGCCGCTCATTGTTATGTGGGAGAATCCGTCACCGACCCGCGCAAATATTTCAGCAACAATGTCGCGAGCGCGCTCACTCTTCTGAACTCCGCCGTCGACGCCGGAGTCCGCCATTTTGTTTTCTCCTCGACCTGCGCCGTTTACGGCGTTCCCGTCAAAGTTCCGATTACCGAAGCGAATCCGCGCGAACCGATCAATCCCTATGGAGCGACGAAGCTCGCATTCGAAAACGCACTCGAAGCGTACAGCCATGCCTACAATCTACGCGTAGCACGTCTGCGGTACTTCAACGCCGCCGGAGCCGACGAGTCCGGCGAGATCGGCGAACTTCACGATCCCGAAACGCATTTGATCCCGCTCGCCCTTCAAGCGTCCTTGCCCAATGGCCCCGAGTTGAATGTCTTCGGCTCCGACTATCCCACGCCCGACGGCACTTGCCTCCGCGACTACATCCACGTCAACGATCTGGCCGACGCCCACGTCCGCGCCCTGCAACATCTGGAACAAGGCAAAGACTCGGTCGCCCTGAATCTCGGCACCGGCAAAGGAAATTCGGTGCTCGAAGTAATCCACGCCGCTGAAGCCGCCACCGGTCAGCCAGTCCGCCGCAAAATCGGTCCGCGCCGTCCCGGCGATCCGCCGGCTCTGGTCGCCGACGCGAGCAAAGCTCAACAAGCCTTAGGCTGGACTGCGCAGCGCAATCTAACCGACATCGTCAACAGCGCCTGGAACTTCATGCGCAAGAACTTGTGAGAGCGAGCCGACTCGACCGGCGATCGCAAACGCGGTGATGCCAGTCACCCACAGTTGTGAGGTTCTGTTTCCCATTCCTGTTCCCCGCACTATCGTAATCTGCGATTGCGAATAGAAAACCTGCCCGACGCTGCTAGAGTTAAATTCAGCACACCGACGAGCCGGATGTGCAAGAGACGTGCAAAAACAGCCATAAACAACTAAGGAGAAGGCTCGCATGCGTATCGCAGTCGTAGGTTCGGGATATGTAGGACTCGTCACCGGAGTCTGTTTTGCCGATCTCGGTCATGAGGTCGTTCTGGTCGATAACGACGAAAAAAAGCTGGCGGCCCTCCGCGCCGGCGAAGTTCCGATCCACGAAAAGTTTCTCCCCGAACTCCTGGCTAAGCATCGCGGCCAGCGCATCAAGTTTTCCGGCGACCTCCAGTCCGCCACGCGCGCGAGCGAAGCGATTTTCATCGCCGTCGGCACGCCACCCACAGAGAGCGGCGACGCTGACATGTCCTACGTCGAATCGGTCGCCCGCGAAATCTCGGGTGCAGTCGACGGCTATAAAGTCATCGTTGAAAAGAGCACCGTCCCAGTTTTTACCAACAATTGGATCCGCACCATCATTCTTCGCAACGGCGCCGATCCCGAATTGTTCGACATTGCCTCCAATCCCGAATTTCTCCGCGAAGGCACCGCCGTCCCGGACTTCCTTTATCCTGACCGAATCGTCGTGGGAGTCGAGAACCAGCGCGCCGCCGAAGTCATGCGCAATATTTACGATCCGCTGACCAGCGGCTGGTATTACGGCCGCGCCGATGCCATTCCGCGGCCCGATCGCGCCATGTCTCCCACTCAGGCCCCGCCCCGCCTCATCATCACGACCGCGCAAAGCGCCGAGATGATCAAGCACGCCTCCAATGCATTTCTGGCGATGAAAATCTCCTTCATTAATGCGGTCGCGTCTATCTGCGAGGCCGTCGGCGCAAATGTGCAGGAAGTATGCGACGGCATCGGCACCGACTCGCGCATCGGCCCGCGCTTTCTGAATCCAGGAATCGGTTATGGCGGTTCGTGCTTCCCCAAAGACCTGCTCGCCTTTCGCGCGGTCGCAAAGGAGGGCGGCTACGACTTCCGCCTGCTCGAAGAAGTTAGCCGCATCAACGAAGACCAGCGCCGACGCTTCCTGAAAAAAGTTCGCAGCGTGCTCTGGACTCTGCGTGGCAAGCGCCTTGGCGTGCTCGGCCTCGCCTTCAAAGGCGGCACCGACGACATTCGCGAATCACCTGCGCTGCTGCTCGTCGAAGAACTGTTGCGCGAAGGCTGCAACATTTGCGCCTACGATCCCGCCGCCATGGAGCGCGCCAAGGAAGTCTTGCCGGCGGCCGTAGAGTTCGCGGCCGACGCGTATCAGGCCGCCAAAGGCGCCGACGCTGTCCTGATCCTTACCGAGTGGGAAGAATTCTCCGCGCTCGATTTGGAGCGCCTTCGCGGCATGGTACGCTATCCCATCGTGATCGACGGACGAAATCTGTACGACCCGGCATCCATGACTGCCCACGGGTTCTCGTATTACAGCGTTGGCCGTCCGCCTGCAATCATTGAAGAGACGGCCGCCACGCGCTTGTCGAAAAAGGAGCGCGCCTGAAAAGATCCGGCTGAGACCGGGGCCAAAACTGAGGCTGGAACTGGGGCTACAACCGGGACTGGAACAAAGATCATGACGACGCGACGCGCCCTCGTCACCGGCGGAGCAGGGTTCCTGGGCTCTCATCTTTGCGACGGCCTGCTCGCCGAAGGCTATCGCGTCATAGCCGCCGACAACCTGCTCACCGGCCGCCTTACCAACCTCGCGCATTTAAAAAACGATTCGCGCTTCGAGTTCATAGAAAAAGATGTCTGCGAGCCCGCCGACTACGGCCAGCTTGATTACGTCTTCCACTTTGCCAGTCCCGCCAGTCCTTTCGACTACGCCGAACACGGCATCGCAACTCTGCGCGTTGGCTCCTACGGCACGTTTGAAGCATTGGAGACTGCTCGCCGCAACAACGCGAAATTCATGATGGCATCAACCTCGGAGTGCTACGGCGATCCGGCAGTTCACCCCCAGCCCGAAACCTATTGGGGCAACGTCAATCCCATTGGTCCACGTTCGGTCTACGACGAAGCCAAGCGTTTCTCGGAAGCCGTAACCGCGGCCTATCACCGCTATCACAATGTCGATACCCGCCTGCTTCGCATCTTCAACACTTACGGCCCGCGCATGCAGATCAACGACGGCCGCGTGATTCCAAATTTTATGTGGCAGGCGTTGCGAGGAGAAAGCTTAACGGTCTTCGGCGATGGCAGCCAGACTCGCAGCTTCTGTTACGTCAGCGACGAGGTTGACGGCATTCTGCGCCTGTCGCGCTCCGACGAGCATTTGCCCGTCAATATCGGCAATCCCACGGAGTTCACAATTCTGGAATGCGCGCAAAAAGTGATTGCCGTGACGGGCTCAAAGAGCGAAATCAAATTCGAGCCGCTGCCACAGGACGACCCCAAGCAACGCCGCCCCGATATTTCCAAAGCCAAGCGTCTGCTGGGATGGGAACCGAAGATTGATCTGGAAACCGGCTTGAAACTCTCGCTGGATTATTTCCGCCAGGCCGTGCAAGAAGTCACAAAACCCGCCTAGCAGGCCATCAGCGCCGGAGAATCGGTGGAGAGCGATTTTGGGTGGCGCAGCGCTTCAGCGCTGCGATAAGCCATTCCTTTTTACGCGGCTTCAGCCGCTGGGGCCGTTTTCCAGCTGCCTAGCAGGGCTGCTCGTCGCGAACCCGCGCCGCCGACAAGAGCGCCAGCACGCGCAAAATTTCTTCGCGTTCGGCCGAATCCTGAAACACAAATCGCACGCCCATCCCAAATCCGGGATGGCTGGTCAACACTTCACCATGAATCTTGAACTTTCGATCTAAAGTCCGCACCACAATCTCAACATCCGACTTCCCGGGCAACGGCGATGGCATCTCCACATAGCATCCGCCTTCGCTGATGTCAGAAAGCGAGCAATGATTGGGAGTTGTGGCGCCCACCGGATGCACGGTCGCGCCTAACTGGCAGGGCACGCGTTCATCCTGCCGCCGGTCCCCGGCATTCGATGCTTTTGCGGGAGAACCCGCCAGGTCGTCCGCCGCATGATGCGACGAAGTTTTCGATCCCGAAAGATCCGGCTCCAGCGTAAACCGCTCGATCACCGGCTCAGGTTGCCCGTTTCCGCCCCACGCAGCATTCCGCTGGAGCCATGCCTGGATCAGCTTGCGCGAAGCCTGCGGCACGTCGAGAAAATGAATTCCTGCGCGCCCCGAAAAATCCTGCCACGTGACTTCGCCCGACAACCGAACCAGTTGCCCCTGGCCCGGCAGCGCAAATTCAAAATAAACTTTGCCGTCGCCCAGCTTCCCCTGTTGCGTCGAAATCAACGTCCCGCTGTCGCTGATGTTAATCAGCGTCGCATCCAAATCCGGGGCTCCCGGATAAGAAACATTCGCCGTGGAATACACCGGTGTTCGCACCGCACTCCGCCGCTCCCCGCGCATCAAACCGCGCGCCGCATTCATGCTGAGTCGTGTCCGCTCGGCCGTCAGCGGCCGATACAAAATAAAATTCGCCCCCAATCCAAACAGAGGCCGCGCATTGAAATTCTCATCAACCAGCGCAATCAGCATGGTTGTGCCGTTCTTATCCGACTGCCGCAAGCGCGCAAGAAATTCGTCCGACGTGGCGTCGCCGCGGTAATCGAAACCGATGGCGTCAAATTCCTGTTCGTCAATCCGCTCGAGTCCGTGATTGATTGACGGAGTGTGCTCAACCTTGATTTCCATCTCGGCCAGCACCGTCATCAAAAGACCGGCGGCATCCTGATCGGCACAGACGAGGAGCAGAGACATGTCCATATCGACACCATGCTAAGAGAGAGGCTTTTGCGCCACAAGTTACCTGCGTCACGCCAAACTTCGGTCATCTGGAGTTTCACTTGCCCGGCGGCTAAGCTGAAAACGCGCTGAACATTACCCCCGAAAGCGCCGGCCGGAATTCCGGCTAGTTCGCACAATCTGATTTCCGCCCAGGAAAAACGCCCATGACCTTGAAAATTGGTAGCTGGATTATCGGAGTCGGATGTTTCCTGGCCTTCATAGGCCTCTGTTTTCTCCCAGCAGCTTTCGGCGCGCAACGCGACGCGACCGAACTCGCGGCGGGTGCCATGGTGTTCTCTACCGGCATGGTGCTGGCAGCCGCCGGTTTCTACATGAAGGCGCGATACTGGGGGGAAGTCGAGGGATCAAGGCCCAAGCCTGGCGGAAAAAGCAGGCGAAAAATTTGCAATCTTTGCAGCACTCAGGAGTCGGCCGTCGAGTGCCGCGTCCACAACGTGAACCTCTGCCCCGAATGCCTGGGCAAACATTACGACTTCAAATCCTGCGCCTACGTCCCAAGCACACGTCCGACCAACGCCAAAGCGAAATCCCGCACCACCACGGCCTAGCCGCTAGCGCAGGCGAATAACGGTTAGCACCACCGAACGGCCCGTAGCGCCTACGTCTCTCCAGCTGTCCTGGAGGCGTCCTCGCCCCCACACCACAGGCCGGTCTGGAACACTCTAAACTTCACTGCGGCTTTTGATCAGGAGGCTTTGTCTCTGGAGTCTGCGGGGGAGTCGGTGGCGGCGTCTGTGGCGAAGCCTGCGCGGAAGGTGGATCCGTTTTCTTGTCTTTATTCGTATTCGAACCCGAACCCGACGGCGTTGTCGAGTTGGTACTCTTGTCCTTTTCCTGCACCCCATAATTCTTATCTTTATCTTTATCCTGCCCACCATACACCGAGTACTGCCCCGTCGGTCTCTTCAGCCGCACAGTGATGTGAGTTTCCGGCTTCGTGACCTCGTAATCCTCGCCAAACGTCTGGAACCCCGGCGCCAGCACCTGCACCCGCAACGCCCCATACGGAATCCCATCAATCCAGGTCTTCCCGTCGTCGTCCGTCTTCAACTCCAGCCCGCCCATCGACTGCTTGCCCTTCTTACTCACCGGATGCAGCACCACGGCCGCGTTCTTCACCGGCTTTCCGCTAGCATCGCGCACTACCACAAAGCGCATATTCGACATCGGCCCTTCATCGTCATCCTGAGCCCACGCGCGCACCGCTCCCAGGCCCATGCCCAGCGCGATCATCACTATCATCATCACTGCAACCGCGAACTTCTTCATAATCATGTCTACCATTTTATGACGATCAGGCTATTTCAATCCCTTCACCACGTATCCCACCGAAAGATCCTGAAAATGCATATAAGCATACGCAGTGCGATCACTCGAAAAGAGCGGCGGCGCCGCCCCAGTCACTCCCGCCGGCAAATCCGCGCCAAAGGACTTCCAGAACTCCGTCTTGCCGGTTGCGACATCCACACGATAGAGGCTCGCAGCTCTCTCAACCTTATGGCTTGCCACCGCGTAGAGCGACGCACCGTCAGGCGCCCACCCAGTCACTAACCATTTCGAATCCAGCCCCGGGACCAGCCGCAATCCACTTCCGTCCAGAGGCCACACACCCCATTTTCCTTCCGGTCCTGACACTGCAATGCTGCGTCCATCAGGCGAAAAATGCGTTCCCGCAATTCCCTCCGGCGTGATCGGCTTCGAATCGCCAGTATTCACATCGATCAGGTAATCCCGAACCCCATGTCCAGGCTCGATTCCGGTGGCCAGCACCTGCTTTCCATCCGGCAAACAGCGTGCATTCTCATAGCTGATATTGTCGTGCGTCAACAGCCGCGCCTCGCCTGCTCCCGTGGGAACCAGGCTCAGCGCTCCCTCATTCGCCGGTTTCGTGATCACCCACTTGCCATCCGGAGAAATCGTCTGCGCTACACCGGTGCCAATCCGCACCGGAGGCGATCCATCCATATCGCGCAGGAACACCGTATAGTTCGGCCCGCCTCCGTCGCCTTCTTCTTCAAACAGAATTTTCTTGCCGTCGCGGCTCATGTCCCTGAGTTCCGCCCATCCCAGCCAGCCAAGTTCCCGCTCCTCTTTCGCCCCAGGCGCCATCCCACGGATGCCAAGCCGAGTCTGATGCGTAATCGTCAGCGCAACGCCATTGCGAATATCCTGCAGCCACATCCCGCCCGGGACATTCGCAATCGTCCGCAGCTTGCCCGATAGGCTCACTCCATGAAGATTTTCCGCGCTGCCGCTCGCAGTTCCGGTAAACCAAACCTCGTCACCCTTCGGCGACCACACAATTCCCTCCTGCGAGACCCATCCCGAAGAAAGCTTTTTCTCGTGTCCCTCCGGGTCGATCACCGCCACCGCGCCCCGGTCGTCTCCTCCCGTGTTCTCGTGATCCGCGAACGCCACCCACTTTCCGTCGGGTGAAATTTTCGGCGTGCTGATCCAATTAATGGTATCGAGCAAAACTTTCCCCACCGGATACTCCAGCCGCCAGTGCCGGTTCTCGGGCACGAATCGCACCACCGCCATATGCTCTCCGTCTGCCGCCCAATCCGCGTCCTGCACGTTGTCCAGCACTTCGCGGGGAGTTCCGCCGCTCAATGGAACCCGCGCCAGCGTTCCAGACCGCGAATAACCCCGGTACCTCACCATGTTCTGGAGAATCGCCAGTTCCCCGCTTTTCGAAATCGACAGCAGCTCCGAATCCTTAATGCCGAGTTCGCGCGATCCGGTCTCATCGGTTCGAACCATGTAAAGCTGGTTCTCGGTTCCATCCCACGAAGCGGCGTACACAATGCTTCCATCTGGCGTGAACCGCGCATTGCCCATTGGCCCCGTTCGAAATGTGATTTGCTGATACTCCGCCAAGGTTGGTTTCTCGCCGCTGCGTCCCAACCACCAGCCCACGCCTGCCATCGCCACTGCCAGTATGGCCGCCGCAACTAACGGCAAACCTCCTCGCTTCTTCTCGACCTCGTCACTAGCCCCCGTATCCGCCGGCCCAGTCAGCGCCGGCTGCGCGCTGGTCCGGCTTCCCACCGAACTATCTGACAGCGCCTCGAGGTTGAACGCTACGTCCCCAGCGGACTGAAACCGCCGCGCCGGATTCTTCTCCAGACAGTGCCGAACGATCCGTTCCAGCGGCACCGGAATATTCCGCCACGTCTCCGAAAGCTCCTCCGGCTCCTCCTTCAAAATCGCACTCATCGTGTCCGCGGGACTCTCGCCGTGAAAGGCACGCTTGCCGGAAAGCATTTCGTAAAGAATCGATCCGAAGGCAAAAATATCCGCGCGATGATCCGCCGCCTGACCGCGCACCTGCTCTGGAGACATATATCCCGCGGTCCCCAAGACCTGACCGGGCTCCGTATTCACCTGCGCCGTCAGCGTATCGCCGCCGGCGGGCGACGCTTCCGGCCGCGTCAGTTTCGCCAGACCAAAGTCCAGAATCTTTACCCGCCCGTCGTCGGTGACAAAAATGTTCTCCGGCTTCAGGTCACGATGCACAATTCCCTTATCATGCGCAGCCGCCAATCCCCGCGCCGTTTGCAGCGCGCAGTCGATCGCCTTTCGCACCGGCATCGGCCCATTCCGCACCAACTCCCGCAGAGTCGTCCCCTCCAGCAATTCCGAAACAATATAAGGAGCGCCCTGTTCCTCGCCGATATCGAAAATGGAAAGAATATTAGGATGATTCAACGCCGCCGCGGCCCGTGCCTCCTGCGTAAAGCGTTGCAACCGGTCCGCATCCGCCGAGAACGATTTGGGCAGCACCTTGATCGCGACCGTGCGATTTAACCGCCCGTCGCGCGCGCGATAAACCTCGCCCATGCCGCCCGCGCCAAGCAGCGACTCGATGTCGTAAGGTCCAAGTTTCGTGCCAGGATTCAAAGCCATGTGAAATCCAGAATCAGTGCCTGTGAAAGCGAGGAATAATTCAAGAACAAACCCGAGGCAGAGAATTATATATCGGAAAAGAATCGTGCCGCTCTCGACCGGAGCAGAGTACACGAGCAGAGCACACGGCACGTCTCACTGAAGGCAGCCATGGCAGGCCATTCCCTTCGCCGCAGCCGCGCTCGCCCCGCATCGGAGTACAATTGGCCCGCTCGAAGTTAAAACAAGACAGTCAACAATAAGGAGAGAGATGTTTATGAAAAAACTCACACAATCTCTGTTGCTATCGTCTCTGGTATTCGGATGCCTGGGCACGATCGCAGCGCAGGAAAAATCGGAAGGGATGCATCAGCCTCCCAAAGTCCTTAACGTACTCCGCGAATACACAAAGCCCGGCAAAAACGGCATGTCGCACGAAAAAACCGAAGCTGCTTTCGTCCAGGCGATGACGGCCGCAAAATTTCCCACACATTACCTCGCCGTCGATTCTCTGTCCGGCAAGCCGCGCACGTTGTTCCTCACCGCCTACGACTCCTTCGAAGCCATGGAAAAGGACATCAAGGCGGTCGAAAAAAATGCTTCGCTATTAGCCGCCCTCGATCACGCGGGCGTCGTCGATGGCGAACTGTTAAGCGACACCGACAGCAGCGACTTAGCCTATCGCGAGGATCTCAGCCTGCGCGGCGGCACTGACATTCCGCACATGCGCTACTTCGAGATTTCCCTCTTCCACATCAAACCGGGACACGACAAAGATTGGGAAGAGCTGGTGAAGATGTACCAGAAAGCGTTCGAAAACATGCCCGACGTTCATTGGGCCACGTATGAAGCCGTGTACGGCCAGCAAGACAACACCTTCGTAATTTTCAACCCGATGAAATCCGCGTCGGAAATCGACAAGGGCTTTGCCAATGGAAAAGCTTTCGAAGCTGCCATGGGCGAAGAAGGAATGAAGAAGCTCCGCGAACTCACAGCCGCAACCATCGAATCCAGTCAGACGAATCTCTTTGCATTCAATCCGCGCATGAGCTACGTCGGCGAAGATTGGATCAAAGCCGACCCGGATTTCTGGAA
>JBAWBE010000385.1:0-2145 GCA_049589635.1 Terriglobales bacterium
AAGCTGCTCGGTCTGCCCATGGGATGCGATGTCTGTTACACGAATCATGCCGCAGCCGATCAGAACTCGGCTGATAATCTTCTTTTTCTTCTTACTGCCGCCGGGTGCAACTATTTCATGGGAGTTCCTTGCAGTGACGATGTAATGTTGAACTACCAATCCACTAGTTATCACGACGCGCTGGCGGTGCGAAGAACTTACAAGCTCCGGCCCGCGCCCGAGTTTCTCGCTTGGTTACAAGCCATGGGTATCTATCACGACGCGGAACCCGCTTTGCTCGATGCCTCGTCAAGACAACGATTGATGCGCGGGCTGGAGTCATCCATCTCAAGCCTAGAGAGCCTCAAATGATGGCATCCTCCGACGACTCTCTGTTGGCAGGCGGCTGGCCAGAGATCGTCCGAAAGATTCGCGCCCGAACTCCGGCCCGCGTTCTAACCGGCCGCGTCGGCGCCGCCTACCGAACGAATACGCAGTTGGACCTCCGGCAAGCCCATGCCGCCGCCCGTGACGCCGTGCGCGACGAATTCGATCTCGACAGCTTCGATCCGGATTTCATAAAACGCTGGAACCTTTTCGAAGTTTCAAGCGCCGCAAATTCCAAAGACGAATATCTTCTCCAGCCAAGTCTCGGACGAACATTTTCTGAGGTGTCGCGCGCGCAGTTATCTGAGCGCTGCCCCCGGCAAAGAGATTTGCAGGTCGCCATTGGAGATGGCCTTTCAGTCACCGCCGTCCTCACGCAGGTCCCGAAATTGTTGCCCGCCCTATGCGACGGCGCTAAAACTCGCGGCTGGACGCTCGGCCAGATATTTGCGATTCGCCACTGCCGCGTGGGAATTCTGAATGAAATCGGGGAAATACTTGCACCGGCCGTCGCTGTGCTCTTGATCGGAGAGCGTCCGGGCCTCGCTACGGCCGAAAGTTTGTCCGCCTATTTGGCATACCGCCCAAACCGAATACACACGGATGCCGATCGGAATCTAATCTCCAACGTTCACTCGCGCGGAGTAAGTTGCCCCGATGCGGCCACCCGCATCTTGAATCTGGCAGCCCAGATGATGAACAGCAGGTCCAGCGGTACCCTCCTGCGCGAAGACTCTTCGATGCTGGAAGAATAAATAGAAAAAACCGGGGAGCTACTCTGGTTTGAGCTAGCTCCCCGAAGTTCAGGCATTTTCACGGCTTGATCGTGACCGTCGCCTCGTAGGCTTGGTTCAGCGTTGAGCCCGGGAGCAGATACGTTCCCACAATCTCGAGCTTCACGCCGGTCTTGGTTTGAACTTCGTCGTTGAGCCCATAACCGCGAGTGTTATCGCGGCCATCAGGCTGGTTGAACCAGTAGAACTCCCGCAAAGTGGCATAGAAGAAAACTCCCCAATTGTTCCCGTTGGAATCTTCCACTGTGTAGACGATGTCTCCGTTGTTATTGATACCGTGCGCGAATGACTGGAGAGCGCCGGGGACATCGATTTGCATGAAGGACTTTCCGTCGAAGAGATACGAATGAGCGAGACCGGACGCCGGGTCAGCGGCCGAAAGCACAATCGCGCCTGCGTTGTTCATGCCTAACGCCGGTTGGGGTGTTGGCCCGCCGGGTAAGTCCCAAGCAGTGAACTCGCCACTACCTGTGTCCAGGGTAAAGCCTTGTAATTGCTGTTGCTCGTTCTGGAACATGCCCGCAACCACTTCGCTGTCGTTGATGGCCAAGGAGAAAAAGGGGCAATCTGGACAACCGGGATTTGGAACGGGCCTCATGCCGACACCCGGCACGTAGGTCCACACGACGCCGTTGCCGCAGTAATCATCGGACACAGCGCTTCCCCCCGAGTTCACGCCATACAATGTTGGGGATCCCCCGCTCGGACAGGCAACCTTTGTTAACTTCGAGCCTTTGAGAAACAGCGCCTCCTGGGCGCCGGCCTGATTGATGTAGTCGCCAACGATTTCCTTCTTGTTATTGATGCCGAAGGCGTTAGTCTCGACCGCTGTCGGCACCGTGATGTCCTTGAACGCAAACTTTACTTTCGGTTGTTGTGCATGCGAGCTGACGGCCAGCCCGCCGAGCGCCAGGGCCAATAGGCCCAGTGCGAATTTAATGCCTCTGCTTTTCATAAATTCTCCTTAGAAGTAGTTGAAGTGCTG
>JBAWBE010000386.1:0-8756 GCA_049589635.1 Terriglobales bacterium
ACGGTTGCGTCCGCTACCGTCGCGCCCGAAGGGTCTTGGACGATGCCGCTGAGGCTGGCGCTGCCGACCTGTGCGATTGCTATCCCCGCGCCGAGCAGAATCGCGATCAGCACATATAAATGGTGACGACCGAACGCCGTGCGAAATTTCCTGGCAATCTTGCGCGCTCCCACCCCGGATTTCTGAATTCCTTTTTTCACTTTGAGCCTCCGCCCTGGTCTCGTCGTCTGCGCACCAGCCGGTAAACCGATTGAAATGTGTCCGTTGGACATCTCCGGCTGAGTGCCGTCGAGGGTTATAGAAGAAGATCTGAAACCGAAGTAAGGTCCTTGCGGTTAGCGAACCATTCTTATCATGATAAGAACCGCGCCAAATTGAAGTGTCAGAAGTGTTTAGTCGTTGTATACTCGTTTCGCGATTTTACTGGCGCGCTTTATGCAGGTCGACACATCCGCGACGAATCCGGCTGATTTTTCGGAGATCGAGAAGGCGTCCATCGAGGAGCAGGTCGAACGCCTCCTTCAGAATTCCCACTTTAGCCACAGCCGCCGTTTCCCTACTTTCCTGCGTTTTGTCGTCCAGCATGCCCTGACCGGTCATTCGGACCTGGTCAAAGAGCGAACTCTCGGAATCGAGATCTTCGGCCGGGATGCCGACTACGACACCGCCTCCGATCCTATCGTGCGTGTCACTGCAGCGGAGATTCGCAAACGCATCGCGCAGTACTACCAGGATCCTGGCCACGAGAACGAAATTCGGCTTTCGCTTCCCGCGGGTTCTTATGTCCCGCAGTTCCAGTTCCCGCTGGGACCGCAAAATTCGGAAGCTTTGACTGTTATCTCCCCTGGGCCGCCCGAAGGTCTGTCAGCTTCCACCATCGCATTGCCCGCGCCGCTCACGGTTGAAGCCGTAACCGTCCCCCGTCCCAAGCGATTCATTGTGAAGTTCGCGATTGCCGTTGTCTTGCTCTGCGCTGCGGCCGGCGTTTTCTGGTGGCGTTCGCTTCAGCACTCGGCGTTCGATACCTTCTGGCAGCCCATCGTCAGCTCCGGCGAGCCCGTGCTTTTCTGCATTGCCGACCAGAATCAATACACCGCGATCGCCCTGCGCGATGCGTCTGACCCGACCCGCCAGACAATTCTCAAAGACAATCTGAGCGCGGTGGTGCTGGATGACCTGGAGACGGTCGTTAAGATCGCAGGGGTCCTACAGTCGCACGGCACGCGCTACAGCTTACGGGGAGAGGCGTCGACCAACCTGACCGATCTCCGCAGTGGACCGTCGGTCTTTGTTGGAGCCTTCGATAACGCCTGGACGCTTCGCCTCACCAATCCGCTGCGTTTTCATTTTGCAAACGATCCCAACATGACCCGCTTCTGGATTACCGACAGCAACGATCCGAAGCGTGAGGATTGGCTGATCGACCGCGCGAAGCAGCAGGCCACGAACAATTATCGCGACTATGCAATCGTCGCTCGTTTTACGGACCGTAACACGGGAAAAATCTCGATCATCGCGGCCGGCATCGGACGCGGCGGTACCATCGCTGCCGGAGAATTTCTGACCGATCCCTCGCATCTAGCGCAGGCGATGAAGAATGCCCGTAGCTTCGGCAATGCCACAAATGTGGAATTCGTACTCAGCACTGAGATCATCGACGGCCATCCCGGCACGCCCAAGATGGAAGCTGCCTATAGCTGGTAGATTTCGGCCAATCGGCAAATTTCGATCTCAGCGAAGCGGCGGCATCGTCGCACTAAGTCGCGCTCGATGTCGCCGCCCGCAATTTTTCTGAAGTGGCCGGGTTGGCGGAGCCGCCACTAATTCAGGCGGAATGACGCTCCTTGAATCCCTGGATCTTGTCATTAGCCGCGTTTTTCGCATCGTCGACGGATCGGCTGACCTTTTCGCGGGCCTCGTCAGCTTTTTGGGCAGCGGTTTCCTTGTGCGATTCCGTTACTTCCTTCGCAGCGTCTTTCGCGTTACCCCAAGTCTCCTTCGCTGCGCCCTTGGCCTGGTTAACAACTCCTTTATTGGCTAATTTCTCGTTGCCAACAGCTTCTCCAACGCTTTTTTCTACCTTGCCTACAGCCTGATCAATCTTGCCGCCGACCTGATCCTTATTCATGTTGCCTCCTTATTGATGTAGCAATTCTGTTGATCCTCGCTAGCGAAATACCCGGCGAAAGAGCGCGTCGCCGGGCATTCAGAGCGGTGTTATGCGACTCGCGTCGTCGCTGTTTTCTCGCCAGCGGCCTCGCCGGTGGACGAGATATCCTGCGCGCCCGTCCGTTCAAGTATTTCCTTCGCTCTCTTGATCTCCTCGGAAGTGTCCGAGTGAACAGAGAGCAGAATCCCGCCGTCTTTCACGCGGCCTTCATAACGCTTGGCTTCGTATTCCGGAATGCCCATTCCGATCAGAGCGCCGGTCAAACCACCTATCGCGCCCCCAACACCAACTCCCGCCAGCGCTGCGACGATGGGACCAGCCGCGATAAAAGGGCCGAGGCCAGGAATGGCGAGCGCACCGATTCCGACCAGCCATCCTAGTCCACCTCCCAATACCGCCCCCGTGCCGGCACCTGTCGTCGCACCTTCTGGCGCTTTAGTGTTTTTCTCGTGGGCGAAATCCTTAGTCCCCTGATTTTCCGGAAAAAGAACCGACACGTCGTTATTAGAAAAGCCCGCTGTCTTTAGGGCTTCCACGCCACGCTCTAGACTCGAGCGGTCTGTATAAATGCCAAATACTGCTGTATTCTTACTGCCTGCCATTGTGACCTCCTGTTTTCTTATTGCTTGGGTTTAACTTCGAGTTGACTTGTGACTTTGTCTTTGCCGACAACCGCCGCAGCCCTGGCTTCAATCGCCATCTTTTCGTCTTCCGAACGTACCGGTCCTTTCAAGGTCACCATACCGTTCTGCGAGATGATTTTGACGTTGTGGGCGTAAGAAGAAAGCGACTTATCCTGGGTAATCGACCGGCGGATATCGCGGGTTATGTCCCGGTCAGAACGATTTTCTTTTTGCTGATCTGCCGTCGCCTCTGCCGTGCTCCGATCCCGCTCGTTCACCTTAGTGTTGTCCGGGGCGGGGGCCGAAGTGGCATCCTGTGCGCCTGCAAGCGTCGATGCCAAAGTCATCACGGCCGCCAATGCAAGCATGCTAAATGTTGCTTTTAAAACGTGCTTCATTCCTGCTCCTTCTTGCTTGCGTCGATTTGATTCATCAACCAAGCGGATTATTTCCGTGCAATGATCGAACAACTAACCGTACAGGAGAACTGTGGGAAGACAACTAGCGTCTATCCTGTACGTTCTCATCTGTGAGTAGGTAGAGATTGCTGTTCGGAGACGCAAGCTCTCTATGCGATGAAGCCCAATGGGAAGCGCCGTTTCTCTGACATTGCTGCCAGTAAAACGGCGCCGCCCGACCGTGCGGCGGAGAAGTTATGCCGCGTTCCGGGTTGTTTTCTTTGTCCCTGTTTTCTTTTCGTTAACGAGTTCGCCGTCCTGAAGTGCCTTGGCATTGATGTCCTCGGCGAATCCAGTAAGTTTCTGGTCGGTTTCCTTTTCCTCTCCCAGAGTTTCATTGAGAAGAAGGACGTGCTCTGCTTCGCCGAGTTCCTCCGCGAATGCGCTCACCGTTCCATATCCTGCCATTTCGTAGTGCTCAACACGCTGCGCGGCCCCGATGAGAGCCGCATCAAGCAGATCGCCTTCGTATTCCTCGATTGCTTCCGCGCCTTCTTCAATCAAGCCTTCCATCCCTTTGCACTTTTTTCCCTTGGGACTTTCGTTCAGGTCTTTGAAAATCGTTTCCAAGCGCTGCACATGACCTTTCGTCTGTTCGAGATGTTCCTCGAACCCGGCGCGTAGATCTTCCGATGTTGCCGCCTTTGCCATTTTCGGCAAGGCCTTTACCAATTGGTTCTCAGCGCTGTAGAGGTCCTTGAGTTCGTCGATATATAGGTCTTTTAGTCCTTTGTCAGCCATAGTGGTCTCCTGGTTAATCAAAAATGAATTATCGCGTCTACGATGCGGACGCGAACTGGAGGGTTATCGTTGGCTTCAAAATAAGGACACTGCGTGCGTCGGCAGGCGTACCGAACGCGTCCGTCATCCCAATCGCACTTACGGTGAACGTTCGGTGTCGAACTCAGCAATTAGTGCAGATACCCGCCATCAACTCTTTTAATGCGACTCGCGGGGAATGTCCGCGCCGCGACAGCCGGTCAAGAAATCGAGATCTGCGCCCAGATTCGCTTGCGTCACCCGCTCCACGTAGAGCTGTTGGTAACCGCCTTTCATAGAGTTCACCGGCGGATTCCACAGCGTACGCCGCCGTTCCAAATCTTCTTGCGAGATCTCCAGGTGCAGACGCCGGGATTCCACGTCTAATTCGATGAAGTCGCCCTCTTGCACAAGAGCAAGATTTCCTCCGACCGCGGCTTCGGGGCAAACGTGTAAGACCACCGTGCCGTACGCGGTTCCGCTCATGCGCGCATCTGAAATGCGCACCATATCGATGATGCCGCGCTTGACCAGTTTTGCGGGCAGACTCATATTGCCCACTTCGGCCATTCCCGGATAGCCTTTCGGCCCGCAGTTCTTCAATACGAGAACGCAGCTCTCATCCACATCAAGATCGGGATCATCGACGCGCTCCTTATAGTGTTCGATATTTTCGAATACGACAGCTCGGCCGCGATGGCGCATAAGTTGCGGTGAAGCTGCAGAAGGCTTGAGCACTGCGCCGTCCGGTGCCAGATTGCCGCGCAGCACAGCAATGCCGCCGTGCTCAACTAGTGGCTTTTCGAGCGGGCGAATTACTTGAGCATTCCAATTGGGAGCGCCTAGGCAATTCTCCCAGATCGTCTTGCCATTGATTGTGCGAGCATCGCGATGGATCAGGTGGCGCTGGCCGAGAGCACAAATTACTGCGGGCAGCCCGCCGGCATAATAAAAGTCTTCCATGAGAAAACGTCCGGAGGGCATCAGATCCACCAGCGTCGGCACGTTGCGACCGAGACGATCCCAATCATCGAGAGTAAGTCTCACCCCAATTCGCCCGGCGATGGCAAGCAAGTGAATGACAGCGTTGGTCGAGCCGCCCACCGCTCCGTTTACGACGATCGCGTTCTCAAATGCATGCCGTGTGAGGATGTGGGAGATGCGCACGTCCTCGCGGACCATCTCGACAATTCGGCGACCCGCGGCATGAGCAAGGGCATAACGCCGGGAATCCACCGCTGGAATGGCTGCATTGTTCGGGAGCGCGAGACCGAGAGCCTCCACCATACAGGCCATGGTCGAAGCCGTTCCCATCGTCATACAATGACCCGCGGATCGCGACATGCAAGCCTCGGCTTCCCGGAAGTCTTGCGGGCTTAGAGTGCCAGCCTTCAGTTCCTCGTTGAATCGAAAGACGCCGGTTCCCGAACCTATGTCCCGGCCATGATACTTGCCGTTGAGCATCGGTCCGCCGGAAACGACCAATGCTGGAACATCGCAACTCGCCGCGCCCATGACCAGCGATGGCGTTGTCTTATCGCACCCGCACAACAAGACGACACCGTCGATGGGATTCGCTCGAATCGATTCTTCGACCTCCATGCTGACCAGATTTCGGAAGAGCATCGCGGTGGGACGGATGTTGGTCTCGCCCAGCGACATCACGGGGAATTCGAGCGGGAGCCCGCCGGCTTCCCACACGCCCCGTTTGACATGCTCGGCGATGTCCCGGAAGTGGGCGTTGCAGGGTGTGAGTTCCGACCATGTGTTGCAGATACCGATGACTGGCCGTCCGTCAAAAACGTAATCGGGCAGCCCCTGATTGCGCATCCAGCTACGGTGCACAAAACCGTCTTTATCTGTTTTGCCAAACCAAGCGGCGGAGCGATAGGTGCGTTTTTCCTCGGACATGACTTCGAAATCCTCTCTGCTGAGCGAGTCGGTAGTGTTTTGGTATTCGAGCGGAATGAAACGTGCTAATGTTAACAATCGTGTTGACATACTGCAAACGAGCCAATAACCTGTCGCTCGGTTAGGGAGAACAAGTCGAATGAAGATTTTGAGGTCGAGGATGCGATTCCGGAGAAGGATTCTCACGGGCGGACTGACCTTTTCCCTGGCCATTCTCGGCTTCAGCCTGCTGGTAAATTGCATTACCGCCTGTGCGCTGGACAAGCAAGACGAGGCGCGCCATCCGAACCAATGGCTGAACGAACATCTGCTGGGTGAAGGATCGCAACCGCCATTTTCATTCGCGTTTGACCGGCAAGGATCGAGCGCGCTACTGAAAGCGTGGCCGAGAAAGATTGAGACCCGGCAGCTCGATGACGGCCGGACAGAGCATGTTGTCACTTGGACCGATCCGAAAACAGGCTTCGAGGTCCGCGTAAGGGCGCTCGAGTTTGCGGACTCTCCCGTCGTAGAGTGGACTGCGTATTTCAAGAATGACGGCAACGTTGACGCGCCGATACTGGAGTACGTTCAGGCGCTCGACATTTCATTTCCAGTGTCAGGCGAGGGCATCCCCGCGATTCTTTACTCCAAGGGGTGCGGCGTGATGGACACGTACGCGCTCCAGAAAAAATCTCTGAATCAACTTGAGTCTTTTCAGATCTCAAGCACGAGTGGCGGCAAAACGGTCGACACAATACCGTTTTTCGATATTCATACGGCTGGGCATGGGTTGATCGGCGCACTGGGATGGCCGGGCACTTGGGCCATCAATTTTTCGCGTGCAACCGAAGCGGCGATTGCAGTTTCCGCGGGCATGGGGGCGATGCATCTTTCACTGCATCCGGGCGAAGAGATCCGAACTCCGGAAGTTCTGTTGCTCCCTTGGGACGGTGACGACATCGACGCCCATAATGTTTTGCGACGCCATATCCTTAAATATCACACGCCACAATATGACGGTAAGCCGGTTGTTCTCCCCGTTTCTCATTTGGGATGGGGCGGGATGAAGACGTCGACGAGTTTGCGACTTATCGATCAGATTACGAAAGAAAATATCGGATTTGAAAACTTCTGGATGGACGCGGGTTGGTATGGCACGGATCGTCCCGTCGATGAATTCCAGATATTCGGCAAAGAAGACTGGTTTCTGCACGCTGGCAATTGGCGCGTTAACGAGGTGCCCCATCCTGACGGCAAAGGCCTGAGACCGATTAGTGATGCCGCCCACGCCAAGGGCATGAAGTTCCTGCTCTGGTTTGAGCCGGAGCGTGCCGTCGTCGGAACACCGCTAACCGTTCAACATCCCGACTGGTTCATCGGAGAAGTGACGACTCACTTCGAAGGAAACACTGCGCGTCCACTGGTGAAGTTCCGCATGTTTGACTTCGGCAATCCGGCGGCCCGCCAGTTCATGATCGATTCCATTTCCGATCTCATCGACAAGGAAGGCATTGACGTTTACCGGCAGGATTGCAACTTCGCGCTCGCTCCTTTCTGGGAGCAGGCGGACACGAGCGATCGCCAGGGCATCACCCAAATACGTTACGCAGAAGGGTTGCTCGCGTTCTGGGATGGCCTGCGGCGCCGGCACCCGCAACTTGTCCTTGATATTGTTCAGCGCGCGGATCTGGAGACAATTTCGCGCGCCGTGGACCTGAGTCGGGCAGACTACCCGGTTTCACCCGATGCCGATCCGATAGGAGCGCAAGTCAGTACCGAAGGCCTTGCTTACTGGCGTCCACATTTCGGCACACTGCTTCAGGTTCGGCCGAACGATACCTATCATTTCCGCAGCGGGATGGCGCCTGGTCTGGCATTTGCGCTCTTTAATGTAGCTGGCTATCCGAACCAGGTCGGCAATTTTATACCGGCCGATTTTCCCTATGACTGGATGCGTAACATGGTCGCGCAGCTTAAACTGGTGCGGCCCTACTACTACGGCGACTACTATCCTTTATTACCCTGCAGCCTCAACTCCGATTGCTACACCGATCCGAGCAAGGAGCGGAGCGCTGCGTTCGAATGGGCGGCATGGCAGTTCAATCGTCCCGAGCTGGGAGATGGAATGATTCAGGCATTTCGCCGAGACGAGGATACGGAGACCACAAAGAATCTTGTTCTGCGAGGGCTTGATCCAGCGGCAACATACGAGGTCACCGATCTCGACACAAAAGCAGCGAAGAGGATTTCAGGAAAGGACCTGATGCACTCCGGATTGCCGGTGGAAATCGCGACAAAAAGAAGCGCTGTGATCATCCTCTATAAGAAAGCCCGTTAGTCGGCAACGACTTTCTGGTTCTGCTGTCCAAGGCCGTTGATACCGAGTTGCATGCGATTGCCCGGACGCAAAAAGATAGGTGGTTTCAGTCCGAAGCCGACGCCCGGCGGCGTGCCGGTCGAGATGATATCGCCGGATTGCAAACTCATGAACCGGCTCACATAGCTGATCAGATGTGCCACCCCGAAAACCATGGTCCGAGTCGATCCGTTTTGATAGCGATGACCATCCACCTCCAGCCACATCTCCAGGTTCTGTGGATCTGGAACCTCGTCGGGAGTAACTAGCCATGGACCGATCGGACCAAAAGTGTCCGCGCTCTTGCCTTTTACCCATTGGCCCGTGCCTTCCATTTGAAAAGCACGCTCGGAAACATCGTTGATCACGCAATAGCCTGCGATGTGCGAAAGCGCATCCTCTTCTTCGATATATTTTCCCGGCTTGCCGATGACTACGCCGAGTTCAACCTCCCAGTCGGTTTTCTTCGATCCGCGCGGGATCACGATGTCATCATC
>JBAWBE010000387.1:0-20382 GCA_049589635.1 Terriglobales bacterium
ACACAAGCCTTGCCTACACAAGATTTGTCCAGCCAGGCTGACATTCATAAGAACCATTCTGTAATGGAAGGTGTGGTCAGCGGCGTTGCTTCTTACGGAAATTGTTTTGGCGTGCCGAACCTGGGCGGCGAGGTCAAGTTTGAGCCTTGCTATTCCGGCAATCCGCTGGTGAATGCATTTGCGCTCGGCCTCGTGAAGCGTGATCAGATTTTTTATGCGCGGGCCGCGGGCGAAGGCAATCCTGTTATCTACGCTGGCGCAAAAACCGGGCGCGATGGCATTCACGGCGCGACCATGGCGAGCGAGGAGTTCAGCGAAGGCTCGGAAGCCAAGCGGCCGAACGTGCAGGTCGGCGATCCGTTTCTTGAGAAGCTTTTGCTCGAGGCATGCCTGGAGGCGATGCAAACCGGAGCCATTATTGGAATTCAGGATATGGGCGCGGCCGGACTGACGTGCTCGACCTGCGAGATGGGTGCGCGCGGCGGGACAGGCATTGAGATCGAACTGGATCGCGTTCCGCAGCGCGAGACCGGCATGACTCCATACGAGATCATGCTCAGCGAATCGCAGGAGCGAATGCTGCTCGTGGCGCAAAAGGGCCGCGAGGACGAGGTCTTCCGCGTATTTGAAAAGTGGGGACTCGATGCGGTCGAGGTCGGCAGTGTGACGCTCGATGCGAAGATGCGCGTGTTGCAACACGGCGAGGTGGTCGCGGAAATTCCCAATGCCGCGCTCACCGACGATGCGCCGGTTTACAAGCGTCCGCTCGCGCGCTGGGAGCCGCCGGTGGAGAGGGAGAAGCCGGAGCACATTCAGCTGGCTGAGAGCGGCGATTTGACTACGCAACTTAATCAGTTGCTGGCGAGTCCGAATATCTGCTCGAAGCGCTGGGTGTGGCAGCAATACGATCACATGGTGCAGACGAACACGGTCGAAGCGCCGGGCGCGGGCGATGCGGGCGTGATTCGCATTAAGGGTTCGAAGCGTGGATTGGCGATGGCGCTCGATGGCAACGGGCGATGGTGCTATCTCGATCCGCGGCTCGGAGCGATGCACGCCGTGGCTGAAGCCGCGCGCAAGGTGGCTTGCTCGGGCGCGACTCCGATTGGCGCGACCAACTGTCTCAATTTCGGCAACCCCGAAAAGCCGCACATCATGTGGCAGTTTTCGCAGGTCATCGACGGCATGACGAAGGCCTGCGAGGAACTGGACACGCCGATTACCGGCGGCAACGTCAGTTTCTACAATGAAACTTTGGGCGAGGGAATTTATCCGACTCCCGTGATTGGCGTGGTGGGGATTCTCGAAGACGTTCACAAGGCCGCGAAGATGCACTTCTCGCAGACGGGCCGCACGATCGTTTTGCTGCGCGCGAATAATGTGGGCGATGCGGTGGACGCGGAGTCGGAGTTCGGGTCGTCCGAGTAAGCCAAAGAGATTCTCGGGGCGGTGTGGGGCTATCCGCCGGAGCTAGATATTGAGAAGGAAGCTACGCTCCAGCGGGCGATTATCGCGCTGATTCAGGCTGGACTGGTGGAGTCGGTGCACGACTGCGCCGATGGCGGTTTGGCTGTGGCGTTGGTGGAATGTGCTTTGCCAGCCGGGATTGGTTTGCGCGTGAAGTTGGTGGGAAAGGGGCTTCCCGCGGAGTTTCGGCTGTTTGGAGAAGATGCCAGCCGCATCGTGCTAAGTTGCGACCCGGCATACTTGGCGCGAATCAAACAAGTGGCTGAAGATTTTGGAGTAAAGGCCGACGTGCTCGGCGAGACATCGGGCGAGCGGGTGGAGATTACGATTGACGGTCTGCCGGCGATTTCGGCGAGCGTTGAAGAATTGCGCGGAGCCTACGAGGGCGCGCTGGAGAAGGCGCTGAGAGCGGAAAGTAGCAGTTTAAAGGAAAGCGAATAGCGAACGACGAGCAGCGAATAGCGAGCAGCCAATGACGATGCCTGACAAATTTCGCGATGAGTGCGGCGTAGTCGCTATCCATGCGCATCCCGAGGCCGAAAAGCTCTCCTATCTCGGCCTGCATGCCCTCCAGCATCGCGGACAGGAATCGGCCGGCATCGTGACATCCGACGGCGAACGTTTGCGTCAGCACAAAGCGATGGGTCTCGTCGCGGATATTTTCGGCGAGGAAGTTCTTTCTTCTTTGCGTGGGATCCTGGCGATCGGTCACACGCGCTACTCTACGGCCGGCGATTCGGCGCTGCTCAACGCGCAGCCGATCATGGTGCAATCGAACAAAGGCACAATCGCGATTGCGCATAACGGAAACCTGGTTAATGCACTGGACATTCGGCGGAAGCTTGAAGGGCAGGGCTCGATTTTCCAGACCAACAGCGACACCGAGGTCTTGGTTCATCTCATTGCCCTGTCACGCGAGCAGACGCTTCCCGACGCGATTGCCGACGCGCTGCGGCGGGTGGAAGGCGCATTTTCGCTCGTCATGATCAGCCGCGACCGCATTTTTGCGGCGCGCGATCCGCGCGGATTCAGGCCATTGGCCATGGGCCGAATTCCCGCCCTCACCGGAGAGAAAAAAGACACGGTTGTCTTTGCCTCGGAGACTTGCGCGTTTGATCTGATTGGCGCCGTCTATGAGCGCGATGTGAAACCTGGTGAACTAGTCATTGTTGGGCCGGAAGGCGTGAGCTCGCGCTTTTACTCGCCGTCCCCGGCGCTTTCGAGCTGCATCTTCGAGCACGTTTACTTTTCGCGGCCTGACAGCATTGTCTTTGGCCGTTCAGTCGATCAAAGCCGCGACAATATGGGCCGTCAACTTGCCCGCGAAGCTCCGGTTGATGCCGACATTGTCGTTCCCGTGCCGGATTCCGGCAACACGGCTGCAATCGGATATGCCGCGGAGAGCGGCATTCCTTTTCGTCTCGGACTGATTCGCAATCACTACATCGGGCGTACATTCATCGAGCCGCAACAATCGGTGCGCGACTTCGGCGTCAAGCTCAAACTCAACGCCGTGCACAGTCTGCTCGAGGGCAGGCGCGTGATTCTGGTCGACGACTCGATTGTGCGCGGAACAACCAGCCGCAAGATTGTACGCATGATCCGAAATTCGGGGGCGAAGGAAGTGCACATGCGCATCTCCTGCCCACCGACGATTTCGCCGTGCTTTTATGGGGTCGACACGCCGTCGAAGAAAGAGTTGATTGCGGCCAACAAGTCGGTGGAAGAGATTCGAAAGTTTATCGACGCCGATTCGCTCGCTTATCTTTCGCTCGAGGGGTTGAAAAAAGCCTGCGCCGACGGCGAGAAGACCACCTACTGTTCGGCCTGTTACACGGGCAATTACCCGACCAAGATCGATGTCGAGGAAATTTTGCCCGCTGCGGTCGTGCGATAGAACTGCATCTCCGCGCCAACATCCACTGGCTCGAACGCACGAGACAAGTCGAAGGTTCGGGTTCCGCTTTCGTCCGGAATGTGCAAATTGTTGCCTTTTTCCGTTTGATTTAATGCTGTGCCGCATTTTTGGGCATGGCATCGCCGGGCCCGAGTGATATAGTTTCAACCACGGACGTTCCCCCGCATCCGATAACGCCTAAGCCAGATTTGGCCGGCGGCTTTTTCGAATGACCTGCAAATTTCGTATGACGACAAAATTTTCAATATTTGCGCCCCAGTCCACACCGCAGCTCGGTCCGTTCGAGCAGCAACTGCTGCGCGAACTGTGGACGCGGGGCTCGGCCACGGTGCGCGAGATGGTAGACGACACCGGTATTCAGCAGGCATACACGACGGTCATGACAACTTTGGACCGGCTCTTTAAAAAGGGTGTGCTGGATCGCGTCGCCGAAGGTCGGGCGTTCCGGTACTCGCCGCGGCTGAGTTCCGAAGAACTTCAGCGTGGCCGCGCTCTCGACGGCATTCGGCAGCTGCTCGGATCGAACGATACGTCATCGCTGCCGCTTTCCTACCTGGTGGAGGCCCTGAGCGCCCACGATGCGCAGTTGCTCGATGAACTTCAACTCTTGATCGAACAAAAACGACGTGAACTCAAGGGCGGCGAAAGTCGCGCCCTGGCGCAGGACTCAAAGGCGAAGGATAAGGAGCGGCGCTAAATGTTTGCGTTACGCGGCGTGGCCGTTTCGCTCTCATTTTTTGTTCTGCTGTATTGTTTTCTCTCCGCGCTGGTGGTCGTTTCATGGCGCTCGCTGAGGTTGCTGCACGCGGCAGAACAAAGCGTTGCGGACTTGCTGTTTGTGTTGCGCGTGTTGCCTTTGTTCGCTTCTGTTCTTATTACTGCGGCTTTCGTTATTCCGTCCTTTCAGATTCTGGAGCCTCGTGCCGTTGATGAAGGCACAGGCACGTTGCCGCTGGCGTTTGGCGCTGCCGCCCTTCTGCTCATTGCTTACGGCTCCTACCGTGTGATCGCCGCGCAGGTTCGGACCTCTCGCATTGTCGCCAGTTGGCTCGAAGGCGCAAGCCCGCTTGAGACCACGAGTCAGACAACTACTCTCTGCTCGCGCCGTGGGACCCCGCCGCTCACGCTCGTCGGCATGCGTGAGCCGCGAGTTCTTGTCTCGGAAGCCGCTTTTGCGCTCCTTGGTCGAGATGAACTCCAGGTAGCCCTCCGCCACGAACTGGCGCATATCCGCTCCTGGGACAACTCGAAGAAGCTCATATTTCGTCTGGCACCGTTCCCGGGACTCGCGAAGATGGAAGCTGCATGGTCGCAGGCGGCGGAGCTTGCCGCCGACGACGCCGCGGTCTCCAAATTGAGCGACGCGCTTGACCTGGCCGCCGCCCTGGTTAAGCTCTCGCGTCTGGTTTCAGTTGAATCCGCGCCGACTTGCACCGTTGGGTTTGTCACCGGATCAATCCGCGCGCGCATTACCCGCCTGCTGGCATGGGACGAATCCGGAAATCTTCGCCGGCGTCGCATTCCTCGGTGGATTGCGATCCCTCCAGTCGTGGTCGCGGTGGTTTGCGCGTTCATCACCTACGGACCGGTTTTGGCGATCACGCATGAAATGACGGAGTGGCTCGTCCGGTAGTCGTGCTTCCCTATCCTCGGGAAAAATACTTACGTCTCGCGCGATTTCCAACCCAATTCTGATCTCGACGCCCTGATCTTGATCGAATCATAAGACTACCGCTGGTAGTAGCTCTCGTTGCGCCCCTATCCTTCCTGAGAGCGAGTCTGCTCAGCCGCTGCGAAAAGTTATCCTTCCTCGACCGTTCGAAGCACAGCGGAAATCTCTGCCTTACCAGGTGATTATTCACATGAGAGTTTCGTTTGGAAAGCTGCGCACGTCGCGCTCACTGGTTTCAACCGCAGTACTACTCGCGCTCGTGTCACTCGCCGTCAGCCTGTATGCGCAAAATCCAAAAGGTGCGCTGCGCGGCGAAATCCAGGACGCGAGTGCAGCGCGCGTGGGCGGAGCCATCGTCACGGTGCAATCCGCCGGATCTTCCATCACTCGCGAGGCTACCGCGAACAGGAGCGGAGAATTCCGTATTGAGGGCTTGTTGCCGGGCCGCTATCACATGGTGGTCAGTGCAAAAGGCTTCGCCGACGCAGCGGCCGATGTGGACGTCGAAGTGAGCGTGGTACGCGACGTCTCGATTACGCTTAGCCCGCAGACCGTCCGCCAAACTGTTAGCGTGCAAGGACAAACCTCTTCGATCACGACGGAAATAGTGGACACCTCGACCGCGACGCGCGGGGGCGTGGTTGGCAAACAGGACCTCGAGACATTGCCGCTTCCAGCTCGCAGCTTCGCGAACATCGCATATCTTGTGCCCGGAACCGAGCCGGTGGAGCCATCCGATCCAACTAAAGCGCGCATTACGGCCGTGTCTACGGGCGGAAGCTCCGGGCTGAATAACGAATTGTCGGTCGATGGCGCTGACAATTCCGACGACTGGATCGGCGGATTTCTTCAGAATTTTTCGCCCGAAGCCTTGCAGGAGTTTGCCGTGCGAACGTCGAATGAAGATGCCGACACCGGTTGGACGACGGCCGGATCAGTCGTCATCACCACCAAGACCGGAACCAACGACTGGCATGGGAGCGCCTCGTTCTACGAGCGCGCGAAGGATCTCAACGCGCGTTTCCCCATTGAAAATCCAGCCGAGACGTGTACGGATGGAACCTGCGTGCACAATCCGAAGCAGCCCTTCTCGCGGCAGAACTATGTAGGAACGCTGGGCGGTCCGATCGTGAAGAACAAGGCTTGGGTTTTTGCGTCATTTGAAAACGTGCATGAGAACGCAAGCATTGCGTATAGCCCGAACAGCTTTTCGGAATTTACCGACCTGGCGGAACTCGCGGTCCTCTCGCAGCCCCCATACGATTATCCGATTCCGGGCTTTCCTTCGGTGGTTCCGCAAAACGTTCCGATCCCATTCCGCGATTACATCGGCACGGTGAGATTCGATCTCGCCCAATCTTCAAAGTCGAACTGGTTCCTCCGCACATCGATGGACACCTACCTCACCCACAACGCGCTGGTGCAACAGGCCACGCTGCCCTCCACCGGACTGACCACGCACAATAATTACTGGAACGTCGCGCTCAGTAACACGTATACGTTCAGCCCGAACTGGGTCGGCACGCTCGTGCTGGACGCCAGCCTGCTGCATCTGACGCAGACCCGCAACTCAGACCTCGGCTTCGCCATTCAATTTCCCTTCAGCGTGACGGCATTGACCGTTTCTGGTTTCGAAACGTTCGGTGACAATCAATTCGCTACTCCCATCACGCTTTTCCCGGACCTGCGCAATCAGGACAAATACCAGGCGCGCTACGATCTGACCCACATCATGGGCAAGCACACGCTCAAGTTTGGTGTTGACTTCATTCATGAACCCGTACTGGGCGGTGCATTCGCGGGAACTGCGGAGCAGTTCATCACTTATCCCAACAATCCCGATTTCTACGTCGCCAATCTTGCCAACCAGTCGCAGTTTTATTTCATTCCTCCGAATCCAGCGGATCCGTGCGATCCGATGCCGGACCCGATCTTGAACCCGGGAATCGGTTGCAGCTTCACGCCGGCCGGCAACGGCGCTTTCTCGCAGAACATCCAGCGCCTCGCGCTCTACGCGGAGGATTCGTGGCGCGTCTCGCATCACCTGACTGTGAATTACGGCCTCCGTTGGCAAACAACATTTGGCCTGTTCAATGCGTCGGGCGTAAGCCAGGAGGCAAATCCTTCGTTGCCGTTGCTACCATCGTTGGGATATCCCGAGGCCGCGCCGCATGACTATCACAAGCAATTCGCACCGCGTCTCGGCATCGCGTATGCTCCCGGCGATAGTGAGAAGACCGTGATCCGCGCCGGTTTCGGCCTGTACTATGACGATCTTGCACAGAATGGCTGGGCCGCCGCATTTCAATCAGTCAATCCAAATTCGGTCGCTCCGCCGTCTCTGATCGATCCTCGTTATAAGACTCCTTATTCGATCCACATCACCGGCGGCATGCAGCACGCCTTCAACCAGCACTGGCTGGCGAGCGCCGACTACGTTCATGAGCAGGGAAACCATGGCTATCGCGGCTTCCCCTACGCAGAGGCTACTGTCTTCGAGTCCAACAACCGCTCCAGCTACAACGCGCTCATGTTGCACGCGCAGGGAAATATGAGCCGTTTCAGCGTGGTCGCAAACTATACGTACTCCAAGGCGCAAACGTGGGGGTGCCTGCTCGGCGAACTATTCGACTACGTCGATGGAGTTTGCCCGGTGCCCTATGGATCTCCGAACGCCGGTTCTCTGAACGCCTTTGGACCGGGCGACTACGGCCCCTCCGGGGAAGACGTGCGTCACCGCTTGGTTCTCGCCGGAACCTTCCACATTCCGGGAGGCATTGAATTGAGTACGGTGAATCAGCTTGAGAGCGCGCGCCCCATCACGATTACCGACGCCGGCAACGTCAGCCGCATCTGGATTCAGCTCAACGGCGGCACTCCGGCCTACACCAGTCTTGATGAATTCCGCGGCACTCCTTATTTTCAGTCGGACCTGCGCGTCGCACGTCCCATCAAGGTGAATGAGCGCTGGGAGATTTATCCCTTTGCCGAGTTCTTCAACCTGTTTAACCGCAACAATCCCGGCGCAAATTTCGCCGTGAACGTCGCCCAGCTTCCAATTCCGGCGAATCAGATGGCGCCCGATGCATTCGGGCGGACCATCGTCAGTTCGGTCTGCACGGTGCCTGATTGTTCGGTGACCGTCCCCCTCACCAGCCTGAAGCAACTTGAGATACCAGAGGGTGGACTGGGCGACTTTTTCGGGCCCGGCACAACGGTAGGAATTCCGTTCGCCGCGCAGTTGGGCGTGCGAGTTACGTTCTGATCGTGTAGGGCGGACATTCTTGTCCGCCCCCGCACCACCTTTATCGATTGCCTCGGCGCGAGACAATGGGCTAGCGATCCAAAAGCGCTTTCCTGGCGATCGAGACGCGAGAGATTCCTTGCAGGTCGTTCTTGATCGCCACATCCGTCCATCCGTCCAGCAGTCGGCGCACTCCGTCTGCGATCGTTCCACTGATTTCGAAAATGAGCCAGCCGCCAGGTTGCAGAGCTTGCTGCGCCTGTGGAAGAAGCCGCTCGATCACTTCGAGCCCAGTCGGCCCCGCGAACACGGCGTTGCGCGGCTCAAATTTGCGGACTTCGAGCTGAACTTGATCTTCCTCCGATTCGCCAACATAAGGAGGATTTGAGACAACGATGTCGAACGCCCCAATCGGCAGGTCCGAAAGCAAATCCGCTCGATGGAACTCGATCCGCGAAGTCAGCTCATGACGAGCTGCGTTAGCGCGCGCCACTTCGAGTGCCTGCTCGGAAATGTCAGTGGCGTGAATCTCCGCCGTCGGCAGTTCCTTCGCCAGCGCGAGCGCGATGGCGCCCGATCCGGTGCCGACATCAACAATGCGCAGCGTGTGTAGGGCGGACACTCCTGTCCGCGCCCTTTGATCTTGCGTTTGATTTTGCCGTTGCTTGTGGCACGCAATCAATTCGAGCACGGCCTCAACCAGATGTTCGGTTTCAGGACGTGGAATTAGCACCGCTGGCGACACAATCAAATCCATTCCCCAGAATTCCTGATGTCCGGTGATGTACTGCGCCGGTACTCCCGAGACACGCCGCGCGAGTGAGGCATCGTAACGCGAGGCCTCGTCTGAGGTAAGCTCACGCTCCGGATGCGCATACAGATACGCGCGGTCGCAATCGAGCGTGAACATGATGAGCAGCTCCGCATTCATCCGCGGAGACGGGACGTGTTGTGACGCGAGACGCTCGATAGCCGCGTTGAGGGCCGGTCGCAGTTGCACCTGACTATTTCACCACGGCTGTATAGGAAGTGAGGATCTGGATGGTTCCGACAATATTTTTGTTGAGTTCGCCGAGGTCGCCCGCCGGAATCCAATACTCTCGATGATGGGAGTCGCCCACGGTATGGAGGTCGTAATTTTCCAAGAACAAAGACACCAGATCAAATCGGAGGACATACCCCGCAAATCCTGAGGCCGCGTCCTTCGTATTCCAATCTCGGGCAATCTGTGTCGCGTATTCCTCGTTAGTGACCGGATAGAAGAATGGCTGCTCAGGCAGACGGGGCGGAAACTTCTTGAACCCAGACGCTCGAATCAGGTCCAGTTCGGCTTGACCGACCGGTCGATAGAGGGTTGTGATTTCTGCAGGCATGTTGTTGCCCTTACTTTTGCAATCGAACTTCCGACTTCTAACTTCTGACTTGCCTTACCCCACGCTCGCTGTCTCCTGCTTCAGCTTCTCGGCCTCAAAGTGCGTAATCAACGCGTCGATCAGCGGCTGAATCTTGCCGTCCATGACTTGTTCCAGTTGATGAATCGTAAAGCCGATGCGATGGTCGGTGAGCCGGTTTTGCGGAAAGTTGTAGGTGCGAATCTTCTCGGAGCGATCGCCCGATCCGACCATCTGCTTGCGTTCTTTGGCCAGGGCGTCCTGCTGCTTCTGCATCTCGATCTCATAGAGGCGCGAGCGCAGAACGCGCATACCTTTTTCGCGATTCTTGATCTGCGATTTTTCATCCTGGCAGCTGACTACCGTTCCCGTCGGAATGTGCGTGATGCGCACCGCGGAATACGTCGTGTTGACGGACTGACCGCCCGGGCCGGACGAGCAGAAGGTATCGATCCGCAAGTCTTTCGCTTCAATCTTCACGTCTACGTCTTCAGCCTCGGGCAGCACGGCCACCGTTATCGCCGAAGTGTGAACGCGTCCCTGCTGCTCGGTTTGGGGCACGCGCTGCACGCGGTGTACACCGCTCTCGTATTTCAGCCGCGAAAACACGCGGTCGCCTTCGATCAGCGCGATGACTTCCTTGAGGCCGCCGACGCCGGATTCAGAAGTGGACAGGACCTCGACCTTCCACTTATGAGCCTCCGCGTACCGGTTGTACATACGAAAAACTTCGGCGACGAACAGCGTGCTCTCATCACCGCCCGTGCCGGCGCGGATTTCGAGGATCACGTTCTTTTCGTCATTCGGATCTTTCGGCAGCAGCAATACCTTCAAATCCTCTTCCACGCCGCCGACGCGCGCTTCGAGCTTGGCCAATTCTTCCGTAGCGTAGGCTCGCATCTCGGCGTCCGTCTCGTCGACGAGCAGAGCCTTGCTCTCAGCGATCCCGCGTGTCAGATCTTTGTACTCGCGATATTTTTCAACGATAGGCGCGATTTCGCTGTGGGCCTTGGCAGTCTTCTGGTATTTCGCCGAATCGTTCGTGATCTCCGGCGAGGCGAGCGCGTTCGTCAGTTCATCGTAGCGCGCTTCGATTTGATCCAATCTCTCGAACATATTTCTCCGTAGAGACGGGGCCTGCCCCGTCTCACTCTGCGGGCGAGAGACGCGGCAGCCCGCATCTCTACACTTGATTTTACGTGGGAACGGAAAAAGCGGAGAAAATTAGCGGCGGGCGCCGCTAGGCAATCACCAACTCACCACCGTGTTGCTTTTCGAGCGCCATCGCTTCATCAAGGGCAATGATTGCGCATTCTACCTGGCGATTATCGGGCGGCTGGGTTGTAATACGCTGCAGCCACAAGCCGGGCGCCGTCATGAGCGAGAAGAGCGAGCCGCGATGCTTTGCTGCGTAGCGAATGATTTCGTAGGAAACTCCGGCAATCACCGGCAGCAAAACGATGCGCTCCCCAAAGCGCGCCCAGAATGTTGTCACCGGAATAAACATGTAGACGACCATCGAAATGATCATCACCGTCATCAGGAAGCTAGTACCGCAGCGGGGATGGTAGGTCGTATATTTCTGTACCGCATCTGTCTGGAGCGGGTCGCCGTTCTCAAATGCGAAGACCGTTTTGTGCTCGGCGCCGTGGTACTCGTACACGCGGCGGATGTCCTTCCAGAGCGAAACGCCCCACACAAACAGCAAAAACATTGCGATGCGAATCAGGCCGTCGACAAGATTAAAGAGGAACTGGTTGCCGAACACGGGGTTCACGCGCTTAAGCTCGGTGGTCGCGAGCAGCGGGAGATACTTGTACATGAAGATGAAGAACAGGATGGAAAACGCCATGTTAAGGCCGGCCATCCAGCCCGTGATTTCGAATTTCTTGCTCTGATCTTTGTTCGGACCGCTTTTCAGATCGCCATTCGAATCTTTGCTGCCAGGGTCGCCTGCCGAGATCTCTTCAAGCACGGCATTCGCGGAAAACTTCAGCGCGCGGAAGCCGAGCGTCATGGCGTGGCCGAGCGTCATTACGCCGCGCACGACCGGCCAGCCCATCCACTTATGTTGCTCTGAAGGGCGCTCCAGCGGCTCGCTGTGGGTGACAATCTCCCCCGATGGCTTGCGGACGGCAATTCCCCACGCATGAGGCGAACGCATCATGACGCCTTCAAGCACGGCCTGCCCGCCGACCAGAGTGGTTTCTTCGCCACTTTCCAGTACCGGGAGCAGCTGGACCGCTGCCAAAAAACGCAAGTTTTGCCGCCAACGTTGCATAGAAGAACCCAACATAACAATTGGATGTCGCTGCGGGGTGGGACGACTCCTCGCATTAGCCTACCATAAAAACCCTTGATTTCACTGCTCCAGTCGTGTCCATCGCCTCATCCAACGTAAAATTCCAGACACATGCTGCGATTCGCTCAGACTGCGGAATCCATTGCCGCTACGAACAGCAAACTCGTCAAAACGGCGCTGGTCGCCGATTATCTTCGCGGGCTTCCTGTGTCCGAAGCCGCCATTGCGGCGATCTTTCTTTCGGGAAGGCCGTTTCCGAGTTACGTCGAAGCAACGCTGCAAGTCGGGGGGGCTTTGCTTTGGCGGGTTATTGCGGAACTGTCCCGCAAATCCGAGCACGAACTCTCCGAGATTTACCGCCGTCGTGGCGATGCCGGATCGGTCGCAGCCGACGCGCTACCAGCAAAAACCGAGTCGCTTATGTCGCTGGCTGATGTGCAAACTGCGTTCACTGAGATTGCCGCCGCGCGCGGGCCGGCTGCCAAGGCCGGGCAGCTGGGACAGCTTCTCGGCCGCGCCACACCGATTGAAGCCAAGTACATCGTGAAGGTCATCAGCGGCGATCTGCGTATTGGCCTGAAAGAGAGTCTGGTGGAAGAGGCCATCGCGAAGGCGTTCGAAGCGCCTCTAGATCAAGTGAAGCGCGCAAACATGCTGCTCGGCGACATCGGCGAAACTCTGCGTCTGGCCTCGGCGGAGAAACTGGCCGATGCACGGCTACGACTTTTTCATCCCATTGATTTCATGCTCGCGAGCCCGGTGGAATCGGCTGAAGAGGCGGTCAGCTATTTCGCGAATGCCGCAGTCGAAGACAAATACGACGGAATCCGCGCGCAGGCGCACATTGGACACGGAGAGCGTGGAGGCGGAGAGCGTGGCGGCGGAGAGTCTAGAGTCGGAGAGGCCGGCGGCCGAGAAGCTCGATTGTTCTCGCGCACCCGCGATGAGATTACCGAATCGTTTCCGGAGCTGCCGCCCGCGCTCGCCGGACTTCCGCAGGATGCAATTCTCGACGGCGAGATCGTGGCCTGGTCGTGTAGCGTGGACCCTCTTGTCCGCGAGGGCTTCGTCGATGCCGCCGCGCTCGGCCTAATTCCAGGCCGCGGTGACGGGCGCGCGCTTCCTTTCAGCACGCTTCAGCGGCGCCTGGGACGAAAAAGAGTCAGTGAGCGTCTTATTCGGGAAGTTCCGGTCGCCTATCTGATTTTCGACGTTCTTTACGCGAACGGCGAATTGCTCCTCGACCGGCCGCTCCGCGAGCGAAGGCAAATACTCGATGACTTGCTCGCGCGTCCGCGCGCCGCGTCCACGCGATCTTCCCGAGGCCAATCATCCCAAGGTCAATCATTCCAGGGTCAATCGTTCCAAGGTCAATCGGCCTTTGCGTTTGGGGAATCCGACGACACACCTCAAGCTCACATTCTTGCAGCTCCGGTTGCCGTTGCGCACACGCCTGAAGATCTCGAACGGCTTTTCGCGGCGGCGCGTGATCGCGGCAACGAAGGTCTGATGATCAAGAACCTTGAGTCTTCCTACACGCCGGGCCGACGCGGCAAATCGTGGCTGAAGATGAAGCGTGAACTCGCGACGCTCGATGTGGTCGTGACGGCGGTCGAATACGGACACGGCAAGCGCATCGGCGTGCTCAGCGACTACACGTTTGCGGTCTGGAATGGCGATCGCCTCGTGAATATCGGCAAGGCATATTCGGGGTTGACCGACGCCGAGATTGCCGAGATGACGAAATGGTTTCTAGCCCACAAAATCAGCGAACAGGGATTGCGACTGGAAGTTGAGCCGAAGATCGTGCTTGAAGTCGCTTTCAATAACATGATGCAGTCGACGCGACACGAGAGCGGCTATGCGCTGCGCTTTCCGCGTATTGTGCGATTGCGTCCCGACAAGTTGCCGGAAGATGCGGACACGATTGAAACGGCGAAAGAAATTTTTGAGCGTCAGCAGCACAGCTAAGACGCCGTCGCTCAGCGCTGGCGTCCGCCGGGCTCGTGCTCGGAATGAACGTGTTCTGCCTCGCGTTCTTCGGGAACCGCGATCACGCAGGCATGCGCCGTCTCGCACACCAGATGCTCAAGCTGAATCGTGGTGTGGTGAATGCCGAACGTTTGCCCGAGCTTTTCGTTGATCTCGCGCAGGATCATATCGCTCTCCGATGTGGGCATGTCGGTGATCTTCACATGCGCCGAGAGCGCGTGGTTTTCCGAACCGATGCTCCACACGTGCAGATCGTGTACATCGCTGACGCCGGTAATCGCGCGCACGGCTGCTTCCACTTCTTCGAGGCTCATGCCGCGAGGCGTGCCTTCCAGCAAAATATTGAGCGTCTCGCGCACGATTCCGAAGCTTGACCACAGAATCAGCGCACCGATTCCGAACGACAGAGCCGAGTCAATCCAATATTGCCCGGTCAGCAGAATCGCCCAGCCGCCAACAATCACTGCCGCGGTCGAAACCGTGTCGCCGACTTCGTGCAGCAGCGCGCTGCGCACGTTCACGTCGCGGCCCGATCGCCACAGGAGCAGCGCGATCGCGCCATTCATCGCGACGCCTGCCGCTGCCACCCAGATCATCAGGCTGGCATGCACATGCTCGGGATGCTGAACGCGCCGGAAGGCCTCATAGAAAATGAGAAACGACACGACCACCAGCGAGAGCGAATTCACCAACGCGGCCAACACGCCCGCGCGGCGATAGCCGTAGGTTTTGGTCGCGCTCGGCGGACGCGCTTCAAGATACACCGCTACCAGCGACAACAGCAGGGCGAGCAGATCGGAGAGATTGTGTCCCGCCTCCGAAAGGAGCGCGAGAGAATGCGCGCGGACGCCCGCGAAGACCAGCAGCGCAATGTAGAGCGCCGTGACGGCAACCGAAATCTGGAGCACTCGGCCGGTGCCATGCGAGTGGCCCGCATGGGAATGTCCCGCATGAAAATGTCCGGGAGCGCCGTGCGCGTGCATGCTTTAAGTGTAGCGCGGAACGCAGGCGGCGCGGGAAGTGCTGCGCACGTGTGGCGCGGACACTCCTGTCCGCGTTATGCTGGCAACATCTCGGAGGATAGCCTTGAAAATCAAATTTGCCCTGCCCCTGCTTCTGCTGGTTGCATCCGCGACCGCTCAAATCAAGAACCCGATCGCAACCGCTCTCAAAGACGCTCTCCCCAATCGCCAGAAGAACACCATTGCCGCGGTCGAAGAAATGCCGGCCGACAAATTCAGCTACAAACCAAGCGCCGATCAGATGACGTTCGGGCACCTCGTCGCCCACATGATCGAAGCAAACTATGGACTGTGCAGCGGCGCCTCCGGCGTTCCGGCCCCGAAGGTCGACGAGGTGAAAGACACCGACGCGAAAGATAAGCTCGTGGCCGCGCTCAAGGCCTCATTCGATTTCTGCGGCGACGCGATCGGCAAGATGGACGATGCGAAGCTCGGCGAAACCGTTACTGGGCATGAGGGCCAGACATTATCGCGAGCGCGATATGCGCTGGGCATCGCCAGCAACTGGGCCGACCACTATGCCGAGGCCTCGATGTATCTCCGGCTGAATGGGCTTCTGCCGCCGACGGCGAAAAAGTAATTGTGTAGCGCGGACACTCTTGTCCGCGCATGGAGCGGCAGAGGCTCCGCACTCAAGTGCGCTGAAGCGAGCACAGCCTGATTGTCGCCTAGGTTGTGCTCGCACGGGCGAGGTGCCTGTCCATCCACCGTAGCAGACCCAGCTTCCCACGAGGAGGACCATGCAAAAACGCAAACTAGGAAATAGCAGTCTGGAAGTCTCCGCGCTCGGCCTGGGCTGCATGGGCCTGAGCTACGGCTATGGCCCCGCAGTCGACAAGCAGCAGGGAATATCCCTGATCCGCGCGGCCGTCGAACGCGGCGTCACATTCTTCGATACCGCTGAGGCGTATGGTCCGTTCAAAAACGAAGAACTTGTAGGCGAAGCGCTGGCTCCCTTCCGCGGGCAGGTAGCAATCGCTACCAAATTCGGCTTCAAACTCGATCCCAAGACGGGAGCTACGAACGGAGTCGACAGCCGTCCCGAGCACATCAAGGAAGTGGTCGAAGCCTCGCTCAAGCGCCTCAACACCGATGTCATCGACTTGCTCTATCAGCACCGCGTAGATCCGAATGTCCCCATGGAAGACGTGGCCGGCACGGTAAAGGACCTGATCCAGCAGGGCAAGGTGAGGCACTTCGGTCTTTCCGAAGCAGGAGTGCAGGCGATCCGCCGCGCGCACGCGGTGCAGCCCGTAACGGCGCTTCAGAGCGAGTACTCGCTGTGGTGGAGAGAGCCGGAGGAGGAAATTCTACCGGCGCTCGAGGAACTCGGGATTGGATTCGTCCCGTTCAGCCCTTTGGGAAAGGGCTTTCTCACGGGCAAGATCGACGAAAATACAAAGTTCGACAGCACGGATTTCCGCAACATAGTTCCCCGTTTTACTCCAGAGGCTCGGAAAGCGAATCAGGCCGTGGTTGATTTCCTGGGCGAAGTTGCCGAACGAAAGAAGGTGACCCCAGCTCAGATCGCGCTCGCCTGGCTGCTCGCCCAGAAGCCGTGGATCGTCCCGATCCCAGGTACGACTAAGCTGCATCGCCTGGAAGAAAATATCGCAGCCGCGGCCATCGAACTTACGCCAGACGATCTCCAGCAGATCAGCAACGCGGCGGCAAAGATTCCGGTGCACGGCGAAAGGTATCCGGAGAGGCTGCAGAAGTTGATTAATCGATAGAAGCCTGCGTGCTGAGCTACACGAAAACGCGGTTTCACGAAATCCGACTACGGCTCGAAGAGCACGTGTCGACGAGCCGGCTTAACGGATTTCTATGGGAGTTTTTTCTTTTTGGATTCAAGCAGGGCTGGGCGTGCCTTTTTGGCGCGACGATCTTAAGTCTTGTGCTACTTACGAAATGGTTCTGGCCACAGCATTTTTGGCTGGCGCGCTATGACTTTCTGTTTTTGGCCGCCATCGGCATACAGGTTTTGCTGCTCGTTCTGCGGATGGAGACTCTGCGCGAAGCCAAGGTCATGTTAATTTTCCATGTCGTCGGGACGCTGATGGAACTTTTCAAGACGAGCGTCGGTTCCTGGACTTATCCCGAAAGCAATTTCTTCCGGATCGAACATGTGCCGCTCTTTTCCGGGTTCATGTATTCGTCGGTAGGAAGTTATCTGGCGCGCGTCACGCGCATCTTCGACATACGCTACACACGTTACCCCAATACCTACGCGACGGTGGCGCTGGCGATTCTGATTTACGCCAATTTCTTTACGCATCACTTTATTACGGATCTGCGGATTGCGCTGTTCGCCGCGGTGGTGGCGGTGTTTGGCCCAACGTGGGTTTACTACCGGCCGTATCAAAAGTTCCGACGCATGCCGTTACTGCTGGGATTTGGACTGGTCGCGCTGTTTATTTGGGCGGCGGAAATGTCGGAACGTTTGCGGCTGTGTGGGTTTATCCCCATCAGAGAAATGGCTGGCAGCTCGTGCGTTTCGGGAAGTACGGTTCGTGGCTACTGCTGATGATCATCAGCTTTATTCTGGTTTCTTTGGTGCATCGGCCGCGGGTACCCGAGGTGGAGGAAGAGGCGAGCGAGGCTTTGGCGTGAGAGATTTCGATTTTCCGACTCACGCACATTAGCCCAGCAACTTTTCCATTTCATCTTCGTCGATGACGGCGACGCCGAGTTCGCGCGCCTTATCCAGTTTCGATCCCGCCTCCGCGCCTGCAACGACGTAATCTGTCTTCTTGCTCACCGAGCCCGAGACGCGGCCGCCGGCGTCTTCAATCATCTTCTTTGCCTCGTCGCGCGTGTGGCGGGTTAGCGTCCCGGTGAGCACGAATGTTTTTCCCGCGAGCTTCGTGCCCTTTTCTTTTTTCTGGCCGGTGAAGGTCAGGCCGGCTTTCTTGAGGTCGGTTACCAACCTTTTGTTGTGCTCGTCGGTAAAGAACTCGACGATGCTCTCGGCAATGCGTGGGCCCACTTCGTTTACTTCTTCGAGTTGCTCAGCACTCGCATTCATGATGTCGTCGAGCGAGCCGAAGTGTTCGGCCAGGAACTGCGCTGTGCGCTCACCTACAAAGCGAATTCCCAGGCCGTAGATCACGCGTTCGAGCGGCAGCTTTTTCGAGTGGGCGATTTCCTTCAGTACGTTATCCGCCGACTTTTCGCCCATGCGTTCGAGCTTCAGCAAATCGTCTTTCGTCAAGCGGTAGAGATCAGCGACGTTTTTCACCAGGCCACGTTCGGTGAGTTGATTGACCAACGCTTCGCCGAGGCCGTCGATGTCCATTACGTGGCGCGAGGCAAAATGCAGAATCGTGCCCTGGAGCTTCGCGGGACAATTTGCATTTACGCAGCGATGATCGGCTTCGCCTTCGGTGCGCACCACGTTGCCACCGCAGACTGGGCAATGCTCCGGCATCTGGAACGACTTGTGGCCGCGCGGGTGCTCCGCGTCCTCGACTACTTTCACAACCTTCGGAATCACGTCGCCACCGCGCTCGACTTCGACCCAGTCGCCGATCTTCACGCCGAGCTCGTCGACGAAATCCATATTGTGTAGAGTCGCGCGAGAGACCATGGTGCCACCGATTGGCACGGGCTTGAGCCACGCGACCGGAGTCAGTTTTCCGGTACGGCCGACTTGCGGAACGATGTCCTCAACTTGGGTGATTGCTCCGTGCGCCGCGAACTTGTAGGCTATGGCCCAGCGCGGAGCTTTGCCGGTGAAGCCGAGCTCCCGCTGAAGCGCGGTGCGATCAACTTTGATCACGATGCCATCGATCTCATACGGAAGCGAATCGCGTTTGCCTTCCCAGCTCTGAATAAACTTCCAGACTTCTTCGAGATTTTTTACCAGCTTGCGATTTGGGTTGACTTTGAAGCCGGCGGCTTCGAGCGCGTCCATGGTTTTTGATTGGCGGTCGAAATAGGTGCGGCCGTCTTTCAGGAGCATGTAGGCGAAATAATCCATGCGGCGTTGGGCGGTGATACTGGGCTCCAGTTGCCTGACTGTTCCCGCCGTGAAGTTGCGCGGGTTCGCGAAGGTCGCTAACCCTTCCTTTGCGCGATCCTCGTTCAGCTTTTTGAATGCAGCTATGGGCATGAGCATCTCGCCGCGGGTCTCGAAGTCGGAGGGGATGCCGGCTTTTTTCAGCTTGTCATTGGAGACCGACAATGGGATCGAGCGAACTGTGCGCACATTCAGCGTGACATCTTCTCCCACGCTGCCGTCGCCGCGCGTGATGCCGCGTTCGAGGCGACCGTCGGCGTAGACCAGCGCAAGCGACATGCCGTCGAGTTTGAGCTCGCACATGTATTCGACGTCGGTGCGGCCGCTGAGTTCGTGCACGCGGCGCTCCCAATCGCGCAGTTCTTCTTGGCTGTAGGCGTTGTCGAGCGAAAGCATGGGCGACGAATGCCTCGCCTTTACGAATCCCTCGCGCGGCTTGCCGCCTACGCGCTGAGTGGGGGAATCGGGCGTAATTAGATCGGGGTGCTCGGCTTCGAGGCGCTTCAGTTCGTTCATCAGTTTGTCGAAGTCGGCGTCGGTTAGTTCGGGATTGTCGAGGACGTAGTAGAGGTATTCGTGGTGGCGGATTTTTTCGCGGAAGGATTCGATTTTCTTTTTGGGGTTGGCTGGGGGCATGACGTGGAAGATTATAGAAGTTCTCAGTTTCCCGGTCTCGGTTCCTAATGTGTCCGAGTCAGTGCCTGTGGAAATGGAAAGCAATCCTCACAAAGGGCGAGCTCTGCAGCACGCTCACCAGTCTCTTGCCTGAGAACTGAGAACAGGCTACTGCTTCTTCGCTTTGCGAATCCCTTCGCGACCGGCTGAGGCGCGGCCTACGCTGGACGGGGGCTTGCGGCCGCCATCGAGCAGATCTTTCAGGACCGTCGCGTTGTTGCGCTCCTGGTTGCGCGACGCGTATAGGAGCGTCAGCGGCTTCTTGCCCTCCGCCAGCTCGTACAGCTTTTCGAGTGCGGCGGTCGCCTTCGCGCCTGCCAGTTCCTTCAGATAGCGCTTTCGAAACAGCGGCCAGGCTTCGGGATTCGCGTGGTACCACTGGCGCAACTCGGTCGTTGGCGCAAGATCGCGCAGCCAGTGTTTCACGGCTGCGTTTTCTTTCTTCAGTCCGCGGGGCCATAGGCGATCGACCAGGACGCGCACGCCGTCGGCGGCGGCGGGCGGTTCGTAGACGCGTTTGATCACAACCGCCATCTCGAACGTATTATCCTACGTCTGCGTGCTCGTGTGTGAATGGCTCCTTCTCTGAATGGCTTTGACTGGCTCCCCTATGATGCGTATTCGTGAGAGCGTTTTCTTTTATAACTTTTCTGTCTCGGTCGTGATTGCGGCACTGGC
>JBAWBE010000388.1:0-2666 GCA_049589635.1 Terriglobales bacterium
CGGCTCTGCCTGGGCGCTTTATGGCGCCGTGCAGCCAGCCGAGTTCTGGCCGATTGCGATGGCGGGCGACGTGGCGCTTTTGGTGGGGTCGGTGACCGAGGTAGCGGTGAGAGTTACGGTGCCTCCGGTGGGAACGGCGGCGGGAGAAGTGTAGGTGATCGGGACCATGCTGCCGGAGGGACCGACCGGCGTGAAGGTTCCGCAGGAGGCGCTGCCGCAGGCGGCTTTCCAGGTGACGCCTTGATTCTTGGAGTCGTGGGTGACGGTGGCGGCGACTCCGCACGCTTCGCTGACGGTCATGGCGGTGGGCGGAGTAAAGCCGGGAGTGAAGGCAACGGAGATGGCAGGTGCCATAGAGTTTTGCGCGCCGCAGGCGGCGAGGAACGCGAGCGCGGCAGCCGCGATTACGGCCGCAAGTTGTTGGAACCGTTGACGCCTTTCTTCAGACTGGGCTTCTGTCTGGGCTTGGGGTCGGATTTCGGGGCGATGATCGACGGGGAAGGTGGCGGGCATGCGTTGGATTCTGTTCGGCATTCGTCGAATTTGTGTTGAAAGTCTAGCATGGACAGAGAGTGGTCATGAGGACGTACGCTGCGCAAGAGTTAGATCGCGGCAAATCTATTTGTCCTCGGGCTATCCTCGGGATGCCCCTTGGTTTTGTCGTTTCTGGGTTTTTGGGGAAGTGTTCCACGTGGAACAGTTTACTTTATTGTATGTACAATATTGTTAATTGCTTGAAAATGAGGCACTTACGGCGAAGTGGTCGGGGGGGGGAGGACTTGCCGTTCCAGTTTAGTTCGCTTTTCCGAGTCATAGGAGGTCCGGCGGCTGGATTTTGTTAAGTTGGCAGGGCATGCAGTGGAGCCAGATTTCGGGCAGCAGAATTCGGATTCAGTCAATGCGGAATCCCAAGATTGAGGCGGCAGTGGAATCCCGGGTCTCGAAAAGCGCGAGACCTGGGGCACCCGGCCATATTGTTGATCAGCTTTCTTCGGTGAGCTCTGCCCTTTAGCTTTGCCGCTTAGACAGACGATTTTGCAGGCGGATTTTTCTTTTACGGTCGGCGGCGATGCTTTCAAGCGACGGGGCAACACCCTGCACATACAGATGTTTCAAACGACGCGAGCCGAGCCGGACGACCAGGTGCGTTTTTTTCTGCGCTCCCGCGTAGCAGAGCAGCGTGCGAAGCCAAAGTTTGAATGTCATTGCAAGCCTTGTGGCGGGAAGTAACCCAGTGGAATTGTGCGGTCCGCCGGGCGGAAAACGAAAACGCCAAAGTGCGCCATGGGCAGCTCATTCGATCAGGAAGGCAACATCTTGACCAGCGAGTCCCCACACACCTCTCTAGAAAGAAGCCCCACAAAGATAGTTATCGAACGCGTAGATCGTTCTGGAGTGGGTGTGTCTCAGATGCGAACTGCCCCGATACAAATTGTTTACAAAATTCTGACTGCGAAGTGACATTCGCGGATTGGCAGGCGCTTTACCCTTTTGGGGCCAAGCAGTTCCCGGCAACTTTGAGAGCGGATTCGGAATCGTATCGGTCCATCGCTTCTGTCACGATTCGATCCATGATTCCGCCCATGATAAGGAAGGCCACTTCGTGAAATATAAAGGGATTTGTCTGGCGGCAGCTATGGTGTGTGCTGCATTGGGTGCGTTGCGGCTGGGGACGCCGACGGCCGCGAAGGCGGGTGGAGAAGTCGTCTCCGGCGTGGGTCCGGGAACTACCATGGTTCGTAGCATGTTTGGAGGGCAGATTTTTGGATTTGATATCGACCAGAACGGCACCGAGGGCGTGCTGAGCGAAGCGCAGGATATCGGCGTTAATGGGAAGGTGCTCGCGGCGGTGGAGACGTTCGATCAGGCGACGGGCGCCATCCTGAGCGTGGTGAAAAAACTGGAGACGAAAGATGATTTCCTGACGCTCGGAATCGTGGGAAACAGCGTTGGCCTGGTGGAGCAGGAACATGTGACTGGGATTTATGTGACCAAGCGGATCTATCACGAGCTGAAGCCGATGACGAAGAACAAGTTCAATGCGATGTGGAAGGCTCCGCTGGCTAGCAACGACATTATTATGGGGGTGAGTCGGAATCAGGGCGCGGGTGGAACGTTTACGAATGCGGTCCTGACCTTTGAGAACGGCGGGAACGACGACACGTTTGTGTTCGGCACGAATGTGAACACGAAGACGTTTGGATCGCAGATTATTTTGACGGACCCGACATTTTTCTTCAGCAACGAGCCGGTGGTGGGTTATGACACGGTTACCAATCAGGCGGTGGTGGCCGCGTCATCGGGAGAGGTGGGTGGGCCGGCGCCGCAGATTGCGCTGGTCGATCTATCGGCGGGCACGGTGAAACAGTTTACGGGGATTCTGGGACCGCCGCCGTATCACCAGGGAACGGTGAATGGAATTGCTGTGGATTCGGTGGACGGGATCGCGGTGACGACCACTGAACTCGATGCGCGGGTGGAGTTTTACAACCTTAAGAAGCAGACGGGATTTGCCGTGACGCTGCCGGGTGACGTGGGCCAGCTTCAGAGCGGATCGGATGTGGAATTTGATCCGGTGAACAAGCTGTTTTTGGTTGCGCAGTCGGTTTCGAGCACGGGGCCGGGGAGCAGCATTCAGGTTTATGACACGAAGGGGAATCTGGTGG
>JBAWBE010000389.1:0-1820 GCA_049589635.1 Terriglobales bacterium
TCGCCAAGGTTTTCTGCAAGTCCAGATCGTCGCGCCGTACCGACCGCATCGCGGCCTTCAGTTCATGAGGATCGATGGCAAACTGCGGGAGCGCAGCCACGCGAAAGAGGCTGGCGGCGTCTTTTGCATTCACCGCGGCGCTCAGGCAAGCGAGCACGTCGCGAACGTCCGGAGAGTTGAGAACGTCGAGACCTTCGATGGAGAACGGAATACTACGCTCCGCCAGTTCTTGAACAAGTTCTTCGCGATGGCTGTGTACGCGGTATAGGACGGCAAAGCGCCGCCACTCGCAACGGAGTTCTTTGCGCTTCTTCTGAATGCGGCTCGCGACGTCGAACGCCTCCACATCCCGGCTCCGCCAGGTGACGATCTCCACCGACTGAGATGGCAAAGCTTCGCCGCGTTCCCTCGCCGCGGTTTCCCGCCATGAATCAAGCAGGGAATGCTGCTCCTCGCCTTTGTTCTCCTTGATGATGCCAAACGCGCACTCCAGAATCGGAGCCAACGAACGCCTTTTCTTTTGAAGCGTCACTTGCTTCGAGTTAGCGAATCTCCTGCGAAATAAAGAAAACGCCTCGCTCGATGCGCCCCGAAACTGGTAGATCGCTTGGTCGGGATCGCCGACTACAAAAAGATTGGCAGCCTCGCCCGCCAGCAAAGAAAGAACTTCCACCTGCGCAAAGTTCGCGTCCTGAAATTCGTCGACCAGCAAAAAGCGAACGCGGCTACGCTCTTCCTCCAGCAGCGCCGGGTCATTTCTTAGCAGACGGTAAGCCCCCGTAATCATGTGGCCGAAAGTGCCGAGGTTCTTCGCGCGCAACATCTCCTCGACCGTCGCGAAAGCGCGAGCAATCTCGCGGCAGCGGTCGAGAATTTCGTCGCGCTCAAGTTCGGCCTGCTTTTTTGACCGGGCGACTCGCGGCAGTGGAATCTCACCGCGCTCAAGACGGGCGACGTAATCGGCGTATTCCAGCGGCCCGACCAGTTCATCCTGGCAGCGGCGCATGAACTCGAGCAGGTCCTCAAGAAACTGGCTGACATTGGCCGCCCGAACAAAATATTTCAGTCGCAGATCGCGAATGCGGCGCCGCAGATAAACCCACAGGTCCTTGTCATCAAGCACATGGAACGACGCGCCCCGGCGGTGCAGCAGATTGTTGCACCAGAAATGAAACGTACAAGTTTGCAGGCCGTCGATGTTCGTGCCCTTGAGTTCCGCGCGCACTCGTTGCTGCATTTCAGCAGCCGCGTTTTCGGTGTAAGTGAGCGCCAGAATTTCGTCCGGTCGGGCGTGACCCTGCCGCACGAGGTTCGCGATGCGCTGAATGAGAACGGTCGTCTTGCCAGTCCCAGCGCCGGCGATGACAACCATCGGCCCATGCACATGGTCGATGGCCTCCTGCTGGCGAGCATCAGGCACGATCTTTTTTATGTTTGCGGCAATGTCGGCAGCGGGGCTCACTTGCCGGAGGATATCAGAGCGGGATGTGGAATGGGTGGAAGCAGACACGATAACAACTCGCCCCGACGCCTGGGAACAAAACGCCCTCGCACTCGACTTAATATCAATACCGCAAGTTTCTAACTCAGTATCTCGACTGCGAGCGCAGCAGCAACAATCGCGGCTGTCTCAGCCCGCAGGATGGTGTTGCCAATCGATGCTGCGGTCCAACCAGACTGCCGGAACCATTGCAGTTCGTCGTCAGCCCAGCCGCCTTCGGGACCGACGGCCAGGACGACCCCAGTTGCCGATGGTGGCAAAACATCGCGCAGTCCAATCTTCATTTCTGATTCGGCAAGGACGATGTGGGGGCCGGCGG
>JBAWBE010000390.1:0-1625 GCA_049589635.1 Terriglobales bacterium
GAGCGAAGGTTTGAAGTGACGCGGGCGATTCTGGAGGAGTTCGCGCGGCATTCGGGGCTGGAAATCGGGATTGTCACGAAGTCGAACATGGCGACGCGGGATGCGGAGGTTTTTCGGCAGATCGCCGAGAAGAATCGGTTGTTCGTGAATGTGACGGTAACTACTGTGGATGTTGAGATGGCACGGAAACTGGAGCCGCGGGCGCCGCGCCCCGATTTGCGACTGGAAGCGGTGCGGCAGTTGAATCTGGCCGGGGTGAATGCGGGCGTGATTTGCGCGCCGGTGCTGCCGGAGATTACAGATCGTCCGCGGGATTTGGAGGCGCTGGTGAAGGCGGCGAGCGAGGCGGGCGCGAAATATGTTTATGCGAACGCGCTTTTTTTGAAGCCCTGCTCGGCGGCGGTGTTTTTGCCGTTTCTCGAAGCTGAATTCCCCAAACTGGTGGACGTTTATCGGACGCGCTATCGGGACCGGGCGTTCTTGCCCAAGGGATACGCGGAGAGGCTGTCGCGGCTGATGTCGGCTTTGCGGGAGAAGTATGGGTTCGACTCGAAGCATGCGCGGACAAGCGCGAGGGCACATGTGGTGGGCGATGAGCAGATGGCGTTGTTTAGGTAGTAGTCGGTCGGCGGTCGTCAGTCGTCTGTCGTCGATCGCCGTTGATCGTTTGTTATACCTTCTTATCTCAGGTCCTGCGCTGCACGATTCTCCAATGAGGGAGGTTCAGGTGCTTACCAGAGACCGGGGATCATAGCTGGCACCCGGCTCTTGTAGTTATCAAAGGTGGGGCCGAATGTTTCGCGTAGCAGACGCTCCTCGATGCGAACGCGGATGTAGGTCCCGATCAGGAAAATCGCACAGGCCAGGAGCAACCACAGCGGGCGCGAGACGATTAGTCCCGCGGCGACTAGCATTCCAAACATACCGGTGTAGATTGGATTTCTGACGAAACTATAAGGGCCATCGTCAATGAGGTCGTGGCCTTCGACAATGCGAGCGGCCAGAGACCATTGCTTTCCAAGGCGCCGGGCGGCAGAGTTTACAAGCCACGCTGAAAAAACGGCGATGGAGAGCGCGAGAGTGGTCATCGTCCAGGCGAGCCACTCCGGTTGCGATGCGATGGGCGAGCCACGATGGAGAGCGAAGGGAAAGAACCATACCGTGAAATAGCCTACGGACTGGAGCGCCATTCCGAAGTATGAAGTCAGATCGCGCTTCGCCGCGCGCGCCCTCGGCGGCTGTTTGCGCAGCCAGAACGTGAGGCCGAACCACCACCAGCAGATAATCACTCCGTAAAAAGCTACTTTCGCGGCTGTGGGTGCGCTGGGCAAATTCTCTAGACCTCGCTCGAGACCTCGGCCATCAGTGTAGTCCTGTAGAACTTTCGTAACTCTACACGAGGGCTGGCCATTTCCTATACTTGAGCGAGATGCGCATGATGCGTTCAAGGAAAATTTTCGCGGTTTTTGTACTTCTAAGTGGCTTGGCGAGCGCGCAGAGCATGTCTCCGGATGCGCTCTACGAGCGCGGTCTCGACGCGATTACGGGCGTCGGGGAGTCGCATAGCGACCAACTTGGGGTTGAGTATTTCCATCGCTCGTCCGACCTCGGATATGGGCCGGCGC
>JBAWBE010000391.1:0-3279 GCA_049589635.1 Terriglobales bacterium
GCTGCCAGATCGCGTAATGACCGGCTTCGAGCTTACGAATGCCATGGAACATCGTCGCCGGATCGGGCACCCACAGGAAAGTAAGGTATTGATGCAGCGCCTCCATGTCGATGCGAGCTTCAATGCCCGGCACTTCGAGCAGTGCTTTGACCTCGGAGGCGAAGGCGAGTTTATCGCCGCGCTCGTGATAGTAGAGCGGCTTGATTCCGAAATGATCGCGGGCCAAAAATAATTTTGGCGAGGAACTGCGCAGATCGCAGATGGCGAATGCAAACATGCCATTCAGGCGATTCAGGCACTCCACGCCGTATTCTTCGTAAAGATGAACGATGGCTTCCGTGTCAGTGTGCGAACGAAAGCGATGGCCTTTGCCTTCGAGTTCGCGGCGCAAATCGGCGAAGTTGTAGATCTCCCCGTTGAACGTGATCCACACCGAACCATCTTCGTTCGACATCGGCATGTGGCCGTCGGGAGAAAGATCGAGGATGGCGAGGCGCCGGCTGCCGAGACCAATATAAGTGCCGTCGCCGAAATGGCGCTCCCAGAGCCCAGAGTCGTCAGGTCCGCGATGCCACTGGATGTCGGTCATGCGGGCCAGAGTTTCCGCGTCGCCGCAATTTACGAGGCCGCTGATTCCACACATAAGTCAGGCCGCCATTCTTGAGGCGCGAATCTCGTAGATTTTGGCCTTGATGTGGAAGAACTGAACGCCCTGGAAGGTGCAGTAGATCAGGCCGGGCACGCCGTCCAAAAATCCCAGACGCACCAGGTATTTATATAGGAAGAAAAACATCGGCGAGCCAGGCATCTCCAAAAGGCGTCGGCGGAGCCAGCGCCGACGTTGCGCTTGCGTTCCGTAAAGCGCGGGCTGAATCTCTTCGTCGTCCCTGTTTCCGTCAAGCCAAACGCGCGCCTCCCAGTTGGAGTATTCGTTGTGCTTCTGGATATAGCGATCGAGAGATTCGACATTGTGGTGAACGAGTGGCTTGCGCAACTGGCGAGTCGCCCCGTCGACGATCACGTGCTCATGCACCTCCATGTCGGCCATGTTCTTGTCCTGGTCACTCAAGCGGCACTCGTAACGGCCTCGGCCCTTGCGAAATAACGAGAGCTTCCAGAAGCCGGCGCCGCTGTGGCGCAAACGCCGTCCAAGAAAATGCATTTCCAGCGAGATGTAGTAACCATCGAAATTTGGATCCTGAATCGCGCGCTGAATTTCCGCGCTCAGTTCCGGCGTGAGAACCTCGTCCGCATCCAGCAGCAGCACCCAGTCATAGGCCAGAGGAAGTGTATCCATCGCCCACTGGCGTTTTTTGGGCCACCCGCCGCGATAGTGAAACTGCACAACCCTCGCGCCGTAGGATTGCGCGATGCGAACCGTGTCATCGGTGCTCTGCGAATCCAACAAGTAAACTTCGCCGACATCCCCGAGCGACGCCAGGCACCGGGGCAGATTCCGCGCCTCGTTGCGGGCCGGAATGATCACGCTCACGGGCAGCGCGGGCATGGGCCGACGTGGACTTGAAACCTCCGGCTCTGTTTTGGTTTCGATCACGACTGTCTCGCTGAAAGTTCTCTTATCTTAATCGGGTCGCCTGAGGATTTACATCGGAAACACTGTGCTAGTATCCGTTTTAGAACTATGCAGAAAATGCCCGCTACCGTGTTGAAAAGTGACTTAAAAAGTGAAGTCCAGAGCTTCTGGAACGCCGAGCCCTGCGGATCGCGCTATCTCGGTGAGCGGGGTGCGAATGAAGATTTCGAAGCGCATGCGCGGGCGCGCTATGGATTGGAACCTTATATCCGCGAGTTCGCTGGATTTGAAAAAGCTTCAGGAAAGCGCGTGCTCGAAGCCGGCGTGGGAATGGGAGCGGATTATCTGGAATGGCTGAAGGCCGGAGCCGCCGCCACGGGAGTTGACATGTCAAGCGCGTCGCTCGCGCGGGCTCGGCAGCGCTGCGAGTTGGCCGGCTACGCGCCCGATCTGCGCGAGGCCGATGCTGAGCACTTGCCCTTTCCCGATAACACTTTCGACGTCGTCTATTCGTATGGCGTTATGCATCACAGCCCCGATCCAGCACGTTGCATTCGCGAGGCTCTGCGCGTTTTAAAGCCCGGCGGCGCGCTGCGCATCATGATCTATCGGCACCCGTCGCTCACCGGGCTGATGCTCTGGCTGCGCTTCGGCTGGCTGCACGGGAAGTCGCTGCGCAAATCGGTTTACGATCACCTTGAAAGCCCGGGCACGAATTCTTATACAGAAAAAGAAGCGCAGAAGTTGATGGAGGGATTCGAGCAGATTAAGTTCCGGCAGGAATTCAGTCCCGGAGACCTGTTGCTGAACGCCCCATCGGCACGCTTTCAAGGCGCTTTTTATCGGCTGATCTGGAAGATCTACCCGCGAAGTCTGGTGCGAATTTTCGGCCGCAGGGGCGGGCTTTTTCTTTTGATTTCCGCTAAGAAGCCGGGCACCGAGGTGATCGCGATTACAAATTCTGTTCGCACCAGCGCTTGAGAACGAACAAAGACCACGGGCGTGACCATGACGTCCGGCCAGCCAAAAAGCGATTCCAGACATCGCGCACCGACCCGGCGCTGAGCAAACCTTGCGCGGCGTCGTTTTCCGACCACGCGTTTTTCGACGGCCCGTTTTTCGACAGCGCGTCTTCGACCATCGGTCTCATCTCGGCGCGCAGCCAATGTTCAAAGGGGAGCGTGAATCCGCGCTTCGGGCGATTGACGATCTCGCTGGGCAGTTCGACGCCGAGACTCCGCAATAAGAGCGGTTTTGGCGTATCGACTCGCATCTTGTCTTTCCCCGGAATGCGGAAGCACGCTTCGACCAGGGCGCGATCCAAGAAAGGGACGCGCAGTTCCAGACCGTGAGCCATGCTCATAAAGTCGGAATCGCGCAGCAGCGTATTGCGCATGTACCAATGCGACTCGAGATACGAGACACGATTCACGGGATCGAAGTTCGCGCTCGCGGCGATCGATTTCCGTAGCTGAGTTCCCATTTCGCTTTCCGCCGATTCGTAATCTCCCGTGAACAACGCCTTCCGTTCCTCAGGATTAAATAAACTGCGCACAACAAAATACGGATGCGTAGCGGCGTTTTGGTCCGCGGTACGCTCATCGGCTAGTTGCGAGATCTTGCGGCCGCGATCGCTTTTGCCACCGACGACTCCAGCCGCAGCCGCCACGGGACGGCGCAACAGAGCCGGAATTTTTGTGAAGTCCGCGGAAAGCCGCTCCAGACGCGGCACATCTCGGAAGTTT
>JBAWBE010000392.1:0-10381 GCA_049589635.1 Terriglobales bacterium
ACGATGCCATTGCCGAATTTCAGGCAGTTTTAAAACTTTCTCCTAAAGATGCCGACGCGCAGCGTGAGCTGGCCGATCTTTACGCAAGTGCCGGTAAGAATGATCTCGCAGAGGCTGCATATCGGCCTCTGGTCGCGGCCCATCCCAATGATCCAGAGCTGCATCGAGCGCTCGGGCACGCTTTGTTGCTCCAGAAAAAGTTCCCGGAGGCACAACAGGAATTTCTTGCTGCTGTCCGATTAAAGCGCGATTCGCCGGACGTGTATGTGGACCTGGCTTTTGCTGCCAGTGAGAACAAGAATTATGACCTTACGGTGCGGGCGCTGAATGGCCGCGCGACACTGAATGCTGATATGCCGCCCATCTGTTTTTTTCTGCGGGCTTCGGCCTATGATCACCTGGGAGATTGGAAGCAGGCTTCGGTCGACTACCATTCTTTTCTCGATTCCGCGGGTGGAAAATATCCCGATCAGGAGTGGCAGGCGCGGCATCGGCTGGTTACGATCGAGCATAAGAAACCTTAAGACGATAGCATTGAAGCAGGAATCATCGGCACGCTGAACGCTGAACACAAGCAAGTATTGACACATGCGACGACTCGCCCTATGTCTCTTCCTTTTGGCGCTCACGACGAACTGCGTGGCGCGAGACGAAACTGTCGCGGAGCTCAAGACGCGCCTCGAAACCGCGCGGCCGGAAGACCGGGCCGATATCTGCGTGCGGATTGCGCAGCTCCAGGTGCGTGCTGCCGACACACTCTATAACGAAGGCCATGTCGATGAAGCCCGAGCCGCCGTCGAGGACGTCGCCGCGTACCTGGAGAAGGCGCGCGACGCCGCGATCGAGAGTAAGGCGCATCTCAAGAATGTAGAGATCGACGCGCGAAAAATGTCGGTGAAACTCGGGGACATCAAACGCACGTTAGCCTTCGAGGATCAGCCTCCTGTAGAGCAGGCGATTCGACGGATCGAGAACGTCCGTACGGCGCTGCTGAAGGAAATGTTCTCTGAGAAAAAGAAGGACAAGAAATGATCAGCTTGAGGCGTTGGCAGGCTGTGCTCGGCTTATTTTTGCTGCTTACGCTGCCGCTTTGCGCGCAGAAAAAAAACGATCCTCTTAATCCATTGGAGATCGATCAGCTTCGCGATGCCATGCTCTACCCCGACGAACGGTTAAAGCTTTACGTGAAGTTTACCCGGGATCGCATGGCAAGGCTGGAGGAAATGCGCAGCAACCCAAAGACAACTGAGCGCGGCCTCCAGACCCACGATATGCTTCAGGATTTTCTAACGCTCTACGACGAACTCAACGACAACATTGATATGTACGTGGGCCGGAAGAACGACATTCGCAAGCCGATGAAGGTCGTGATTGAAGCCGACACGGAGTTTCAGTCCAAGCTGCGCGCTCTGAAGGATGCCGCCAGCGTGAACGCCGCGGAGTTAAAACAGTTTGAGTTTCTGCTGACCGATGCTCTCGACACCGTCGACACCAGCGCTGGGGACCATCGGAAGACGTTCGCGGAAGTCGAGGAATACATGAAGCACAAGAAGAAAAACTAGGGGATGCACGCATGCAACTCTGGTTCGCGCGCGGCGGCGAAGTCACGATCCGCGAGCAGCTCGTGACGCAGGTCGTTCTGGCCATCCTCAGCGACGACCTTGCGCCTGGACAACGCCTTCCTAGTACGCGGGAACTTGCTCGCCGCTTCCGTCTCCATCCCAACACCGTCAGTGCCGGATACCGCCAGCTCGAAAAAGAACGCTGGGTGGAATTTCGTCATGGTAGCGGCGTGTATGTGCGGGAGCAAAAACCTGCTTTGACTCCCTCATCGGCGATTGCGCTCGATCAACTCGTTGCCCGCCTCTTCCGTTCCGCGCGTGAACTCGGCGCTCCCCTTGCCACCGTGCGTTCGCGCCTGCGCCAATGGCTGGAAATGCAACCGCCCGATCATTTCCTTTTGATCGAGTCTGACGAAGATCTGAGGAGAATTCTGGCAGAAGAAATCCGCCAGGCGGTCAGATTCCCCGTGCAGAGTTGTGATCTTCAAGACTGCCCAAAGACTACCGACGGTTGTGTTCCCGTCCTCCTTCCTAACCGCGCCGCTGTCGTACGGCAAGCGTTGCCCGAAGGAACAGACGTGATCACGCTTCGTACACGCTCCGTGCCCTCGTCGCTTGCAGGATGGTTGCCTGCCCCGTCCGGGACACTGATTGGGATTGCATCCGGCTGGCCGAACTTTCTGAAGCTGGCTCGCACCATGCTCAATGCATCCGGCTTTGACCCGGACGCTCTTGTTTTCCGGGACGCACGAAAAACAAACTGGCAGCGCGGCCTGCAACAGACCGCAGCCGTGGTATGTGACACCGTGACGGCAACTCTGCTTCCTAGCGGCTGCCGGGCAATTCCCTTCCCGTTATTGTCGGAAGCTTCGATCGAAGAACTCCGGCGCTACGTTGAGTTCATCCAGAATCCGCTCAGCTCATAACACTTTCGAAACTGTCACGGCAGACGCCAATTTTAGTTGTAGGCAGAATTGAAATACAGGCACGGAGTCGACCGTCAACAGTCGGCTCGCGTGCTAATCTTCACTACACCGTGTCCCCACGACTCGCCGAAATCTTCAACGAAGCCTACGCCGGCTTGAGACCCCGTGCGCCCGCCCCGCCGATGCACATCCACTTTTACCCTTTTGTCTCGATCAACAACACGATTCGCTTGCGCGACTCCGAGCTCTATATTCGACTCTCGGATCTCCTCGAAGGCGCGCCCGAACCCGTGCTGCATGCGATTGCTCATATCTTGCTGGCCAAACTCTATCGCAAGCCGATTGACCGCGCTCAGAGCGCGCGCTATCGGCGTTATGTTGGCGGCCATGAACTGGCCGCGAAAGCGCGGCTAGTGCGTCAACTGCGAGGGCGAAAACATATTCGCTCGGCGCGCGGGCATCATTACCATCTGGAAGAAATTTTCGACGACCTCAACCGGCGCTTTTTCCACGGCTTGATGGGACGTCCGCAACTTACCTGGAGCCGCGAACATGCCCGCAATCGCCTTGGGCATTACGATCCTGCGCACAATACCATCGTCATCAGCCGAGTATTTGATGACCGGCGCGTGCCGCGCTACGTCGTGGAGTACATCGTCTACCACGAGATGTTGCACTTGAAGCATCCCGTTAAGCTGCGAGGGAGCCGGAGGTGCGTGCACTCGCGGGAATTCGTGGCAGAAGAAAACCTCTTTCCCGAGGTCGCGCCTGCTAAGAAATTCTTGCGGATCATGTAAGCCTTCTGCCACCGGCGGTAGCTTCCGTTTAATGGCTTTATTGCCCCGTGTGATGCAAAACAGCGCCAACCATAACTCCGCGCGTTGACCCTGCCCGCCTTACCTCGTATCCTATCCATATTGAAATTGAAATTCATTTTCAATTAGAAATCTCCCGGTAGCACGAGAACAAAGTCGGCCCCAATATGCTCCAGGCATTCATCATTACGCTTCGCGAAGGCGTCGAAGCTGCTCTTATCGTCGGCATCACGCTGGCGTACCTGGCGAAGATCGGCCGCAACGATCTGCGCAAGTCTGTCTATGCCGCTCTCGGCAGCGCGTTTGCCGGTTCGATCGCGCTCGCTGTTGTCCTTTCTCGGCTGAAGTGGAATCAGGACATTTTTGAGGGCTGGGTAATGCTGGCTGCCGCCGTCTTCGTCGTCACCATGATCATTTTCATGATGAGGACAGGACGAAAACTTAAAGGAGAGATTGAAGGCAAGATCGGACTCTTTGCCCGTGAAGATGCGTGGATCGGGCTGTTCTTGTTTGTCTTTCTGATGGTGTTGCGCGAAGGCGTCGAAACTGTACTGATCCTCTCGGCCGTCACGCTGAACTCGACCGAATTGATGAGCTTCATCGGGACGCTTCTGGGCGTGGTGGTTGCAATTTTGTTCGGCGTGATGTTCGTCAAGGGCAGCGTCAAGATTAACCTGCAAAAATTCTTTCGCATTACCTCGGCCATACTCTTCCTGGTGGCTGCCCAGTTGATCATCGGCGGACTGCACGAGCTTTCGGAAAACGGTGTGCTTCCATCCTCGCGCCAGGAGATGGCGATCATTGGGCCGATCGTGCGCAATGAACTGTTTTTCTTTATCACGATTCTGGTGCTGGCCGCGCTCATGGTGCTGTTTGAATTAAAGAGCCGCCAGCCGGTTGAACTGCCGGCGGCGGGCGCGGCGCGGCGCAAGGCTCTTTGGTCGGCCCGACGCGAGAGGCTCTGGATGGTTTCCGTCTACTCGTGCTGCTTTCTTTTTATCGTAATGGTCACGGCCGGCTTCATCTATGAAAAGAGCGCGAGCGCTTTGTCGCCGGCTACGGAAGTCGCGTTCGTCGATGGAAAGGCTTCGATTCCGCTGAAGACGGTCTACGATGGCGATCTGCATCGCTTCGCGGTAACTGAACACGGGCTTGAGGTACGATTCTTTCTTTATCAGAAGCCGGATGGCAAGGTAGCAACTGTTTTTGATGCCTGCGAGATTTGCGGTCCGGTCGGCTTTTACAAAACCTCGCATGGGGTGGTCTGCAAGAATTGTGCCGCCCCGATCAACGCGCAATCGATGGGCATGCCCGGCGGATGCAATCCGATTCCACTGAAGGCGCAGGTCACCGGCGATGCCATCATCATCTCCGAAGCCGATATCGCGGCCGGCAGCCACTTCTTCGAGCAGAAATAAATGTTCCCGCGCCTTGTCTACGAGTCGTTTCGCCGGCAGACGAGGCGAAAACTGTTAGCGGGCGTCGCGATCACGCTGGGCGTTGCGGTTGCGACCGCGATGATCGCAGTAGCCACGGATATCGGCGACAAGATCAATCGCGAACTTCGCAGCTACGGCGCGAACCTCGTCATCACCCCACAGGAAGACACGCTGGACGTTGAAATTGGCGGCATCAACCTGAAGCCGCCAAGCGACGGGGCGTTTCTGAATGAAGCGGATCTTCCGAGGATTCGTGGCACGTTCTGGCACAACAACATTGTGGGCTTTTCACCGATGCTGCCGGTGACGGTGGAAGTGACTGGGGTTCGGTCCTCGGACGAAGTTACGCTGCTCGGGACTTACTTCAACAAGCGCCTCACGTTCGGCAAAGAAAACTTCACGACTGGCGTGCGGATCACGCACCCGTGGTGGAAGGTCGAAGGAAATTGCGGCGTGTCGGGCGCCGCGTCGACTGCTGGAACAACCGGCGCTTCGAACTGCGGATGGCCCGATGATGACTCACAGAATGTATTACTCGGTGAACGGTTGGCCACTAAACTTGGCAAGCGTGCCGGCGACTCGATCGACGTCGATGGACGTGTTACCGGCATCTCCGGCATTCTGTCCGCGGGTTCGGTTGAAGACGACCAGATTGTCGCGCCACTAGCTTTCGCACAGCAGATTCTTGGTAAACCGGGCGCGGTTCGCCGTGTATATGTCAGCGCGCTTACCAAGCCTCCGGATGCGCTCTCGGGCCGCGATCCCAAGACGATGACGCCTGAAGTTTACGATCGCTGGTATTGCTCCCCATATGTGGAATCGATTGCGTTTCAGCTTCAGGAAGCAATTCCGCATTCCCACGCCGAGCAGATTCGCCAGGTTGCGCAGAATGAAGGGACGGTGCTCTCACGTATCAAAGGCCTAATGCTGCTGGTCACGCTGGCTGCGCTTTTTGCGTCCGCGCTGGCAGTCTCAGCCGCCATGGCTACCGCTATTTTTGAGCGGAGGACGGAAGTCGGATTGATGAAGGCTCTAGGCGCGGGAACCTTTACCGTTGCCGCAGTATTTTTGGGAGAAGCAACCCTCCTTGCGCTGATCGGCGGCGTGGTCGGATTTACCGGCGGATCACTCTTGGCCCGACAGATTGGACGTTCCATTTTCAATTCGCAGATTTCAATCCAGCCTGTTCTCTTCCCTATCATTCTTGCGATCGCAGTCCTGGTAACGTTTGCGGGAAGCGCTGCCGCCATTCGGCGCGCGGTGAAGTTCGATCCCGTGTTTGCCCTGCGAGGTGAAGCGTGAGCAGCGCTGCAACTATCCTGCGCACTGCGAAAGAAGTAGGCGAACGCCGCGCGCAGGCGCCTCACCCGTCGATGTTCGTGCGCATGTTGCTTCGCGCTGCCATGCTGCGCCGCGGGCGCGCTGCGTCGGCGCTGCTTGCCATGATCGTCGCGGCGGCGGTCGCGACCGCGATGATGAACCTCTACGTGGACGTGCAGGCGAAGCTGCGTACGGAATTCCGTAACTATGGCGCGAATGTAGTCGTCGTCGCACATGATGTCGTCACGCGAAATGGCGTGCGAAATAACGACGAGAACGCGGGCGCGCAATCTCTCCCGGCGGACGCGATCAGCACAATCGAGTCGACGCTCGGAGCGAAGACGCTTGCCGTCCCCTTCGCCTATGCCGTGGCGCGCACGACTGATGGACAATCCGTGGTCGTCGTCGGAACCGATTTTGCCCGCGCACGGCAACTGAACCACTGGTGGAACGTAACCCATTGGCCAAACGAGTCCGCGAATTCCGGAGAGGCGCTGATTGGGATGCGCGCAGCCGCGGTAGTCACACCCACACGTCAGCCTTTCGATCTGACCTTCCAAGGCAAGACGATTCATCTTGTGGCAGCAGGTCTGCTGCAAACAGGAGCCGGTGAAGACAGCCGCATCTATCTGGATCAATCTGAATTTCAGAACTGGACTGGTATTGGTCCGACGACGATTGAAGTAGCGGTCAGCGGATCGTCTGCCGAGATTCAACAAGGTATGCAGCAACTCGCCGCCGCATTGCCGGGAGCCGACGTGCGGCCCGTGCGGCAAATCATGGAGGGCGAAGCAAACGTCCTCGACAAGACACGCGCGACGCTCTACGCGTCGGCTACGCTGGTGGTGCTTACATCGGCGCTGTGTGTGCTCGCCACGCTGATGGGATGGGTCTTTGACCGCCGACGCGATTTTGCCATCATGAAGGCGCTGGGCGCGTCCGAGCGGTTGATCAACGGCTTCTTCGCGGCCGAAGCGGCGGCGCTCGGGGTGGTCGGCGCGCTTCTCGGATTCTTTGTCGGCATTGGAGTTGCCGCCTGGATCGGACGCGCCAATTTCCACTCGCCGGTAGTACCCCGCTTTAGTGTATTTCCCTATGTGCTTGCGGGGAGCGTCGTAGTGGCCCTGATCTCAGCTATTTTGCCCATTGGTCTGCTCCGGCGCGTGGAACCCGCTATTATCTTGAGGGGAGAGTAAAGTAGAAACTTGCACCATGATTGAACTAAAGAACGTCACCAAGAGTTATCCGGCACGCGAGGAACAAAACGCCAGCGGCCTGATCAAGGCGCTCGACGATATATCTCTCTCCATTGCGCCCGGCGAGTGGGTGGCGATGATGGGGCCTTCGGGCAGCGGCAAGAGCACGATGGTCAACCTCATTGGATGTCTTGATCGGCCCACGACGGGCGAGATATGGCTCGACGAACAAAATGTCGCGAACCTCAGTCCATCGGATCTCAATCGCGTCCGCGCGGAAACGATTGGCTTCATCTTCCAGCAGTTCCACATGATTCCGTATCTCACAGCGGTCGAGAACGTCATGCTCGCGCAGTACTTCCACAGCATGACCGACGAAAACGAAGCGCTTGACGCCCTTGAGCGAGTTGGCCTCCGCGATCGCGCTGGCCATCTGCCGTCGCAGCTTTCGGGAGGCGAGCAGCAGCGCGTCTGCATCGCGCGGGCGCTGATCAACGATCCCAAGATTGTTCTCGCCGACGAACCTACTGGTAATCTCGACGCCGTCAATGAAGAGATCGTTTTGCGGCTGTTGCGGGAATTGCATCAGCAAGGACGCACGATTGTCATGGTCACTCACGATCCGGTAGTGGCGCGGCTGGCCGATCGCCGGATCGAATTGCATCATGGCAAAATCGCCGCGCAGGAAGTTTTCGCGATGGCCGACGAAGAGCAGTTCGACGAGGTGCTGGAAGAATTGTACGCACTCGAAGAGCACAACCAGATCGCCGAAATCGCCCGCATGGAAGTACACGGCGCGCTGCCCGTCTCGATTGCCGTGGAGAAGATGGAAGCGATGGGCCTGGTCGCAACGCATCCTCACCCGTCGCAGCCGCATAATCATAAGCCGTTCGTGAATCCCTGCCATGACGCGCTCAAGCCATCCGGCGTTTCGATCGGCGAAGGCTCGCTGATTGTTGAACTCACCACTCGCGGACGCCAGCGAGCCGCGGATATCATTCGCCGACATCGGCTCGCGGAGCGGCTCTTCACAGACTCGCTTGCCATGGACAGCGAAACCGAAATCGAGCAGCAGGCATGCAAGTTTGAGCACATCCTGTCGGCTGAGGCGACGGATAAGATTTGCGCTTTCCTTGGGCATCCGAAGACGTGTCCTCATGGGTCGCCGATTCCGCCTGGGCCCTGCTGCGAAAGCAGGCAGGAACCGAAACGCGCGGCAGCGTTCTTGCATCAGCGGTGAGCGGTCGGCGCGCCGTTGAAATATCATTCTGGCGATGCCCTCGCGCCTAAACCAATCGCTTCGTGATCCGGTCTTTCGCGATCCAGTCTTTCTTGATCCAGTCTTTCTTCTATGCCTCGTTTCCGCCCTGCTCGCGTTTGTTGTGCAATCGGGCGAACTCGGCACGGCCGACACGATGCACCGGCTCCAAACCACGCACTGGATTTGGACTTCCGAGCCCCAGGTTTTTCCGAACGAATATCCTGAATTTGGCCTTCCTGGACGACACGGCCAAATCTACAGCTGGTATGGCATCGGCCAGAGTCTGCTCATGCTGCCCGCCGATATCGTCGCGACTGGTGTTGCTCGGCTGCCGATTTTCGCTCGCTACCAAGACGACCCTGCCGTGCGCAGCATTGTGGTCAGTTACTTGACCAACATTCTCCTAAATGTTCTGACGACGCTGATTGCGTTTCGCTTTTTGCAGCAGCTTCGCTTTTCTGTGAAGGAAGCTACGCTCGGCGTACTTGCGCTGTTGTTCTGTACTACACACCTGCACTACACGCAGAACATGCAGGAGAACAACTACATCATGCTCCTCACGCTGGTTGGCTTCTCATTTCAATACGAGTGGCTACGAACCGGGAGCGCGCGGGCTCTTTTCATTGGTTCGGCCGCGCTTGGGCTGAACCTGCTGACTCGTTTGACGACTGGCCTCGATCTGATTGCGGTTGGCATTTTTCTGTTGCTCATTCTCTGGTTCGAGCGCACTGATTTGCGGACATTTTCACGGCGTTTTCTGGACTGCGCAAAGATCGCGGCTCCCGTGTATGCATTCTTTCTGTTGGTCGATCGCGGCTACAATTTCTATCGCTTCGGATCTCTTACGACTACCTACGTCACCAATTTTGCGCACGAGTACCGGCTGCGCGATCCAAGTTTGCCCGAGAACTTTCCGTGGAGCACGCCTTTTCATGAAGGTGTTGTCGGCGCGCTTTTTACGCCGGAGAAGTCGATTTTTCTTTACGACCCGCTAATCATTCTCGCCATGTTATTGCTCGTGATTTTGTGGAAGCGCCTTTCGCCCGAACTGCGCGCCTTTGCAATCGCTTCCCTGCTGCTGCTTGCTGCGTATGTCTGTTTTTATGCGCGATACGCATACTGGTCCGGAGATTTCGCGTGGGGTGACCGGTACGTTTCGACGACGGTTGAGTTGATTGCTTTGCTGGCGGTTCCCTTGCTCCTTCGTTATCGCGCGAATCTCGGCCGCTTGGTTTGGTTCGCCGGGCTTTTTCTTGTTGCTGCCAGTTTCATTGTTCAGGCGGCGTCGCTTGCGTTCTGGGTTCCGCTGGAGATTTATCAGATGGAGACTCTGGGCCATCCTACATTCGTGATTGGGCTGCGCTTCAAAAACATTGTCGCGTTTGCTCTCGGCAAGATAGACGCATGGGGACTGACCAATGACTCGATGACACAGGATCCGTGGGACTACGTGCACATCACGACTTGGAATTTTCTGCCCTTTTTGCTGCGGCGAGTGGGGACTGCGCCGGAGTGGGTGGTGAAGACGGCGTTCGCGATCTGGTTTAGCGCGATTGGCGGGTTGGCCTGGAGCATGATGCGGTTGCGTGGTGTCCTCGGGGCCCGAGGATAGATTTTGCAGGGTCGCATCCGCTTGGTTTGTACTCCCCGGGGGTCCCCTCCAGATCAGTCTCTTAGAATCATCATTTTATGGAATTTTCTCCGCCAAAGTCTTGAGCCGACACAACTTAGAGGTAAAGTCTTGAGCGCTATGGAGTTAGCATACAAAAAGTGCTGTATCTCATTGATTTTCTCCGCAAAGTATTCACAAATAAAGACTTGATGCTAAGTTATTTCATAACAATAACTTAGGGGAGATCATC
>JBAWBE010000393.1:0-7400 GCA_049589635.1 Terriglobales bacterium
ACGTGAAGGCCAAAGTGTGGCCGGTCATCGATTCCCACCAGCGTCCAATGGGACTGCGCGAACCAAGCGCCACCAGGACATAGAAGCCCAGCACGGTCGGCGGCAGAATAAGCGGGAGCGCGACGGCAGCCTCAACCAGAAATTTCCAGCGCCATCGCGAATAGGTCAGCCAGTAAGCGACCGGGATGCCGATCGCCAAGAGCACAAACGAAACGATCGTAGCGAGGCGCACCGTCAGCCAGAACGCCTCCCAGTTCATTTCACCCGCACTCCCGAAGCTTCGTCTTCAGGCAAAGTAAAACCGTAACTGGCCAGCAGGGAAGTGGCCTCCGGGCCGCGCACAAATTCGAGAAAAGCCTTGGCGCTCTGTTGTTTTGACTTTGAAAGCACCACCGCAGCTTGGTTCAGCCTGGGATACGCATCGAGCGGCACAGTCCAATACCGGCCCTTGCTCTTCATTGCCGGGGCCAACGCATGAGAGAGCGCAATCAGCCCCGCCTGCGCGTTCCCCGATTCGACAAACTGCGCTGCCTGCGAAATGTTTTCTCCGATCACCAACTTGCCAGAAATCTGATCGTAAATTCCAAAATGCCGCAGCGCTCCAGCCGCCGCGCGCCCATAAGGCGCCGTCGTAGGATTGGCAAGGGCAATCTTCTTCACCGAAGGGTCAAGCAAAGCCTCGATGCCAAGTTTCGACAAGTCCAACGTCGAATCGTTCGGCACCCAAAGCACCAGCCGTCCGACCGCGTATCGATAGAGCGTGGTTCCGGTAGCCAGGCCCTCATCGATCAACTGCTGCGGGAATGCCTCGTCCGCAGAAAAGAAGACGTCAAACGGCGCGCCATTCTTAATCTGATTCGTCAAATTGCCCGACGCCCCAAATGACAGCTTCACCGTCTGCCCGGTCTTCTTCGAATAGGCAGCGACGATCTCCGGTAGCACAGCGCTCATATCAGCTGCCGCCGCGACGGTAATCTCCTCAGCGCTGGCCAAACTCGCCGCGAAAAGTAAGAGCAGAGCAAAAAGTTTGTTCATAAAAAACACCATGGTAGAGACGCGGCCTGCCGCGTCTTGCGTCCGCCCATCCGATGCTGTTTTCACACCAACTTCGTCTTAGCCAGCGGCAACTCCCGCACGCGCTTCCCGGTAGCAGCGAACACCGCGTTGCACAATGCCGGCGCAAACGGTGGAACCCCCGGCTCGCCCACGCCCGCCGGCGGCGCATCGCTCTTCACGATCTCCACATCAACGTGCCGTGGAGCCCGATTCATACGCGTAATCTGATAGTTATTGAAATTACTCTGATCGATCGCGCCATTCGTAGCCGTGATCTCCCCAAACAGCGCGAGGCTGGTCCCAAACACCGCCGCGCCCTCAAACTGATTCCGAATATTATCCGGACTCACAATCGTCCCCGCATCCACCGCAGTCCACACGTTCGGAATATGCACTTGGCCCTTGCCATCGACCTCGACCTCAACCACCGTCGCAACATATGTCAGAAAGCTGCGATGCGCCGCAATCCCCAGCCCGTGTCCCTTGCCCATCGCCCGCTTACCCCAGCCAGAATTGTGAGCGGCGATCTCAACCACGCGCCGCCAGCGCGCCGTATCCAGCGGGTAAGTCTTGTCGTCCTCCGCCTCATCGCCTTTCAAATCAAGTTTCACGATTCGGTCTGGCCCAATTAACTGAAGCAAATATTCAACCGAATCCTTGTTCGCTTGATGCGCGAGTTCATCGGCAAACGAGTGAATCGCAAACGAGTGATAAACATTCGCGACACTGCGCAGCCACCCGATGCGCACATGGTAATCGGCTGGCCCATTCTCCGCGCGATGGTTCGCGATATTAAAAGGAAGATTGTTCCATCCCAGTCCCATCTCATCGTCCGCATAAACAGCCGAGGCATCAAACGTCGACCCAATCGGCGGATACACCGTCCTCTGCAACCAGGCAGTAGGCTTCCCATCCGCGCCCACCGCAGCCTTCATATACATCGCGGCGACCGAATGGAAGAAATCGAAATGAACATCATCCTCACGCGACCAGGTTACTTTGACGGGCTCGCCAAGCTGTTTTGAAAGAATCGCCGCCTCGGCGACCTGATCCGGCTTCGACTTGCGTCCAAATCCGCCGCCCAGCAAAGTCACGTGGCAGGTCACATCTTCTTTCTTGATGCCAAGCGCAGTCGCCACGGTGTCCTGCACCGCCTGCGGATTTTGGGTCGGCGCCCACGCCTGCACCTTTCCGTCGCGATATTCCGCAACCGCCACCGGCGGCTCCATCGAAACATGCGCCAGATGCGGCGTGTAATATTCCGCCTCCACAATCTTCGTCCCGGCCTGCGCGCTCTTGGCAAACTCTGCATCCACATCGCCCACGTTACGGACAACCTTACCCGGCTTGCGCGATGTTTCCTCCAGAGTCTTCCGATAAGGCCCCGAGTTATAGCTCGAGTGCGGACTTGAGCCCCACTCGATCTTCAGCGCCTTGCGTCCTTTGAATGTCGCCCAGGTGTTGTCACCAATCACCGCCACTCCACCCAACGGCTTAAACAGATGAGGAGGCGTCACCGTCTCCATAACGATAGTCTTCTGCACACCAGCGACTTTGAGCGCAGCCGTGTCGTCATACGATTTAATTTTCTGTCCCAGCACCGGCGGATGCTCCACTGACGCATACACCATCCCCGGCATCGTCGCGTCCATGCCAAAAATAGCCTTGCCCGTAACCATGTCGGGCAGATCAAACAGCGCATTCGACTCCTTGCCGATGTAGCGCCACTCCGCCCGCGACTTATATTTCAGCTCCTCTTTCTTAGGAACCGGCAACTTCGCAGCAGCAGCCGCCAATTCGCCATACCCAAGCTTCCGTCCGCTAGCCCGATGTACGACAAAATGGGGTTCCGTCGAACAATCTTTCGCCGAAACATTCCACTGCGCCGCCGCAGCTGTGATCAGCATCGCGCGGCCACTAGCGCCCACCTGCCGCATCAAGTCAAAACTGCTGCGTACCGAATGCGACCCATCCGTATCCTGATCGCCGTACTTAGGATCGCCAGTCGCCTGCTCAATCTTCACGCGAGACCAGTCGGCATCCAGTTCATCGGTCACCACCAGCGGCAGCGCCGTGCGGCTCCCGCATCCCATCTCCGACCGATGCGCGACAATCGTCACCGTTCCATCGGCTGCAATCGCAAGCCATACGGTCGGATCGAAAGCCGCTGTCACTGCCGCTTCGTCGGCATGTGCGGCCCACAAACGCTTTGACACAAATCGAGCACTCAATACAAGAGCGCCCGCCGCAAGCCCTCCCTGCAAAAACCTCCGCCGGCTGACATTCTCGACAATCATGCGGGCTCCTTCGCGGATAGTTCCTTCGCAGCAACGTGCACCGCCGCCCGAATCCTCTGATACGTCCCGCAGCGGCACAAATTCCCCGACATCGCGACATCAATATCGTCATCGCTCGGATTTTTATTGTCCTTGAGCATGGCGATCACCTGCATGATCTGCCCAGTCTGGCAATATCCGCACTGCGGAACCCGAATCTCCATCCAAGCCTTCTGCACCGGGTGCATCGGCGCGATCCCTTCAATCGTAGTAATCTCGCTCCCCGCCAGGTCCTTCATGGCAGTCGAGCACGACCGGATCGCATCACCATTCTGGTGCACTGTGCAAGCCCCGCACAGCGACATCCCGCAGCCAAACTTCGTTCCAGTCAGTCCCGCCACGTCGCGCAAATACCAGAGCAGCGGCATATCCGGATCGCCATCAAAAGTTCTTTCTTTCCCATTCACCTTCAGGCGAGTCATGCTTCCCTCCATGTCGTGATTCCCAGCGTCTGCCGCAGACCATATGTCGATGATCGACGACGACTGACGAGCTGCAAAATTGATTTCCATATCCTAGTCGCAGCGCAAAGAATGTGGAAGAGCTAGTGATGTCCTCTCCGGACCTCCGTGTACTCCGTCGTTACTGGTCTTGATTTGCAGCATATAATCGTCTGTCGTTCCAGGAGGAATTATTGGCATACGACGACTTGCGAGACTGGATCAAAGCGCTCGACCGCGCCGGAGAACTGAAGCGAATCCGCACCGAAGCGGACCCGATTCTCGAAATAGCTGAGATCACGGACCGGGTTTCGAAAAGTACGACCAAAAAGAATAAAGAAGAGAAGGGAAGCGCAGGTGGCCATGCGCTCTTATTTGAAAACCTAAAGAACTATCCCGGCCAAAAGCTCTTGATCAACCAATTCGGTTCTGCCAGCCGCATGCGTCGAGCCCTCGAAGTCGACTCCCTGGACGAAATCGCCGACCGGATCCGCGCCTTCATGGACGTCAAATCGCCGCAAGGCTTCCTCGACAAAGTAAAAATGCTCCCCATGCTGGCCGAGATGGGCAAATTCTTCCCAAAGACAGTCCCTACCGGGCCCTGTAAAGAAGTCATCAAGCGCGATAACTTTTCGCTCCTCGATTTCCCCATCCTCCAATGCTGGCCGAAAGACGCCGGCCGCTTCATCACGCTCCCGTGCGTAATCACGCGCGACCCAAAGACCGGCAAGCGCAACGTGGGCATGTACCGCATGCAAATCTATGACGAGCGTACAACAGGCATGCACTGGCAGCGCCAAAAAGTAGCCGCCGAGCACTACCGCGACCACCTAAGGCAAGCATCGCAAAGTGGACCCGAGAATGGAGCCGAGCAAAATGGAGGCACGCGCGCCCTCGCCCGTGCGGGCACGAAATCCGCGTCGGTAGACATAATGGCAAGATCCTCAGGCGGCGCAATATTGGCCGAAGGCCCGCGCCCGCAAGGCCGCATGGAAGTAGCCGTAGCCATCGGTACCGAACCGGCCCTGACCTTCTCAGCCATAGTCCCAGCCCCGCCCGACGTAGAAGAGTTCATCATCGCCGGCTTCCTCCGCCAAAAACCAGTCGAACTGGTAAAGTGCGAGACGGTAGACCTCGAAGCCCCCGCCCACGCCGAGATCATCCTCGAAGGCTACGTCAATCTAGACGAACTCCGCACCGAAGGCCCGTTCGGCGACCACACCGGCTTCTACTCTCTCGAAGACGAATACCCCGTCTTCCACGTAACCTGCATAACCCATCGCAAAGATCCAATTTATGCAACGACGATAGTCGGCAAGCCCCCGCAAGAAGATGCTTGGATGGGCAAAGCCGTCGAGCGCATCTTCCTCCCGCTCATGAAACTAACCATCCCCGAACTCGTGGACATCAACTTGCCGATCGAAGGCGTCTTCCATAACCTGATGATCGTCTCCATCCGCAAGTCCTATCCCGGACAAGCTCGCAAAGTTATGAACGCCGTCTGGTCGCTAGGCCAGGCGATGTTTACGAAATGCATCATCGTTGTGGATGAAGACGTGGACGTGCAAGACATAGCCGACGTGACTCTGAAGGCCCTGAACAACATCGACCCCGAGCGCGACATTCAGTTCACACTCGGCCCGGTCGATTCGCTGGACCACGCATCGCGCCTGGCGAACTACGGCTCGAAGATGGGGATTGATGCCACTCGTAAATGGTCTACGGAAGGATTCACACGCCCGTGGCCGGACGAAATCACGATGGACGCCAAGACCCGGGCGCTCGTAGATGGCAAGTGGAAGGCGCTGGCGAAGGAATTGGGATTGGAATAGAACTAAGCATCGGGGAGTCGCTTTTCACGGCGATTTCTGCCATCTCGCGTTATCTCTGCCGCCGCTGATACGCCACCGACGGATCGAAAAAGTTCGTTGGAAGTGAAATTCCAGAAGCTCTAACTTTGTCCTCGAACCTCGGCCGAACGCCCGTAGCCGTGAACGTCCCTAGTGTGCGCCCCTCCGGGGAAACTCCCTGCTTCTCGAACACGAAAACATCCTGCATCAAAACGACGTCGCCTTCCATTCCGGTGATCTCACTGATGTGCGTCAAACGCCGGGAGCCATCGTTGAAACGTGCCACCTGCAGCACCAGCGTCACCGCCGAGACGATCTGTTTGCGAATCGCTCTTTCTGGCAGATTCAGATTCGCCATCTGGACCATGATCTCCAGGCGGGCAATCGCATCCCGCGGGCTATTCGCGTGGACCGTGGTCAGCGACCCGTCGTGGCCGGTATTCATGGCCTGCAACATGTCGAGCGCTTCCTCGCCGCGGACCTCGCCCACGATGATGCGATTGGGCCTCATGCGCAAGCTGTTGATCACCAGTTGACGTTGCAGGACGGCGCCTTTGCCGTCGACGTTCGCCGGACGGCATTCCAGCCGAACCACGTGCCGTTGCTTCAGGCGCAATTCAGCCGCATCCTCGATGGTGACGATCCGTTCCTTCTCCGAGATGTAGCCGGAGAGCACGTTCAGAAGCGTCGTCTTTCCCGCACCGGTGCCGCCGGAAACAACAATATTGAGGCGCGCCTTCACCGCCCCACGCAGCAACTCCAGCATCGGTGGCGACAGTGTCTGCGTCCTCAGCAAATCCTGTTCAGTAACCCGGATGTGCCCAAAACGCCTGATCGAAAGATGCGGCCCGTCGATCGCGAGTGGAGGAATGACCACGTTCACGCGGGATCCATCAGCCAGCCGCGCGTCTACCATGGGAGACGATTCGTCCACCCGCCGCCCGATTGCGGATACGATCTTGTTGATGATTTGCATCAGGTGGGCATTGTCCTTGAACACAATCCCCGATTCTTCAAGAACGCCCGCGCGCTCAACATAGACCTCTTTTGCGCCATTCACGAGAATGTCGCTGATGCCGGGATCCTGCAGCAGCGGTTCGAGCGGGCCCAGACGGAACACCTCTTCCAGGATCTCGATCGAAAGTCGGTCTTTCTCCGGAGCGCTCAGGGGCGACTTGGCATTCGACATAAGTCCCTGAATCACCGCGTACACCTGGCGCCGGGTGTGGTCGTCGTTATGCGACGACACTTTCTCCAGGTCGATGAGCGTCAGGAGTTCGCGATGAATTTCGATCTTTAGGTTCAGATAAACGCGGAAGTCCAGAACTCCTCCTTTCCTTGCTTCGCATCAGATTGACGAGCTCGTGACCCGCGCTGTCGACATCTGACGTTCACTCCTTTGCTATCGCGTTTGGAAAGGAGGCCCTGCGTTTCAATATCACATATGAGGGCTATTGCGATGCTTCCCAAACAGCCGAGGGAAGAATCTGCCAGGGGAAAAGAATTCTCAATGCGGGCGCTCCACCTTAGGCGTTTTATGAAAGTGGGATTCCACGTTCGCGCCCTCGGATTTTTGACTCAGACTGAAAATCGAAGACCGAAACCTTATCTTCGTTCCCGCACCAACAATTCCAGATCTTCAGGACTCTTCGGCCAATCCTCCCTCAACAATCGCGACAGCGACCGGTCAGCCAATAGCTTTCCTCCAGTCTGGCAGT
>JBAWBE010000394.1:0-4737 GCA_049589635.1 Terriglobales bacterium
CTGCTGGTCGGAATTTTCCAGTACACGCCCAGCCCGTTCTGCATTCTGGACGAGGTCGATGCGCCGCTCGACGAAGCGAACATTGGCCGATTCACCGAACTCGTGCGCGAGATGAGTCTGGAGACGCAGTTCATCCTGATCACGCATAGCAAGAAGACGATGAGCATCGCGCCCGTGCTCTACGGCGTCACCATGCAGGAGCCGGGGATCTCGAAGCTGGTGTCGGTTAGGTTCGGGGCGGCATAATACCTACGCGAGAAATTCATGAAATGGTGCTGCAAAGTCTTTCAAGGGTGGTTTGGGGAGGCCGGGAAGAGAGGAATTGGCGTCTTTGTCGCGATAGAGGGCGATTCCGACCCTGCGTTCATCCTGCAATACCGCGCGTTAGATCAGGATGCACTCATGCCGCATACGGATTTTCCGTTATCTTCTATCTCGGAGGTGAACATCCGCTTCTGCCCCTGGTGCGGCGCTAACTTAAAGAAATCATACCGGGACAGTTTCCTGGAACTCGACAGGTCTGAGCTTCGGGTTCCGCTCTAACCGCCTCACCAGTCCAAGCCGAGCAAGACTCGAGACTTCGGGAATCGTGTGAATTAACGAACGGCTCATTCGCCCGACTACAAGTGGTGTACAATGTACACGTCATGCCAGAATCCGCCGTTCTTACCCTTCGCCTCGACGCCAAGCTTAAGAAACAGCTCGACCGTTTATCGAAATCCATGAGCCGCAGCCGCTCCTTCGTCGCCGCCCAGGCGATTCAGGAATATGTCTCCGTGAACGAATGGCAGATCGCCGAAATCAAGAAGGCGATCGTCGCGGCTGATCGCGGTGAGTTTGCCAGTGATAAGGAAGTGGAGCAAAGATTGAAGCGTTGGACCCGTCGTGCGCGTTAAATGGCTGGAAGTAGCGCTCGACAGCCTAGTCGCTGAGGCCGAATACATCTCGCAAGACAGTCCTGCCGCCCCCGACCGAACTGTCGTGGCGATTCTCAATGCGGTCGAAATTCTGAAATGCTTTCCGGCTTCAGGCCGACCTGGGCGTGTAGCCGGCACCCGCGAGCTAGTGGTTTCCGGCACCCCTTATATCGTTCCTTACCGCGTGCGCGACGACACTGTGGAGTTACTGCTTGTTTTCCATGCCGCCCGCAAGTGGCCCAGTAAATTTTGAAGACTTCGCTTGTATCATTCCGCGCTCGCTAAGAAAAACTTACGACACCCTTGACGTGCCCAACATTTTTCTGCTTGTTGTTCAAGAAAATCCGCTGCCTTTTTTTCCAGAGCCTTCCTCAACTTTTCCACATCCACAATCCGCCAAACCGAGCCACAGACGCCTCTTCCCGCTTACAATGGAACTGTCAACTGTTTTCCTTTGTGCGGCATCCAACCCGGCCGAACGCTTGCACTCGAAGCCGTTGACAAATCCGCTGGCGCGAATAGAATACGCGACAGTTTTCTCCCGGTTAGATTCGACATCATGAGCCCTGACATCCTCGACCCCGTTCTCCTCGAAACCGGCTACACAGATCTGGAACTTTTCGCCAGCGGCAAAGTCCGAGACGTCTACAGTCTCGACAGCGACCACCTGCTCTTCGTCGCGACCGATCGCATCTCCGCCTTCGACTACGTGCTGGCGACCGGCATTCCGCACAAGGGCCGCGTGCTCACGCAGATCTCCCTGTTCTGGTTCGACTTTCTCAAAGACCTCGTCCCCAACCATCTGGTCACCGCCGACGTAACCCGCTATCCGCAGGCGGTTCGGCCGCATGCCGACGAACTGCGTGGCCGCTCCATGATGGTTATGCGCGCCGAAATGTTCCCCGTCGAGTGCGTCGCACGCGGCTATCTCTCCGGCTCAGGCTGGAAAGAATACAAAGCGACCGGCACGGTTTGCGGCATCAAGCTGCCGACCGGACTGAAGGAATCCGACCGACTGCCCGAGCCGATCTTCACTCCGGCCACCAAGGAGTCGACCGGCCACGACATCAATATCTCATTCGAAGAGATGTGCAAACTGATCGATCCCAAGCTGAGCCAACAACTGCGCGACCTCACGCTCGGCATCTATAAAAAAGCCGCTGACTACGCGCGGCAGCGCGGCATCTTGATCGCCGACACCAAGTTTGAGTTTGGCATGACCGCCAAGGGAATCACTTTGGCGGATGAAGTTCTAACACCCGATTCGTCGCGCTTCTGGCCGGCCGACACGTACTCACCGGGCAAAGCGCAGGATTCGTATGACAAGCAATATGTAAGGGATTACCTCGAAGAAATTCGCTGGAACAAACAACCGCCTGCGCCCGCCCTCCCCCAAGAGGTTGCGCGGCGGACGAGCGAAAAGTACCTCGAGGCGTATCGTCAGTTGACCGGACGCGAGTTGGAGATTTAGCCGTCGCGCTCGCTCCACATTGATTGGCTATGAGCGTTGCGGACTGGATCATCCTGGCATTTCTGGTTTTTTCCGTCATCGGGGCAGCCATGGAGGGCTTCTTCCACGAAGCTTTTCATCTGGCCGGCCTGATCCTCGGGTATTTGCTGGCCGCTTGGGAGTACTGGCGGGTGGCGAATTGGCTCGCGCCTTATGTGAAGACTCCATGGGTTGGTGAGATTGCCGGATTTCTCATCATCTTTTTCGCGGTTCTGATTCTGGCGGGTCTTGCCGGAAGAGTCGCGCGCTGGCTGATGAAGAAAGCCGGGCTAAGTTCCATCGATCGGTTTTTGGGAGCACTGCTGGGACTGTTGCGAGGCGCTCTGGTGGTGGCCATTGTGCTCACCGTCATGACCGCTTTTGCACCAGCCGCACGATGGCTGGATCAGTCTCAATTGGCTCCTTATTTCCTGGTGGGCGGAAGGGCGGCAATCTGGGTCGCACCGTCGGAATTGCGCCATCGCTTTTACCAGGGGCTGGATTACTTGCGGCACGCGCCGTCGGCATCGGACAGCAGTCATCCGAAGCCGGCCGAGCCGGCTAAGTAGTCCGGTATAAAAATATTTTTCTCGGGTCAGCAGGTGCGGAAACGAGGCGTCAGTGAAAGATCAGTTGGAAGCACTCATTCTGCAAATGTACAAAAGCAACATTCTCTACTCGGAAGCAGTTCGGGAATTCAAAAAGCGTTTCATTGTGACCGTGCTCGAGGAGAATCGTGGCAACCAGTGCAAGGCTGCGCGTGAACTGGGCATGCACCGCAATACTCTTAGCCGCACCATGCAGGAGCTGAAGATTGATGTTCGTCCGCTGCGCGTGGGTGCCAAGCGCCCGCCGCGGAGCGCGAGGCCGGCGATTTTCGACAGAAAGCAGGTCCGTTAAAAAATCGGGGCAACCGCGTTGCAGAAAAAAGGCGGCCCAAATTGGGCCGCCTTTCAATGTGCGCGCTCAGACGTCTACTGGGCGGCCGGTTTCCTTCGGGTCGGCGCCGGTTTCGGCTTCGCCTTCACGAGCATGGCGCCGTCGTCCATGGTCATCATAAAGGGCTTCGGCGTAAATGCGGTGGGCGTTCCCTGGAATTGGAAATCCGTATCTTCCTTCGGCATATCCTTCTTTGGAATTGCCGCCGCCATCGTCAAATCGATGTCCGCCTTCTTCGCCTCGATATCGTCCTCGCTGCCCGCGAGCATCAATTTGGTCGCTTTGCCCGTGGTGTCGATGCTGATGATGTGTGCCTGCATCTGAAGCGGCTTCCCCTTCAGCGTGCTCCATACCTTGTCGGCGGCATCGGGCGTGCCGTCTGAAAGGCATAGCTGCCACTCGGCAAAGCTCATCTCCTCAACTTTTTTCTGCTTCAAGAGGTCGGCGCACTGCTGGGCGGGAGTCGGCGGGACATACTGCGTGATGGTGATGCCAGCTGGCGTGGTAGCGGTAGCGGCCTTGGCCATCAGATCGCTCCAGCCGTCATCTGCTCCATGATATTTGTCGTATTTGCTTTGACCAAATTTCGTGATCTGCGCCTTGCCGGGGCCCTGCGCAAGGTCGGCAGCGCGCGCAATATAGAACAATCCGGCCGCTTCCTTCTCTGCGTTCGAGCATCCCGCTGGCGGCGGCGCAGGTTGTGCGCTGTCACTACCGGCTGGAGCCGGCGGCGGACATGCCGGTGGGGTCAAATACGACAAGGCCAGGGGATACACATCGCGCAAGCTGCTGATATCGGGAGCATCGGCTTGCACGGCGGCCCCCAGTTCTTGTTGCGCTTTAGCATAATCTTTGGCCTGGAAAGCGGCCATGCCGGCCGCGCCATTGAAAATCCCCGCTGTCTCCGATTTAAGTTTCGCGAAGTCGGCATCGCTGGTGCCTTCGGGCTTGGTGGCAGTCTGTTCACACTGCAAGCCTTTTTCGCCGTATTGGCCAGCCTCCGTCAGACTCTGAGCCGCAGTCGGGCCACCCTGCTCTGCCGCCGCGCGTTTGGTGAATGAGAGCAACGCCAAGCCCCGCAGATTGCATGGGTTCGCCTGCAACACTTTGAGTGCCGTTTCTTGCGCTTTCGCAGCGTTGTTGGTCTGTCCATAGGCGCTCATCAGAAGTTCGAGCGCGTCTTCTTTCATCACGCTATTTGGATACTGCGTGAGAAATGCCTCGAGCCCGCTGATTTTAGCGGCCGCATCCTGCTGCTGGATGGCGCCGACATAAGCGTTGTATTCGGCGGGATCCTTAATCTCTTTCTTCTGAGCAGCGGGTTTTGCGGGCGCGGCTTGCGCAGCGGGGGCGGCGGTTTGCGGCGAGGCTTGGGCAGGCGCGGGCGTAGTT
>JBAWBE010000395.1:0-5273 GCA_049589635.1 Terriglobales bacterium
CGATAGCAATCGGCGGACGGTTTCGTTATCGTCATTCAGATTAGTGCTGATCGCGGCGGCCTGCGACTGGGCCGCGCGGGCTGCGTCGGCTTGTCCGGCTTGTTCATAGGCTTCGGCCAGCAACAGAAAGTTGGCGCCAGAGGGCTCTAGCTGAGCCGTCCGTTGATAGGGCTGGATCGCCTGTGCGAGATGGCCTCCTCTTTGTTCGGCCAAACCGAGACCGCGCCAGGCTGCTGCATTTGCGGGCTGAGCTTCAACGACGGTAATGAAATCCTGTGTCGCGTTTTGGTACTCCTTCAGCGACATGTAAGCAAAGCCGCTATTAATGAGCGCCTGCGCAATGAATCCCGGATTCTTTGTGTAGTGTGGAACCTTGGAGTAGCCTTCCAGAGCAGATGCATAATCTCCGCGCATTTGATCGTAGGTTGCGAGATTTAAAGTTGCCATCGCGTCGTTGGGATAGTAGACAAGCGCCTGGCGCAGGTGCGGAATGCCTTCCTCAATTTTTCCTTCCGCGAGCAAAGCAGAGGCGAGCATGTCTTCGGCAGTGTAATTCTGTTGCGTAATCGCGAGGGTGTGCGTCCAGAGCGTGACATTGTCGCGCCAGAAACTTACCTGCAGCGAGAGCATGACTGCGAGCCCAATCAGCGCCGCGGAAGAAGCCGCTACAAGAGCGCTTTTTGGAAGGTGCCATTTGTCCATCAGATCGCCTGCGCCCCAGGAGATGATTACGAAGATTCCCAGCATCGGAATATAGGCATAGCGATCGGCCATGGAGTGAATGCTGATTTGGATGAGCCCGATCATAGGCACCAGCGTTCCTAGGAACCAGAACCATCCTACAAAGAATGGGCGATGACGCCGATAGACGAGCGCGAACGCCGATACACCGATGATCGCACTCGCCGAGGCGACCGACGCGACGACGTTGATGGACAGGCCGGGATGAGGATAGAGTGCCGCGAGATGGAGCGGCCATACGGCCTTCCCAATGTATTTCGCATATGCGAGGGCGGCGTTCGCGAGCCGGACCCAAAGCGGATACTTCGCCTGCATCGCCTCCGCCTCAACGTTCATCGTGATCACTGCGCTCGCGGCCGAAAGAGCGAACCACGGAATTTTTTCCAATACCAGGCTGAGAAACGATTTGGCTGGCACTGAAGCCTGAGATTCATCGGTCGGTTCGACCTGCTCAATTCGTGCGATGCGGCGGAGCGGCCAGTAATCAAGGAGTAGCAGAGCGAACGGAAACGTGATTACCTGAGCTTTGGTCATCAGCGCAAACGCGTATGCCAATGTCACCATGAGATATCGCCCGATGCCCGGACGGCTTACGTACCAGCCGTAGGCGCCCAGCGCCAGAAGAAAGAAAAACATGCTTAGGACATCTTTTCTTTCAGAAATCCAGGCTACCGACTCGACGTTGATCGGATGCAGGGCAAAGAGAGCGGCCACGCCAAAGCTTTGCCATAGGAAACCAGTCGCGGCTTCGAGAATTAGAAAGAGCAAGACCGCATTGATCGCGTGCAGCAGCAGGTTTACGGCATGCGGGCCTGCTGAGCTAAGGCCGAAGAGTTCGTAATCGAGAGCGTGCGAAAGCCAGGTGATGGGGTGCCAATCCGAAGTTTCTGAGCTGCGAAAGGCCCATTGGACCGTGCTCCAAGTCAGGCCGGCGCGCACGTGCTCATTTTCCGTAACGTGCAAGGCGTCGTCGTAGTTGAGAAACGGGGCACGAATAATCGGACTGTAGACGGCAATCGTGGTCGTCGCAAGCAGGATGCAGAGGATTAGTTTCTGCCGGTTTGAAGTTTGTGATTCAGAGGGCTGATTTGGATTCGCGGGCGAGGCCATCGCTTCCGGGAACCTTAACTGGCAGCCGTGTGTTCGGCCGGGGCTGAGGAATGCGGCTTGTGATCTTTGTCGGTTTTTGCTCCTGTCTTCGCGTGATCGCGTTGGGCGGAACGCAGGTCGACGTGAAGAAGATCAAGCGCGCTACTGGGAATCTCCGTGCCCCACGTTTCCATTTCTTCTTCGTCCCAGTGACCGTTGAGACGAATAGCGGAGTCGGTTAGATCTTCCGGAAAAGCCTGGCGGTAATTGCCTTCACGGGTGAGCACATCCCCAAGTTGGCGGCCGGAAAGCATTTCGTAGACAGAGCGCGTGGCGGTGCCGTTGCGATTCGTAAATACGAGGAGAACTTCGCCGGCTTCGCCATAATCGGGGCGATAAAACCAGGCTTGCGGGGCGTCGGCCTTGGGACGTGCACGGCGCCGGGCGTGGGCCGCTTCCACTATGAGTTCGGGCTTTGGCTCGTTAGCTGGATTGTAGTAGAGAACGCGCTGGCAGGAGTCGCAGTAAACAATTTGCTGGCCGTTGAAAACTTCGTTGTAGTGTTGTGGCCGGAGCCGGACCTGACAGCCCATGCATTTTTGCTCGATCACTTCGGCGAGACCCGTGCGGCGGAACTTCATCACGCGTTCGTAGTGGCGGAGAAGATCTTCGTTAACACCGCTTCGGAGACCATCGCGCTTGGCACTCCACTCGGCGAGCTTCTTTTGATCTTCAGCAGTGACGCGGTGCGCATCTTCTTTTTCTTTTTCGATCTCGGCGGTCTCGGCTTTGAGTTTCGCCTCGGCGGCCTTGACGTCTTTTTCGCGCGCTTCGACGTTGACCATGACTTCGAGAATGCGATCTTCGTTGATGCGAATCTCTTGCTCGGAGAACTGGATTTCGTGGAGCAGCGCCTTATATTGGTCGTTGGTTTTTACGTCGAGCGATTGATCGCGATACTTGGAAATCTTGCCTTGCAGGTCCTGGATCGAGGCTTCGAATTTCTTTTTGTTGGCTTCATCAGCTTTGGCCGCGGTGCGCGCTTTCTCGAGGTGGGCCCGAGTGGCGGCGAGTTTCTGTTCGATCGCCGCAATGCGCTTGGGGAGTTCGGCGATCTCCTCCTGGAGTTTGCGGATCTCCTGATCCGCAATCTGGAGTTCGAGCAGTTTTTCGATGTCAGGAAGCATCGGTTAGGGGCACGATTGATTTTAACACGCTGGAAACGGCTGCCATGGCGGGTTTATTGGGAACGTGCTAAATGCGCGCCCTATACGGTGAGGTGGTGCTAATTTAGGCCACCGCGAGAGGGTGACAATCGTACGACGGCATAGTCTCACTGTGGTAGTCTGCGGAGTTTGGGTTTGCGATCCGCGCATCGGGTTTTGGAGGTTTGGCTTGAAAAGAATTGGCTCGAAGAGGATTGTACTTTTGCAGTTTAGTGTGTCTACAGCTTTATTTCTTCTTGTCTTAGGAGCGCAGGCGATTTGCCAGAAGACTGCCGGGGCGAAAGGTGCGGACTCGGTCGTCGCGGAACGGGTTGGTGATACAGCGTTCATCCGGCCGGGCGCGCCCAGCTTTCAGTCGCTCACTTCGAGGCAGCAGGCGCTGGCCTACTGGCTGACGCAGGCTTCGATTGCCATCGATCCGATTATTTACGATCAATTCTCGGCGTATGGATTGCGGCAGAAGCGGCTGCTTGAAGAAATCATGGCGCATCCGCAGGGAATCACTCCGCCGGTGCGCGACAGGATTGCGGACTACACCAAACTTTTTTGGGCGAACCGAGGCAATCATAACGACATCACATCGCAGAAGTTTTTGCCCGGCTTTACCTTCGCGGATCTGCGACGGGCAGCGGCAGCGGCGCAGGTAAATGGCGGGTTCACAACTTCGTATGCCGATTTGCCGGCTCTGAAAACCGCCGCCGATGTGAAACGCGAGGTCGACGACCTGCGCCAGGCATTTTTCGACCTGACGTTTGAGCCGATGGAAGTAGCAAAGAGTCCCTCGGGCGGGAAAGACGTGATTCAGGCGAGTTCGAACACGTTTTATCCCGGGTTGAGTCTCGTGGATTTGAAGGGATTTGAGGACAAGTATCCGCTGAATTCGCGGGTGGTGCGCGGCGCGGACGGCGAACTGACGGAGCTTGTTTATCGCGCGGGCACGCCGGACGGGAAGGTTCCGCCGGGACTGTACGCGACGTTTTTGAAGAAGGCGAATGAGTGTCTGGAAAAGGCGCGCGCCTATGCCGAACCGGCGCAGTCGGAGGCGATCGGCCACCTTATTCGCTATTACCAAACGGGCGAATATTCCGAATGGGTCGCGTTTGGAATTGCGTGGGTGCAGAACAACGCGACCGTGGATTTCGACAACGGGTTCGTCGAGATTTATCGCGATGCGCGCGGAGCCAAGGGCAGCTCGCAGAGTTTCGTGACCATCACGGACAAGCCGACGACGGCCGCGATTACGAAACTGGCGGAAAATGCCGCTTATTTCGAGGCCAAGGCCCCATGGCTGGACCAGTATCGCCGGACTTCATTCAAAGCGGTATCGGTGAAAGCGGTGGAGACTTTAATTGAAACCGGCGACTTCAGCATTAGCACGATCGGCGACAACCTGCCCAACGAAAATGAAATTCATGAAAAGTATGGATCGAAGAATTTTATTTTTACCGGAAGCATGCGAGCTTTGAATGCCGCGAACGGCAAGTCCCTGATCTCGGAGTTCGCTCCGGACGCAGCGACCGCAGAGCGTGATCTGAAATACGGCGACCAAGCGAACGACTTGCTGGTCGACATGCATGAAGTGATCGGCCATGGCTCGGGCAAGCTGAGCGAGCGGGTAAGCGCAGGCGCTCAGTCATTTCTTAAGGAGTATTTTTCGACCCTCGAAGAGGCTCGGGCCGATTTAATGGCGTTGTGGAATGTTTGGGATCCGAAGCTGAAAGAGCTTGGGCTGATTACAAATCAGGAGGAAGTGGCGAAGGCGATGTATGACAGCGCAGCAGCGGTCGGGTTGACGCAGCTGCGGCGGATTCCCAAGGGCGACACGATTGAGGAAGACCACGAGCGCGATCGGCAGTTAATTGCTCATTACATTGCCGCCGAAGTTCCGGGATCGATTGAGCAGTTCCAGCGAGATGGGAAGACGTATGTACGGGTCGCGGATTACGAAAAGATGCGCAAGGGCGTAGGCATGCTGCTGGCGGAACTGATGCGCATCAAGGCCGAGGGCGATTACACCGCGATCAAGGCGCTGGTGGAAAAATTTGGCGTCCACTTCGATCCAGCGCTGCGCGATCAGGTGATGGCGCGTTATCAGAAACTGAATCTACCGACGTACTTTGCCGGCGTGAATGCCCGGCTGACAGCGCGGTTAGGCAAGGATGGCCGGGTTGAGAAAGTGGAGATCGGGGAGTGGGACGTGGTCGGGCAGTATTTGGA
>JBAWBE010000396.1:0-3007 GCA_049589635.1 Terriglobales bacterium
AGTTGGTTGGGACGCGGTCTTTGCGGCCGCTTGGGCGGTCGCAAGATTGGCTTTCGCCGTTTTCTCGGCGTCTTGCTTCGTCTGATCCTTCGGAGCACCTTTCGCAGCGGTCGTTGCGTCAGCCAACTTCTTGGTCGCATCTGCCACAGCCTGATTCGCCTTGGACACAGTTGTGGGATCAGGTGGTGCCGTTCCAATCTTGATAAATGGAGTCACCGCATAAGTACCGGCTGCTAGCGCCTTCGGAGGGGAACTCTTATCGGCGCTCGACGGCGTGGACGGAGTGGCGCCGGGCTTGGCGGCGGGTTTTGCAGGAGTCGAACTGCTCTTCGTCGACACCTGCACGCTAGGTTTGGAGGCATCCACCATGATCTCAGTCGAATTATTCGTACCAGCGCCGCCACCACTGGACGTATCGGTACCGGAGGAATCGGCACTGCTGGATGGGAGGATCACCAGCGCGAAATCAAGACCTTTTGCGACTGGGATTTGAGTAGTCGGATTGCCGGTGGTGCCTTGCAGGACTACAGCATCGATTACCCCGGCGTTTTCGCCCTGAAGGGCAAACTGTGTCGCGCTCAGAGCGTCAAGCGCTAGACGGTACGGCAGGAGCAACCTCTTGAGATCAGGCAACGTGCCTACCGCCCAGCTCACATTGTCAGAGGTGGTTCGTAACACGTCCACCCGGTCAGGCAGGTTGGCGATTGCCGTACGCGGGATCTCCAAATATAGTCTGACGCGGTCGGCTTGATCTATGGCTTGCCAGTTCCTATTCGCCTCCTGCCACTTTGTCGGCCACTCTGTTTTCGCTGTCAGCCAAGCCTTATCCGCCGCCTGCCATTTCTTGTATTCGGTACTGTCCGGGGTTGCATTTTTCGGCTTGATTGGCTCAGTCCCCGGCGGATTGGGGCAATCCATCCGTTCGTTGCCGTTGCGCCACTGCACGTCAATCTTGCTGATGTCGGAGGACGCCAGCGACCGCAGGAGTTCATCCGGCAGATCTATTCTGTCTCCGCAGGCAGAATTCGCCACTGGAATCACAATCCGCCAGACGTTCGGGTCTTTCGGCGTCTGAGGCGCCGAATTTTGCTGATTTTCCTTTTGCGGTTCGCCCTTGCTGGGTTGGGTTGGTGGCTCAAGCTTTTGCTGAATTTGCATCTCCGACAGCTTGAAGCTGGGGCCGAGACGTGACCTTGGTATAGCGATGGTGGTGCGCAAGGAGGTCGAAGTACTTGTCACATTGGGATGCGGGGGAAACTCCATCTCAAACACGATCGGATCATTCGCCAGCGCGGCGGTCGGCATCGTCAGTTTGCCGCACCGGGCTCTATCGTTGAAAAGTTCGACCCAATCAGGACGAGCGGATAGTACCGTCATTTCTGGGCATGCAACGGAATGGGGGTCCGACGAGATACGAGTTGATGGAGACACACACTCGCTCAGCCATTTCTTCCACGAACGTACTCCGAGGACAGACACAAAAATACTGTCCTGAGCTTCATCATGATTATTCGAGGGTTCTGGAAGATAATTGCACTCACGAATCGTTAGCCGATCACTGTCGGCCGCATCGAATTCCCATGGCTTGAATGGAGCCTCCCTCCAGTAGACGTCGGAGAGCGGAAGAAACCCAATGTGCACCGGCGCGGGAGAGTAGAAGACGTTCTTGCCTTCCTCATCCGACTGTTCGATGGATAGTTGCATGGTCGACACAAACGCCCGTGCAAAGCCCCTAAGATCTTGGTTCTTCGCAAATACCTGAACTCTCTGTCGTGCAGCCAGGCTCACTTGACTGTTCTCACTCTGCGTTAGTTTGCTGGAGTCGCCAGTTTTCGCGACCATGGGCCTGCCCATTGCCGGCGCTCCTATCGGAGCCCCGTCGAAAACCGCGCTGACTGTACGCAGGCTGCCCTCCTCCTTCCGGGACTGGGTTCCGGTTGGATCAATTTCGATGTTCCGGTCCCTCGCCTGAGAACTCCCCGGCGATGTGGCCGGACCAGAAGGTGGTTGCGATTCTTTCTGGCTGAGATTCACGCTCAGCGCCTTCTGGCTCAAGCTTTGTATCAGGGACTGTCTATCCGGGCTAAGTCCCGGGCAGGTCTGCTCGTCGGGGCATGCTTTCAGAAAGTTCCTGTACACACGGGAAATCTCTTCGCGAGGCACCTGGCAGGCTAGCAATTCGCCTTGTGCGTCGCAGGATAGCGACCATGCAAAATCCCAGTCGCGGTCTTCCAGAATGACCTGCGTCTTGGTTTCCAGCCAACTGTAAAGTACGGTTTTGCCGGTTTCTCTCTGAGGGGCGCGCCTTGAGGCAAAGCCGAGCAGCAGATCGTTCCCGGTCTCGCCCATCACGGCGAAGAAATTGCGCGGTGCAGGCTCCGGCGAAAACAGCGGCAGAAAGGTCGAAAAAGCATAGGGGCCAGAGGTGATTGGTGCATTCACGTCTGCGCCGCCGCCATCCAACGCGAGAGCCTTGATATCCGTTGCCGAGGCGTCCTCCCGCCAGGTCTGGCGCCGGATCTCTTCTCGGATTTCCTTATCGGTCTGTGGCTTCAGCCGGAAACCGTTGATGAGGAGTTCCGTGAAACCGCGGCGGAGATCGTGCGGAATCACGAACGATCCGGAGGGATCCACAAGCTGGATAGCCGGAAACTCTTGGTCGGATGCGACGTCCACAGAAACGTTGAGAAGCACCTCGTGAGAGTTCAAGGCAAACCATGCATTTGGCGCAAACTGATCAATCTCCAAAAGGCCGCGGGTAACTGCCAACTGTTTGCTGAAGAGGTCTCCTGCCGTGTTGGTTGCGGCTGCCAGATCGCTCCCAGATTGCGCCGCGGGCAAGACCGAAGTCGCTCGGCCACGCCAATCGCGAACCCGCATCATGGGTTTCCCGCGCACGGTAATCGCAAGGTTGGGATCAATCGGCCGGTCCAGAGCAATCAATATGGCTGCGCACTTGCCTTTCGGACAAGGAAGAGGGTCCAGACCCGGAGAAGGAGTAGGAACA
>JBAWBE010000397.1:0-3132 GCA_049589635.1 Terriglobales bacterium
CCCGGGTGCTCAAAGTTCTGGAGCGGCGATGATCCCGGTCGCGGCCGGTGTGCGGATCTGGATTGCCAGCGGCCAGTCTTCCTCCGGTGGCGACCGCCTTGCTGAGCTTGGCTGATTGATTTGTAACAGTCCTTATGGACGTCAATAAGTACAGTACTCATATTGAACGGCTCGAGGTCGTTGAGACTGGTCGGCGCCGCCGCTGGTCTGACGACGAGAAGCTCCGAATTGTGCTGGAAAGTTTGCGGGTACCGCGAGCGATCTCGTCGACGGCGCGGCGGTATGGAATTTCGCGCTCGCTGTTGATGCAGTGGCATAAATTATTCTGCCCGGCACCGGACGGTGCGGAAGCGGAATTAACTAGCTTTGTGCCGGCGACGGTGGCGCCTGATGCGTCGGCAGCACCGACAGTTCCCGCAGTACCGGCGAGCGGTCGCATGGTGATTGTCGTCGGGAAGGATTGTCGCGTCATTGTTGACGCTGGCGTTGACGCCGCCGCACTGGCCCGGGTGCTCAAAGTTCTGGAGCGGCGATGATCCCGGTCGCGACAGGCGTGCGGATCTGGATCGCGACCGGTCACACCGATATGCGCAAGGGCATGCAGGGTTTGGCATTGCTGGTGCAGGAGGGGTTGGGTCGTGATCCATTCGCTGGCGATGTGTTCGTCTTCCGTGGGCGCGCCGGTTCGCTCATAAAAGCCCTATGGCATGACGGCGTTGGGCTATCGCTTTACGCGAAGCGATTGGACCGTGGCCGTTTTGTCTGGCCGGCAACGGTGGACGGCGTGGTGGCACTGACCGCGGCTCAGATGGGTTATTTGCTGGAGGCGATCGACTGGCGAAATCCACAACATACCTGGCGGCCGCAGAGCGCCGGATAGGCTGCGGAAAAATCCCGAGAGTTTACAAAAAAGCCGCGCCAAATCGGGACTTTTGTGATTCTATCTGAGGATGGGTGACAGCCTTGAATCGCTGCCAAATGATGTCGGTGCACTGAAAGCTGCGCTGGTTGCCGAGCGTGGCAGACGGATTGTCGCGGAGACGGACGCAGCGTTTGCCAAAGCCAGGGCCTCCGACGACCAGGCGCTGATCGCGCATCTGAAGTTGCAAATCGAAAAGCTCAACCGCGATCGCTATGGTTCCCGTTCCGAGCGCACCGCCCGGTTGCTGGATCAGCTTGAGCTGACGCTGGAAGAACTCGAAGCCTCGGCCACGGAGGACGAATTGGCGGCGGAAATGGCCGCCGCCAGAACCGCGAACGCGACGACGGTCGTGGCGTCGTTCACGCGCAAGCGGCCATCGCGCCAGCCGTTCCCGGATCATCTGCCGCGCCAACGCGTCATCGTACCGGGTCCGACGGCCTGCCTTTGCTGCGGCGGGGAGCGGCTGCGCAAATTGGGCGAGACCGTCACCGAAACGCTGGAATCGATTCCGCGGCAATGGAAGGTGATCCAGCACGTCCGGGAGAAGTTCACTTGCCGGGATTGCGAGAAGATCAGCCAGGCGCCGGCGCCATTCCACGTCATTGCCCGCGGCTGGGCCGGACCGAGTCTGCTGGCGATGGTGTTGTTCGAGAAATTTGGCCAGCATCAGCCGCTCAACCGGCAGGCGGAGCGCTATGCCAGGGAAGGCGTGCCCATTAGCCTGTCGACCTTGGCCGACCAGGTTGGCGGCTGCACGGCCGCACTGACGCCGTTGTTCAAAAGGCTCGAAGCCCACGTCATGAGCGCCGAGCGCTTGCATGGGGACGACACCTGGGTGCCAGTCTTGGCCAAAGGCAAGACTGACACCGGCCGAATATGGGTCTATGTCCGCGATGACAAGCCGTTTGGCGGGCCTGAACCACCGGGTGCAGTGTTCTATTACTCGCGCGACCGCGCGGGTGAACATCCGCAGGCGCATCTGGCGAATTACAGCGGAATCTTCCAGGCCGACGCTTATGGCGGTTATACCAAGCTCTACGAGGGCGGCCGCACGCCTGGTCCGATTCTGGAAGCGGCCTGCTGGGTGCATGGTCGGCGTCCATTCTTCGTGATGGCTGATCTGACCGAGAATGCGCGGCGTAAGGCTCAGGGCAAGAAGCCAGCGGTGATCTCGCCCTTGGCGCTGGAAGCAGTTCGCCGGATCGACGCCTTGTTCGAGATCGAGCGAGGCATCAACGGCCAGAGCGCCGAGCGGCGCAAGGCCGTTCGCCAGCAACTCAGCGCGCCGCTGGTCGCCGATTTGGAAACCTGGATGCGCGAGCAGCGCGCAAAACTCTCGCGTGGCAACGATGTCGCTAAGGCGATGGACTACATGCTCAAGCGCTGGGCTGCGTTCACCCGCTTCCTCGACGATGGTCGCATTTGCCTATCAAACAATGCAGCTGAACGCGGCGTCCGCGGTATCGCTTTGGGTCGCAAGTCTTGGCTGTTCTGCGGCTCCGATCGTGGCGGCTATCGTGCCGCCGTCATGTACAGCCTGATCGTCTCCGCCAAAATGAACGACGTCGATCCGCAGGCTTGGCTCACCGACGTTCTGGCGCGCATCGCCGAGCATCCTGTTCAAAGGCTCGACGAGCTGTTGCCGTGGAATTGGCGCAGCCTCAAACAGAAAGTCGATCAAGCCGCTTGAGTCGGACTGACCGGCATGCGGTCCTCACCGAATGCTAACCACAGATAGCGTCTCAGACTTCTACATTGCGTGGTCCGCGATACCTCAGGCTGACTCGGCTGCGGCGTCAACCCGACTCAAAAGCCCGGAGCGCCTGCTGAAATGTTCGCCTGAGCCCGCGGACGTGGCATCCAACACCCGATGTACGGAACGTCTCAACCGACAACATTGCCCGCATCGTCGCAGCCGGTCTTCTGAAAAGACCCAGGCTTTTAAGGAATAGGTTGCCGATGAGGCACCCTACTCAAATCGAGTAAACCGGTCCAATCCGGACCAATTGTCATGCGCGGTGACGATGACTCGCTCACAAGCGGTTGCGAGGAATGATCTACGCCATCCAGTCCATATCCATGCCGTGATTGGCACGCGCGCTAACGCCTTTGTCGCCTTCTCCAATGCCGAGATAGAACCTCTTTATATCTTCGCTTTGGGAAAGTTCGGTGGCGGGTCCACCTCTCAGAATCATTCCATTGCTCAGGAC
>JBAWBE010000398.1:0-8783 GCA_049589635.1 Terriglobales bacterium
GGGATAGGCCGCGATTTCAGCCGCCGTGGCAGATTTTCTGCCGGCGAGGGGATGCTTGGGCGCCGTGATTGCAACGAGAAGATCGCGATGAATCATCTGCGCTTCGAGGCGGTTGTCAGTTACCGGCAGTGAGACGAAGCCGAAATCAACCGCATTTTCGAGGATGGAGTCGAGAATTCGCGCATAGTCCGAACGCTTGATGCTCACTGAAACATTTGGATAGTCGCGTTTGAACTGAGCGAAGACCTCGGGCAGGATGTGAAGGCAAGTACCTTCGTTCGCTCCGACCACGATCTCGCCACGCGGAACGCGCTCGGTCTCCGCAATTTCGGTGAGGATGGTTTTGCGGCGCTCGATGGTCTCTTCGGCATACTTGAAAAACAATTTTCCGGCTGCGGTTACAGAGACACGGCCGCCGGAGCGGTCGAGCAGGCGCGCACCGACCTCCTCTTCGAGCGCGCGAATTTGTGAGGAAATAGCGGGCTGCGTTCGAAAACGCTTCTCCGCCGCGCGCGAAAAGCTGGAGAGGCGCGCGACTTCCAGGAAAATTTCCAGCTGGTCGAAATCCATGGTGGTTGTTCGCTCACACTATAGCGGGGTCGCGAGGATGATTCAATGAGCGCTGGAGTTTCGCAGAAAACAAGTTCTTCCTGACCGTCAGAAAGGACCCACCCAAGGCTCGGTTGAGCCGGACCAGCGTTTTTCTTTAGTTTTCTTGTGTTTCACGCCTTCAAGAGTAACCCGTTATGAGATCGCCGGTGATCTTGTGGGTGGAGGGTTGCCCAGTGAGAATGGGCGTGCTGTCAAATCCATTTCTTATCTCGAACGCGCACTCATAACGAATTGAGGACTCATCCGATGGTATTCAACTGGCTTCTTTCCGTAACTCAAATCATGTTACTTCTGTTCACGAGTTTCGCTGGGGCGCAGATTGCGCGCGTTAGCGGCAAGATCTTTCCTCCCGATTCGAGCATTGAGCGCGCAAGCGAATCGGGAAGATTTGCCAGCAAACGTAAGCCTGGCCTCTTCTTTCTGCGCTTCTGAATCTGTTACCATTCCCGCCACATCTGATTCTCGTCTCGTATGCACTTGTGGGCATCGATTGCCGGCGTTGTTTTCATTTTCAGCATCCTGCTCGATGCTTTTGAAACCATTGTTCTGCCACGGCGCATTCAGCGGCACTTCCGGATCACGGCCCTGTTTTTCAAGGCTACCTGGCCCCGATGGACGGGTATCGCGAGCAACATTAAGGCACCATCGCGGCGCGAAGGTTTTCTTGCCTACTACGGCCCGCTGTCTCTTATCTTTCTGCTTGGCTTCTGGGCCCTCGCGCTGATCTTTGGTTTTGCCTGCGTGCAATACGGGCTGGGCGAGCATTTCCAACTGAGCGGTGAAGGAATCACCTTCGGCAAACTCCTCTATCACAGCGGCGAGACGTTCTTCACTCTCGGCTACGGCGACATCGTTCCCACCAACACGGCGGCGCGCGCCCTAGCGGTGATGGAAGCGGGCATGGGCTTTGCATTCCTCGGCGTGGTCGTCGGGTACCTGCCGGTGGTTTACAACTCGTTTGCGGCGCGGGAGGTTGAAATTTCTCTGCTGGATGCGCGCGCCGGGTCGCCGCCGACCGCGACCGAATTCCTCGGGCGACTGGGTTGCTGTCCCGATCAGACTGTGCTCGACAATATATTCCGGGACTGGGAACGCTGGTGCGCCGATCTCTTGTCGAGTCAAATTTCTTATCCGGTGTTGTCCTACTTCCGTTCGCAGCACAGCAACCAATCGTGGCTGGCCGCGCTCACGGTAATGCTCGACGTAACTTCGCTCGTGATGACCGGCATTGATGGCATCCACGCCGACCAAGCGAAGCTTACGTTTGCGATGGCGCGCCACGCGGCCGTCGATCTTGCCCAAGTGGTGAATTCGCAATATAGCGCTCAGGATCCCAACCGGCTGAGCCCTGAAGATCGAAACCGCGTCAAGACTGAACTGGCATGGCGCGGCGTGACGATCAATGACAATGCCGACGCTTCGGAGAAATTGGCTCAGCTTCGCGAGGTCTACGAACCTTATCTGCACGGTCTGAGCCGACGCCTTCAAATGGCGCTCCCGCCCTGGATCCACGATGGCCGGAAGAAAGACAACTGGCAGGGCGGTCCGTGGGATCGCGCCATCCAGGCGCAGGCGCTCGAACATCCCGGCCACAAGGTTGAAGATCACTTCTAGCCGTTTGTTTTTGGTTTCGCTGTCGTGCTGATGCTCTCATCCTTCTGCTACCATTCCTCCTTCATGAAGCATGTCGGTGAAAACGTGGTGCGCATCGAGGCGGAGGCTTTGCGAGCTCTCGCCGATCGACTTGCCGGGCCGATGGCTGCGGATTTCGACCGCGCCATTGAATTGATGTTCAATTGCCAGGGACGCATCGTCGTCTCCGGTATGGGCAAGAGCGGGCTGATTGCACGCAAGATCGCGGCGACTTTGAGCTCTACCGGTTCGCCCGCCCTTTATCTTCATCCGGTCGACGCCTTGCATGGCGACCTTGGAATGATCGTCCGCGGCGATGTTGCGCTTGTGCTCTCGGCGAGTGGCGAGACGGAGGAGATTCTGCATTTGCTTGCGACTATCAAGAGACTCCAAGTGCCTATGATCGCGATGACTTGCGATGAGTTCGCGGAGCCGGACGCGGGCGAGGGCGCGCGCCCTACACGGGCTTCTTCGACGCTCGCCGCAGCTGCCGAAGTCGCGCTCGACTGTTCCATCTCTAAAGAGGCCTGTTCGCTTGGCCTGGCTCCCACGGCATCCACCACTACCATGCTGGCGCTCGGGGACGCTCTGGCCGTCGCGCTTTCGCAAAAGCGCGGCTTCAAGGAGGAAGATTTCGCCAACCTGCACCCTGGAGGCAAACTTGGCAAACGGCTGGCGCGTGTCGAATCGCTGATGCACAAAGGCGACGCGGTGCCGCGGGTCGCGCCGCTCACCAAAATGCCCGACGTGATCTACGAAATGTCGCGCAAGAAGCTGGGGGTGACGGCCGTGGTCGACAGCGATCGATTGCTAGGCGTAATCAGCGACGGCGATCTGCGCCGCCTGCTTGAGGAACGCGGCAAAGACGCGCTCGACCTGACTGCGCAGGAGTGTATGAACCGCGCTCCCAAGATCATTGGATCACAGGAATTCGCCGCCGGCGCGCTCGCCCGCATGGAAGAAATGAAGATCACGTCGCTGATGGTTGTCGACGACAACCGCTTGCTCGGCGTCGTTCATCTCCATGATTTGTGGGGAACGGAAATAATGTAATGGTGAGCAGCCTGCACCACTTCGTAAATCAAAAGGAATAGTTGCGAAGGGAATGGGAGCGCCGGCGGGAACCAGGAGGAACGCTCGCCGACGCTCCAGAATTAGTTGCTATAGACCTGCTCGAACTGCCGCGCCTCGTACCACAAGGCCAGTTCTACTCGGTTCCAGAGGCCCAGTTTGTCATAGATCAGGCGCAGGTCGTTCTTAACGACATGCTCGGTCGTCCCTAGCGAATTAGCAATTTCGCTATTTTTGCAGCCCTCGGCTACGCGTCGAATGATGATGTGTTCGCGTTCACTGGGTCCGCGGAGGATCCCCGTCGCTCCTGCCATAACTGTCTCCTATAAAGTAAAGTTGCGAGTTTTACCCGCTTGATACCACCCTTAATTCCGAAACGCACGAAGAGGCGATTGAAATATGCTTTCACGGTGCGCTCGGCCATGTTCAGGTCGCGAGCGATCTCCGAGTTGTCGCATCCCTGTAGCAGCAAATCAACAATTTGCCGCTCCCGGGGGGCCATCTGGTCGATCTTTTCATCCATCGTCTACACCTCCAGAAGTGCGCCGCGCGCTGAAGGTAGGGAATCCAACCAGAACAGGACACAGGCACATCAGGATTTCGGATTCGTTGCAGAATGATTCAGCATCTTCGCAGCCAATTGCCGTCCGAGGCATTAACTAAATGTGAAATTTCACAACTAGATATGATTTTTTGCGGGAAAACAGCGAAAATCGGCCAAACTTTAGTCAAATTTATACAGACTTTGCGGGACTCCAAAGCATTTTTGGTCGCGATCCTAAGGTGAATTACCTAGTACAAACTTCCTGAAGCTACATCGTCACGGGCAAAATTACACACTAGTGCCGTTCCGAGGCGCCTCGAAAGTTGCGCGGGCAGCCCGTTCTGCGATCGCAGCCCGGCATCCCCTATAATAATAATTACAGTGGACTTCCGCCTCATCTGCAACTACAAGCCCCAGGGTGATCAGCGCACCGCCATCGATGCCTTAACCCGCGGCGTCTTCGACCGCGAGCAGCACCAGGTCCTCCTCGGCGTCACTGGCTCGGGCAAAACCTACACCATGGCCAAGGTGATTGAGGCAGCGAACCGCCCGGCCATCGTAATGGCGCACAACAAGACTCTAGCCGCCCAGCTCTACCACGAATTCAAAAGTTTTTTTCCGCAGAACGCAGTCGAATATTTCGTTTCCTACTACGATTTCTACCAGCCCGAAGCCTACGTCCCCGCCGCCGACCTCTACATTGAGAAGGAATCGACCATCAATGACGAGCTCGACAAGCTGCGCCTCTCAGCGACGCGCTCGCTCTTCGAGCGCCGCGATTGTCTGATCGTAGCCTCCGTCAGTGCCATCTACGGCTTGGGCTCGCCCGAGGCCTACTACGGCATGATGCTATTCGTCGAAAAAGGCCAAAAGATCAAGCGCGGCGACATCACTCGCAAGCTGGTCGACATTCTCTACGAGCGCAGCGAAACCGATTTCCGCCGCGGCACCTTCCGCGTCCGCGGCGACGTCATCGAAATCTATCCTACCTACGACGACATGGCTTATCGCATAGAAATGTTCGGCGATGAGATCGAATCGCTCTCGCAGATCGATCCCCTCTTCGGCACCGTAAAGCAGCGCTACATGCGCCTGCCGATTTATCCCAAGACGCACTATGTGATGAAAGACGAAACGCGTGCCTCGGCGGTTGTGTCGATCAAAAAAGAATTGGCCTGGTGGGAGGTCGAATTAGAAAAGCAGGGCCGTACTGTCGAAGCGCAACGCATTCATCAGCGCGTGATGTACGACCTTGAGATGATCAAGGCTATGGGCTACTGCCACGGTATAGAAAACTATTCGCGCCACTTCACAGGCCGCCTGCCCGGAGAGCCGCCGCCCACGCTGCTCGACTATTTTCCGCGCGACTTCCTGATGTTCATCGATGAGTCGCACCAGACCGTGCCGCAGCTCCACGCCATGTATCACGGAGACCGCTCACGCAAACAGGTCCTGGTCGAGTACGGGTTCCGCATGCCCTCGGCGCTCGACAACCGTCCGCTGACGTTCGAAGAGTTCGAGCATCGCACCAATCAGCTGGTCTACGTTTCCGCCACGCCGGGGCCCTATGAGATGACGAAGTCCGCCGGCGTAGTAGTTGAGCAGATCATCAGGCCCACGGGTCTAATAGACCCTCCAGTCGAGATTCGCCCGGTAAAAGGCCAGATCGACGACCTGCTGCACATGATCCGCGATCGCGTCTCGCGCAACGAGCGTGTGCTGGTCACAACGCTCACCAAGCGCATGTCCGAAGACCTGGCCGAATATTACGGCGAAGTGGGCGTAAAGTGCCGCTATATGCACTCGGAGATCGAAACGCTGGAGCGCGTGAAGATTCTGCGCGACCTGCGCAAAGGCGAATTCGATGTATTGATCGGCATCAATCTTTTGCGCGAAGGCCTCGACCTGCCGGAAGTTTCGCTAGTCGCGATTCTCGATGCCGATAAGGAAGGCTTCCTGCGCTCCAGCGGATCGCTGATTCAAACGATCGGCCGCTGCGCCCGCAATCTGAACGGCCGCGCCATTCTTTATGCCGACCGCATGACCGACTCGATGAGGAAAGCTCTGGATGAGACCGACCGCCGCCGCGCCATCCAGCAGGCCTACAATGACGCTAATGGAATTACGCCGGAATCGATCATCCGTCCGCTCGACATGACGCTAGTTGCCGTCGTAGGAGCCGACTACACTGATCTGACCGGCCCCGAAGCCGACGGCATCCCGGACTTCAAATCGCAGGAAGAGTTGGACGCTTACATCGCGAAACTGGAAAGCGACATGCGGGAGAGTGCGAAGCGCTTCGAATTCGAGAAGGCTGCCAAGTTGCGCGACACGATTAAAGAACTGCGGACGAAGGAATTCCTGTTCGCCTGAGCAATGGAGGAACGGGCGTCCGGCTCGTTCGTGCATGGACACGTTCGGGAGCCGCGTTCGAGTTCTCCGAGGTTGTTCGAGTTCGCTAACTTCAAGTTGACTTCCTTGCCACGACTTGTAACATAGTTCCGCACTCGACTTATACGAGGACAAGCGGATTGTACAGTCATTCATCAATTCCGCAATCGCAAACCCCGCCCCGGCTGTCTGCCTGGATCGTATCGGCTCTGTTTTTCGTCCTCTCGTCGGCTACTCCACTCGCGGCCCAGCCAGACTGCCCGCTGCCGCCTGCCATTCAACGAGCTTCGCACGAGCAGAATATCTTCTCCGATCAGCAGGAAGTTGACCTTGGCGATGCTATGGCCGAGAGCCTGGCAAGCAGAATCAGAATTATTGATGACGACAAACTTAATGCCTATCTGCGCGCGATAGGCGATCGACTAGTCCAACACCTTCCGGCCAACCAAATGAAGTTTCGTTTCTATCTGGTTGAGCTTTCCGAAGCGAACGCGTTCAGCATTGCTGGCGGTCGAGTTTATGTGGGACGCAAAATGGTCGCGCTGGCGCGAAACGACGACGAACTCGCCGGCGTCCTCGCCCACGAACTCGGACACATTGTTACTCATCAGACCGCTATAGAAATCACCGCCCGCCTGCGCGATGTATTGGGAATTACCCAAGTGGGCAATCGCGCCGACGTGTTCGAGAAATTCCATCAGCTACTCGAAAACGAGGGCCGCAAGCCCGCACATGGAGGCGGTGAAGACGAAGGTGGGCAATACATAGCCGATCAGGTTGCACTCTACTCGATGGCACGATCTGGGTATGCTCCGCACGCCTATGTCGATTTGTGGGATCGCTTCCAGCAGACGCACGGCAAAACGGGTAGCTGGATTTCGAACCTCTTTGGCACGACGAAACCTTCAGAGCGCCGTCTGGGCGTAATGCTGAGGAACGTCGCAGTCCTGCCGTCCGGATGCGCCGACATTAAGCCCAAACTCCCTACCGAAGAATTTGCCAGCTGGCAGGCGGACGTAATCGCCTACAGCGGATTTGGCACGAAAGAATCTCTACCCGGCCTTGTATTCAAGCAAACACTCACACTGCCCCTTCGTCCCGACCTCACCCATCTCCGCTTCAGCCCCGACGGCAAATACATTCTCGCTCAGGATGAAAGCGGCATCCATGTCCTGACGCGAGAACCGTTGGTCGTTCTTTTCTATATTCCTGCCGTCGACGCCTACCCTGCGCAGTTTTCTCCCGATTCCCGCTCCATCGCTTTTCATACCGCTTCTCTTCGCGTGGAAGTCTGGTCGGTTGTGGAGCAAAAGCGGACCTCAGTCCACGAGCTCACGGTTCTGAATCCCTGCGTTCAAACCGAACTGTCGCCGGACGGAGGGACTCTCGCATGTTTGAGTTCAGAGATGGCGCTTTCCTTGATCGATGTGCAAACCGGTTCACCGCGCATCAGCAAAAAGGAGTTCCTACGATGGGACTATGCGACGAGTTGTGCCTTCGCGGCCTCTCTCGCAGATGGAGGCAGAGTCCGGTTGATCGCGATGCAGTTTTCTCCGGATGGCCGTTATTTTCTGGCGGGCCACGACTTGGAGCACTTTGCGTGGGACATCGACGGGCAGCGCGAGGTAAAACTGCCGGGCTCGATCAAGGACATTCTTGGGAGGAGCTTTGCCTTCGTTGGGCCCGACCGGATCGTCGGTCTGGATCAAACTGCCCGGAAATCATCCCTTCTCCGTTTTCCTTCGGGAGAGCGACTGCAGCGCGTCGCACTAGGGGATGGACTCGAGCTGACTTCCGCCACTCATGGCGACTACTTTTTTGTCGGCCCGCTCAAGAAAGACCCGCTGGGTCTATTTGAATTGAAGACCGAAAAGCTTGTCATTGACTTTAAACACGCCGCCGCGGACGTTTACGGTACCACCCTCGTGACAGAGCAGATGACAGGAGAGCTAGTTCTGCATTCTCTAGAGAATCTTACGCCTGACGTTCGACCTCTGGGTTTTGTAAAGTTGCCACAGGCGCGTTTATCGCCGCCGCGGGCGATCGCCGTTTCTCCCGACTTCAACTGGATAGCAGTCTCCCAGAGCACTCGTGGTGCCGTATGGGATGTGACCCACAATATTCGCACGATGGAATTGGGAAGTTTCCAAGGAGCCTGGTTTGCACCAGACCGACTCGTCTATGTGGACTTGTCGAAGTTCATGGACACGGAACGTGCCATCGCTCGCATCGACCCGTCCCTTGGGCATGGGGTTATGGGTTACAAGATTGGTGAGGCGTTCGCCTCCCAGCACGGACCGTACTTGCTGATCTCCAACCCGAGGCCGGTGAAGAGGGAAGACTTCACTTTGTCATTTGATTTCGGCTGCATGCAAATGATCTTGAATCGATTCCTCGGCGCAGCCAACGGATCTCCCACAAGGCGAAATGAAGACGTGGAGCTTCACGACGTGCGTGACGGCCACCTCGTCTGGTCGCACTCCTTCCCAAAGGAAGTGCCCGCGATTTCACTTGGCGCTGGCAAAGTGCTCAT
>JBAWBE010000399.1:0-2027 GCA_049589635.1 Terriglobales bacterium
CGTGATGACAATTTCGTAAATCGGTCGAGATCGGCACGGATTGGCCCGATCTCCCGCAACTTTCTTTCTCCATTCGCATCTGGCAATAAGCACTATTTGGAGCCGACTTCATGAGCACCCTCGTACAGCCTGCACCGCAGAAATTGAAAACTCCTTCTCTACCGCAGGGAGATTCCTGCCTGGTCATCATCTTCGGCGGTACCGGCGATCTCACTCGCCGCAAACTTATCCCGGCGCTTTACGACCTGGCATGTGTCGGCTGTACCACGCGCAATTTTCAGATACTCGGTATCGGCCGCACCAAGCTTGACGATGATGCCTTCCGCGAGCGCTTGCATGATGGCGCGACCAAATCGAAGGACACTCGGAACTTCAGTGAAGAGGGGTGGAAAGATTTCGCCGAACGTCTGCATTTCTTCGTAGGCGACGCCAGCGAGGAAGGCTTCTATCCTCGCCTCAAAACAAAGATCAAGGAACTGCAAAAGAACGGCGCGAGCCAGAACGTCCTCTTTTACATCTCGACCTCGGCTTCGCTGGCGCCCCCAATCGTGAAGGGACTCGGCGAGGCCGGTCTGGCCAAGAACAGTGGAGGCTGGACGCGAATCATTCTGGAGAAGCCTTTCGGCCACGATCTGAAGAGCGCGCAAGAACTGAACGCGATTGTCTCTGATGTCTTCGAGGAGAGTGCGGTTTATCGCATCGATCACTATCTCGGCAAGGAGACGGTGCAGAACATCATGATGTTCCGCTTCGGAAACTCCATGTTCGAGCCGGTGTGGAACCGCAATTACATCGAGTACATCGAGATCACCGCCGCCGAGACCCTGGGTGTCGAAGGACGCGGCGCGTTCTACGAAGAGACTGGCGCACTGCGCGACATGGTCGCCAACCACATGCTCCAGTTGCTGATGCTGACCGCGATGGAGCCGCCGGTAAATTTCGACGCCGACTCCGTGCGCGGCCACAAGGTAGAGGTGTTGCGCGCCATCGCGCCCATGACTAAAGAACAGGTGGCGAAGCGGACCGTACGCGGACAGTATGGGCCAGGCGAGGTCGGCGGCGAACAGGTTCCGGGATATCGGCAGGAGCCGGGAGTGAGCCCGAAGTCGCAGACCGAAACCTTCGCTGCCGTCGAGTTTCACATCGACAACTGGCGCTGGGCGGGAGTTCCGTTTTACGTGCGCGCCGGCAAGCGCCTGGCGAACCAGCTGACGGAGATTGCGATTCACTTCAAGCGCACGCCGCAGGCGCTGTTTTCGAAGAACCCGGCGGATGTCCATCACAACGTCATCACCATGCGCATTCAGCCGGATGAAGGCATCTCGCTCAGCTTCGGCGCGAAACAGCCGGGACAGCAGATGCGCTCCATCCGCGTCGACATGAATTTTTCCTATCACGAGGCCTTTGGGACCGAGACTCCCGCGGCTTATGAGACGCTGCTTCTGGACGCGATGCGCGGCGATCCAACGCTGTTCACCCGTCGCGACGAAGTGGAAGCGGAGTGGCGCATCATCACGCCGATTGAGGATGCTTGGGCCGAGTTGCCCCCACCGCAGTTTCCGAATTACGCAGCCGGCAGCGAGGGTCCAGAAGGCGCAGACAAGATGATCGCGTACGACCACATGCACTGGCGGCCTCTGAAGCGGGATAACGGCCTGCCGGAGTGAGGTAATGGCCGTGTCGCCGGCTGAAGCAGGCTCATTTTCCCAGACCCGGCTAACGCCGGCCTAAAAGGCCAGCACTACCATTGCAAGAATGATCGCGTCGCGGAACCGCGGATCCCTCGACTCGCTTTGCTCGCTCGGGATGACATATCAGAGTAGGTACGCCGCGTTCTCCCCCGCAATCAAGACCAAACACTCATCTGCGCCAATCTTTTCCATCCCCTGCGCCGCTCTTCTCGTCTATATGACTTCCACCACATTGATTAGAATGAAGTAGGGGCACTGGGCCAGATGCAGGAAGAAGGTGTACTAGGGAAAGCGTACGACGCCAGGTTGATGAAGCGCCTGCTGACGTACCTGTAC
>JBAWBE010000400.1:0-3228 GCA_049589635.1 Terriglobales bacterium
CGCAAAGCCGTACCCGAAGGAGAAGCCGGTGAACTATGGGTGCGCGGACCGAACGTGATGAAGGGCTATTACCGCGCCCCCGAGGAAACAGCCGCTGCTATCGACGGCGGATGGTTTAACACACGCGACCTTGCCCGCCTGGAAGATGGAAATCTGTTTATAGTCGGCCGGACCAAGGACTTGATCGTCCGGCGTGGCTTTAACGTTTATCCCGCGGAAGTGGAGGCGGTATTGAATGCACACCCTGCAGTCGTTCAGTCCGGAGTGATTGGACGCTCGGTGGAAGGGGACGAGGAGGTCATCGCCTTCATTCAGCTCTTGCCGAACACGGCGGTGACAGCTACAGATATTGCGGAGTATGCTGCGCAACACCTTGCGCAATACAAAAGACCGTCGAAGATTCTTCTGGTTCCTGACATGCCGCTCACACCGACCGGGAAAGTTGTCAAAGCTGAGCTTGCCAAGATGTTGGAACATTCTTCCGTCCCGCTGAAGAAAGCGGGAACGTCCAGCCTATAGCGGAACCTCGATGAGGGTAGGACCTTCGCTTTCAAACCCTTCGCGAAGCGCTTTCGCAAAACCCTCCAAGGAATTCACGCGCGTCCCTGGTACACCCAAACCCCGTGACAGATGCATCCAGTCGAGATCAGGGCGCCCGATTTCGAACATGTCTAAAGCGCGTGGGCCGGGATTCCCGACACCCAGATAAGAGAATTCACGCTTGAGGACTGCATAGTCGCGATTGGCGAAAACCACCGTTGTGATTTTGAGCCCTTCGCGAGCCATCGTCCACAGAGCCTGCAACGTATACATCGCGCTCCCATCAGCGGTAAGGCACAATACGCGACGGTCCGGGCACGCGACTGCGGCACCCACGGACAGGGGCAGAGCGATCCCAATCGAGCCGCCCGTATTGCCTAGCCAGTCGTGTCGAGGAGCGGCTCTGGTGGCCGCCATCGTTCCTCGTCCCGAAGTCATGGACTCATCCACTACGATCGTATTCTCGGGCAGGAGCGCGCCTACTACCGCCGCGAGGCCCTGCAGAGTAATGCTCCCGCTCGGAAGTGAAGGCCGTTGGCTCTTCTCGGGAGCCGCCATTTCTCGGTGCGGCGACAAGGCTGACTCTACCGCTTCCAGAGCGCCGACATAATCCTCGCCCGGACTTGCGAGCGTGGAAATCTCGCAATCTGGTGAGGTGAAAACACTATCTTTCCCAGGTTGAGCAAAATACCCGATCGGAGCTTGAGCACCTACCAGGATCATCTGACGAAAATCCTTTAGCTGCTCGACCGCCATTTCACGAACATATTGAATCCGCTCCACTGACGGGACACCAGCGCCTCTCTCAAGCCGCGGCAGAGGATACGGCGCAAACAGTCTTGCGTGGGTAGCGTTCGCAACGCGGCCAGCCAATTCGAGACCTTTGCCGAAGAGAGCATTCCCGGACATCAAAATCGCGGTCGACGTGCCCGAGCGGAGCATAGCAGCTGCGCGGTCGATCGTAGCCGCCGCAGGTAACGGAGGCCTAGGTAAAGAGGGAAGCGCTGCCACTGTTCCGCCGTCGGTCCAAGCGACATCGGCGGGCACGATCAGCGTGGCAATCTGGCCGGGTGCAGTGCGTGCAGCAATGATGGCTTCGGCTGCGTCGCGGCCCACTTCGGGCGGCGAGAGTAACGTTCGCAACCATTTGGAATAAGGCCGGGCGATTGCTTCGATATCGGAGGCTAGTGGAGTGTCGTGGCGCAGATGATAAGTTGCGTGTTGGCCAACCAGATTGATGATCGGTACCTGAGCCCGGCTGGCATTATGCAGATTCGCGGTGCCATTCGACAAGCCCGGGCCAAGGTGCAGGAGCGTGCATGCTGGCCTCTCAGCCATCCGGGCGTAGCCATCAGCCGCTCCAGTAACAACGCCTTCAAAAAGACCGAGCACGCAACGCATGTCCGCGATCTGGTCGAGCGCAGCGACAGTATGCATTTCGGACGTGCCGGGATTGGTGAAGCAGGTATCAACCTCTCCGGCGAGCAGCGTGCGGATTAGACTTTCTGCACCATTCATTTTTTAAGGCACCTTCGTTCGCACGTGAAACCGAGCCGAACTCGTATGAACGAGTCCTGCTAGCGCCCGGCCAGGTAGCCGCCGTCGAGAATGAGGGACTGGCCGGTCATGAAAGATGCGCGGTCCGAGCACATCCAAACTACGGCCTCGGCGATTTCAATCGGCCTACCCAAACGGCCGATGGGATGGCAACTGAGAACGTGTTTCTGAATTTGCGGAACGCGAAAGATTCGATCGGCCATAGGAGTTTCGGTAAATCCGGGGCACACGGCGTTGATTCGAATTCCACTTTTGGCATTTTCCAGCGCTGCGCTCTTCGTTAAGCCGATCACTCCATGTTTGCTCGCGCTGTACGCGGCTGCTCCCACAGATCCGATTAGCCCTGTTACCGACCCCATGTTTACGATCGCGCCGCCAGCCCCCTGCTTGAGCATCTGCTGAATCTCGTACTTCAGGCAGAGCCAGACCCCTTTCAGGTTGATGGCGAGAATCTGGTCCCAGTCTTCTTCGGATTGTCTGACAATTGGTACCCACGTGCCTTCAATCCCTGCATTGTTGAAGGCGATGTCTAAGCGGCCAAATTTCTCCACCGTTTTTTTTATGAGCATCTCGACTTCGGGGGCTTTCGAAACATCAGTCTTTACAAACAAGCTATCGCCGCCCGCGGCATGGATCAGTTCGATCGTCTCTTTGCCTTCCGGTTCGCGCCGTCCGGCAACCACAACCTTGGCACCCGCCTTGGCGAAAAGTACGGCAGTATCGCGACCAATACCCGAGGTTCCGCCAGTGACGAGCGCGACTTTGCCGTGCAATTCCGTTGTCTGAGTTTCCTGCACGAATCAGACCTCTCGAGGCAGAACGGAGAGTGTAGGCTGGGGATGAAGCTTCAGTCAAACGGATATCCCCGAGCGTTTGATTGAGAAGAGAGGTGAGTTCACGTGTTATTTTCTATGGTAGGGGCGCTCGCAAGTAGAGTCGAGAGGAGAATGAAGGATGGAAACGCGCGCCATTTCTGACGGGGTAGCTGGGGAGGCTAAGGAAAAACTCGTGGGCGCGTGGAAGTTAGTGTCCGCTTCGAGCACAACATCCAGCGGAGAGCGCAATGAAACTCCCTATGGCGCGAAGCCTTTAGGTTTTCTCACTTATACGGCAGAGGGCAGAGTGACAGCC
>JBAWBE010000401.1:0-1699 GCA_049589635.1 Terriglobales bacterium
GAGCAAACGAAAGTGACTTGCGTATCGCTCATAGATCTTGCCCTGCCCCGATGGAATCGCGGTACAAAATGCTGGCAAGCGCACGCACGCCCTCCGTCAGGTGTTTTTCTACGGTTCTCTCGGCTGATCCGACGCGCTGCGCAATTTCGCGGATCGTTAGTCCGTTGATTTTCCGCATCAAAATTGCGGTACGTTGGCGCTCGGGCAATTTGTCTAGCGCCGCCTGAAGTCTACGAAGTTCCTGCCGCGCAATGACGACGCGATCGGGCGCCGGCTCATCGATGGCGAGATTTATTTCTTCGAGATTCTCGACGGAATTGAAAGGCACGACTTGCTCGTGTCGCACTCGGTCGATGAGCAGGTTGCGGGCGGTCGTAAATACGAATGCCCTGGTAGACTTCGGAATGCCATCGCGTGTAGCACTACAAACTCTTTCGTAAAGGTCTTGACGCAAATCCTCGACATCTGCGTTGCTGCGGCCGCCGCGACGTAAGAATTGGATCAATACAGCCTCCAGCGGCAACACTTCACGGACGAACCACGCTTCGAGATCGTCCATAGGTATGGCTTCGCCCGAAGCAGGCGGTTCCGGTCCTTCAAAATCGGTCTTCGATCTGTCTGCCATCCCTCGGCCTATTCGCCCGTAGAGGTCATAGCTTCCGTTCGTGCTTATAAAGACGGATCAGCTCGCAAAACCCGCCCAACTTTTTTTCGGCAACTATCTTGTGACCAAGTCGCCGGCCAAACTGGACGCCATACGACAGGGTCATCTTATGAGGATTCCGCTCGCTATCGCCCACTATTCCGAAATGATCTCGCCCAGCGTTCCGAGATGATGTCGCCCGGGCGACGAGGCCTCTTCTGGCTCCTTTAGGGTCCTTTCTTCGGTCAACGAAGGAGGATTTGGATGCTGAGCGAGAGGCTTGCCATGCGCCATGTGCGTGACGTGATCAGACTGAAGTGGGCAGGGTTGGCAGCCCGTGAGATAGCGCGGCGGGTGGGAGCTGCACCTTCGACGGTTCGCGCAACGTTCAAACGTGCCGAGGCGGCGGGCCTGGGCTGGCCGCTGCCGGAGGAACTGCCGGCTTTGACGGCAGCAATTTCTCGGCCGAGGTGGCGGCTGGAGTTCCAATGGAACAGCGGTCGCGGCGAGGCGGAAGGCGTCTATCTCGACGATCATAGCTACAGATGAAGCGAGGCGAACCATGCTGACACCGAAACGCAAGCCGGTCCCGGTCGGCGAGATTCTCACTGAGGAGTTCATGCAGCCCCTCGGTTTGACCCAGGGCAAGCTCGCCGAGGCGATGGGCGTGCCGCGCAAGCACGTCAACGAATTGTGCAACGGCCGCAGAAACGTAACGGCGGCGACCGCCCTTATCTTGGCCCGCGTGTTCGGCAACAGCCCTGACTTCTGGCTGAACGTGCAGCGGCGCACCGATCTTTGGGATGCTGTACACAGTCCCAAGGATCGGGAGCGGATCGAACGCGCTCGTCCGCTCAAGGCCGCGTAACACCAGTCGCGTGAAGCCCTGCCAGGCTTGTGGCACTGGCTGGTTGTTTCTCAATCTGGATCACACACATGGCACCGGCTCTTTCCCGTCGATGCCATACCTTCGCGTTGCTCACCAAGACAGAGTCACCGTCGCTTATCCCCCGAAACCAACACTGATGGCGGCGAATGGTCCGTAGAAGCCGGTGG
>JBAWBE010000402.1:0-10099 GCA_049589635.1 Terriglobales bacterium
TCTGCATTCGGTGACGTTGATTACGGACGCCTGCCATTGATATGTCGATTACATGATCAAGGGCATCGAGTTGGACCGCGCTAAGGTGGACTGGTATGTGAAGAATTCGCTAATGCTGGTCACGGCGCTGGCTCCGAAGGTGGGGTATGACAAGGCGGCGCAGATTGCGCATACGGCGCATGTGGATAAGAGCAGCCTGCTGGAGGCGGCTTTGAAGCTCGGATATCTTACTCAGGAAGAGTTCGAGTTGCTGATGAAGCCGGAGAAGATGACGAGACCCTGATCCGGTCATCGGGGCATCAAAAATCTAAGTCAATATCTACATCAAGATCAAAATCTAGGTCAAAAGGCCGCGGGCTAGGGCGCCCGCGCCACACAGGCTGGATTATTGTGGTTTTACTTCTGACTTCTGCCTTCTGATTTAAATCTACTGCGGTGTCGCGGTAATCGGAACGGGCGCGTTTTTCGGTGTGCTGATATAGCCGGTGATCTTGTTCTTGTCCACTGTCCAGACGACCAGTTCGTAGAGCATGTGATCGCGTCCGGTGTAGAACTGGACGGGCTCGCTCTGGTTCCTATCTCTCTTTTCGATTGTTTTGTCGTCGGAGGTGACGTTGAGAGTGTATTTGCCGCGCTTGGGATCCGTCTTCTTGAGCTGGAGCGACACGGTCGAAACTGCTTGCGGTTTTGCGCCTTTGAGCAGCGTGAATTCGTAGTATTGGCGGTCGCCTTTATGCTTCAGAACTTCGAGGTCGCCGCGGGTATTGGCAATTAATCCGCTCTGGACGCCGAGGTCGCCGATGGTGTGCTGCAACTGCGACTTGGTCTCTTCGAGGGAAGCTTTGGTGGTTCCGAGGTCGGTTTTGACGCCGCCGACATCGCTTTTAACGTTGCCGACTTCCGCACCCACCGCGCTGACGTCTTGCTTCTCCTGCTCGGACAGTTTTTGGGCCGACGCCTGCTGCATGCGTTGTAATTCGGCGGCACGTTGCGCCATTTCTTTCTTGGTCATGCCGATCTTCTCGCCTAGCGTTTCCGCGTCGGCTTCGGCGGATTGCATGCGTTTGGTCAAGGCGGCAATTTGCTGTTGGCTCGCGGTCTGATCGTCGGTGAGCTTGGTCACCTTGTTGTGCATGTCGTATCCGAAAAAGAGCGCTCCGGCTACAAAGACGATCGCCAGCGCCAGAAGAATCCATTTGCCTATGTTGCTCCCGGTTTCCGAGTGATACACGTTCGGTTGCTCGCCTTGATCGGGCATGTGTGTTCTCTCCAGTTGAATGGTTGTAGGACTATTGTTTGTGAGATGCAGTCTGGTGTCAATTGCGTTTCAGGTACTTGGCCCATGGTAACCAGCATGGGGGCCAACGACTAGAATGGAACCGTGAAAAGCTGGGACGCCATCATCATTGGGGCTGGCATCATCGGGCTGGCGCTGGCTATCGAGCTTAATAAGCGTGGCCTGCGCGTACTGATTGTCGACAAAGGCGAACCGGGGCGCGAGGCTTCGTGGGCGGCAGGCGGGATGCTCGCCGACTTCCCGCTCGAAATGCCGCTTGCGTTGCGGGATTTGGCGAGGGCCAGCGCGCGGATGTATCCCGAATTCGTGCACGAATTGGAAGATGAGTCGCGCTTGAAGATTGACTTGCGCGATCAGGGGACAGTGCTGTTTGGCGATCCGGCGAGCCTTGGTTCCTCCAAGTCGGCGCCCGGAGCGCATCCCGAAGATTGCCTTCTCTCACCACGGGCGTTGCCGGAACTCGAACCGGCATTGTTTCTATCCGGCCCGACCGTCGGAACGGCTTCCGTCTTTCTAAAAGAGCGAAGCGTCGATCCGCGGCATTTGACTACTGCGGCCGTCGCAGCCGCCAAACATCGTGGAATCGACTTTTCCTCGGGCGACAAGGTCTTGGCGGTAGAGTTTGCCGACGGCAAAACGGCGGGGGTTCGAACCAGTAAAACTAGTTTTGGCGCCGGGGTGGTCGCGAATTGCGGGGGGGCTTGGGCAGGGCAGATTGCTCCTTATGACTTCCCTACGCGTCCCGTTAAGGGACAGATGCTTTGCGTGGCCATGCCGCAGAAGGAGATGGTTCGGCACGTGATCCGCACACCTGACGTTTATCTGATTCCGCGGAGCGATGGACGCATGCTGATTGGGGCGACTCAAGAAGAGGCTGGGTTCGACAAGCAGACTGTTCCGGCTACGATTCAGAAATTGCGCCAGGCCGCGCTTGACATTGTTCCGAAGCTGGCCGAGGCGCGAATTCTGGAAGCCTGGGCTGGGCTCCGTCCGGGGACGCCGGATGCGCTGCCGATTCTGGGCGCGACTGCGACGCCGGGATACTTTGTTGCGACAGGGCACTTTCGCGATGGAATTTTGCTGGCTCCGATAACCGCGCGGGTTATGGGGCAGGTGATTGCGGGCGAGAAACCGGAGCCTGATTTAAGGGCGTTTGGGTCGGAGCGGTTCCGAGGCTAGTTATGTGGCCGTCGTGCTTGGGACTTTTGCCAACATCGGATGCCTTTGACATCAACTATGTAATCGCGGAATTTTGAATATTGCTTGGAGGAGATTCCACGCGAAGATCACCTGCGTGAGAAGAACAACTGCCGGGGACACAAAGACAGTCCAAACCGCTGCTCGGTGGTCAGCGCCGGTTGAGCCGGCTCGATATAACGACAGCCAAAAAACGCCAATCCCGATCGTTGTGAACCAAAAATGCCACAGCGCGGCCGTCCGGCTAAAGGGCAGCATCCAGAGCGAATAGATCGTGGCAAAGAAGCACAAGGCGGTCGCTTGTGCGACGCAAATTGAAAGAGGCGGGAGTACATACGCGGTATCGCGCAAGTGGATGTCGATGCCGACTCCGGAAGAGTTGATAAACCGACTGGCCAGCGCGAACGCGAGAAGAATTATTGCGCTGATCACAAATAGTTCGGACACTTTCATCTTCACACCTCCAACGCAGTCAGCCTTGGTCGATGACATGATAGTCGCGAACCATTGCAGTTGGCGTCCTCGCGGCCGGCGACGAGAATGTTCAACCTCATTCCGGTATATACTGAAACGTTTTCGGCGCTCCTCCGCAATCATTCATGCAGCGCCAGAAAGGCCAACTATGGCTTCCCCAGCAGTCGATTTCGCACGCTCAAACCAGCCCCGCTTTCTCGACGAACTCAAAACCCTCCTTCGCATCCCCAGCATCAGTACGCTCGATGAACACAAGGGCGACGTGCAGAAGGCTTGCGATTTTGTCGCCAATGAACTGCGCCGGATCGGGATGAATAATGTTGAGGTCATCAATACCAAGGGCCATCCACTGCTTTATGCCGACTGGCTGCACGTTCCCGGCAAACCGACTGTTCTGATGTATGCGCACTATGATGTGCAGCCGGCGGAGCCGCTCGATGAGTGGAAGACGCCTCCGTTTGAGCCGACTGAGCGCAACAACAATATTTATGCCCGCGGCGCCGTCGACGATAAGGGCCAGCTCTGGATGGAAGTGAAGGCGCTCGAATCTCTCTTCCAGGCGCATGATGGGAAGTTGCCGATCAATGTGAAGATAATTTTTGAGGGCGAGGAAGAGGTTGGCGGGGAGTCGATCGCCGAGTACGTTCGCGAGCAGAAAGACAAGCTGAAGGCTGATTTTGCGCTGGTCTGCGACACGGAACTGTTTGCGCCTAATCTTCCTACTTTGTGCGTCGGGCTGCGCGGGCTGGTGTATACGGAGATTGAGGCATATGGGGCCAAGACTGACCTGCACTCCGGGATGTACGGTGGGGCTGCGCCGAATCCGTTCTTTGCGCTGATTGAGATCATCAGCAAGTTGAAAGACGCCAAGGGCAAGGTGCTGATCCCCGGCTTCTACAGCAAGGTTAAGGCTCCCAGCAAGGACGAACTGAAGGCGTGGAAGCGGCTGCCCTTTAACGAGGAGCGCTATCGCAAAACCGAAGTCGGATCGAAAGTGCTGACGGGCGAACCGGGGTATTCGGTGCTCTACCGCACATGGGCGCGGCCTACGCTCGAAGTGCATGGCATGCCGGGAGGCTTTGTGGCGGCGGGCGCGAAGACTGTTATTCCAGCGAAGGCGGCGGCGAAGGTTTCCATGCGCATGGTGCCGAACCAGGACCCGGACGATGTTCTCAAGCGTTATACGGCCTACGTGAAGAAACTCACGCCGAAGGGGATCGAGACGAAAATTAAAGTCTGGAGCAAAGGACCGGCTTGCGTGGTCGGCACCGACAATCGCTTCATCAAGGCGGCTACTGAGGCGCTGCACGATACTTTCAAGAAAGAGACAGTGTTTATCCGCTCGGGAGGCTCGATTCCCATCGTCACGGATTTTCAGGACGTGCTGAAGATTCCGTCGGTGATGATGGGCTTTGGCTTGCCGGACGATAATCTGCATGCCCCGAATGAGAAGTTCCATATCCCGAATTTTCATCGCGGGATTGAGACGATTTGCTTGTTCTTTGAGAAATTGGGCGGATAACGAGTTTATAACCACGGGGCACATAGAAGTTTCACGGGGGCAACCCTGCTGCTCTCTGTGAGCCCTGTGGTTAAGGTGCTCGCCTGGCGCATGCGTCTCACCGTACCTTCCGTGCTTCCCTTCTCTCGCCGAATGGCCATCATCGGTTAAAATGAACACTTAGAGGTTTTCATGCGCGTGCACGTTGCCGCTTCAGCGGTGTTGTTTATGATGGTCGCGCTGGTTTCCGCCCCATGGCTTCGGTCGGCGGATATGGAGGTGCCGCATTTTAATTCGGCGCCGCCCGCGAAGAGCGACAAGCTGCCGCCCATCCTCACCAAGGATCAGCTTTGGGGAAACAACGCGACGCATCCGTATCAGATTCACGCGTATGAACTCGCGGCGAAGATTCCCAAGGTGCTCTACCAGCAACCTTGCTATTGTCACTGCGACCGCAGCATGGGACATAACAGCCTGCGCAGCTGTTTCTCCGGCATGCATGGCGCGCAGTGCACTACTTGCATGCAGGAGCTTTATTACACGTACACGATGTATAAGAAGGGCAAGACGCCAAGGCAGATTCGGACGGGAATCATCAAGGGCGATTGGCAGTCGATCGACCTCGATAAAGTGCTTAGCATTGATTGATTGGCCAGGATCGAGTACCGCGGATTGAGCGGCGCGGTTATTCTGCGTCCCTCCCGACTGACGGTTTTTGCTGCTGACGTTTTGCAGTGGCAATATTTCTGTAACAGTAATTCTATTTCGAGCGGAAATGAGGGCTATTGATGGCACCGAAGTTAACCCCTAAGAAACAGATCGTCGAAGATCCTCGCCATACGCAGGCGCTCCAGGCCTATGAGATCGGGCTGCGCTCCCTGCAGGAACATAAGTGGGATAAGGCTAAAACAAGTCTGCAAAAAGTGCTCTCCGGCCCGAACAAGGCGCTGGTCGACCGCGCCCAGGTTCACATTCTGACCTGCGACAAATTTCTTGAGAAGCCGGCGCTGCACTTTAAGACACCGGAAGAGCATTTCGATTATGCGATGTCGATCATGAACTCGGGCGATTTTGTGACCGCCGGGGAACACCTCGAGAAATTGCTCAAGGCGCAGCCCCAGTCGGATTATGTTCTTTACGGTTTGGCGGCGTTGTATTGCCTCACTGGGCACGTAGAAGAATCACTCAAGACGCTGCATGAGGCGATTCAGGTTAGCCCGGCCCTGCGCTTCCAGGCGCGCAATGACACCGACTTTCAGAATCTGGCTGAGGATCCGCGCTTCACGGAGCTGCTCTATCCGGATCCGGGTGCGGACGAAGTGGAAGCCGAAAACGAGCAAACAAGCGCCTACTAGCTGCCCTCGAGAATGAAGCGGTATGGTTTCCCAGCGCGATAATTCATCCGAGCAGGAAAGCTTCGCCTCCGATCTCCGCGTGGTCGCGATCGGAGGCGGCACCGGGCTGTCTACGCTCTTGAAGGGGCTGAAGCGCTACGTCTTGAACCCCACGCTTGCGGCGACCGGCAAGACGGCCATTCGTGAATTGTGCGGCGTGGTGACTGTGAGCGACGATGGGGGGTCGAGCGGCCGCCTGCGCAAGGAATTCAACATGCTGCCGCCGGGCGACGTGCGCAACTGCATTGTCGCACTTTCGGAAGACGAGGCTCTGCTCTCGAGACTTTTCCAGCATCGTTTCCAAAAAGGCGATGGACTCGAGGGGCACAGCTTCGGGAATCTTTTTCTGGCCGCGCTGACTTCGATCACTGGAGACTTTGCGGAGGCGGTTCGTCTCTCGTCCGAAATTCTGCTTACCCGCGGACACATTTTTCCAGCAACGACCTCATCGGTCGAGCTCGAAGCCGCGTTCGAGGATGGCACACGGGTTCGCGGGGAAACTCGCATCACGGCCAGCAAGGGAAAAATTCGCGAGCTTTTTCTGGTGCCTCCGGATGTGCAGCCCCTCCCTCAGACGCTCGACGCCATTGCCGCCGCCGATCTCATCACGATCGGACCGGGGTCGTTGTTTACGAGCCTGATCCCGAATCTGCTGGTCCGGGGAATTGGCGAGGCAATCGTCAATTCGAATGCAATTAAGGTTTATGTTTGCAACTTGATGACACAGGCTAATGAAAGCCTTGGTTTAAGCGCCGCGGATCACATTCGCGCGCTCAACAGCCACGCGCACGCGCAATTGTTCGACTACGCGCTCATTAACCAGAAGGCGGCGTCGGCGGAGATGAAGGCTAAATATGCGCTGGAAGGAGCTTCTCAGATTGTCGTTGACCTCGATGCCATTGAGGGCCTCGGGATCTGTCCGGTTCTTGGCGACTACCTGGATGAGCACATGGTGGCGCGCCACGCTACGGATCGGGTCGCTAACGATCTGATGACGCTCATGGCGCAAACACCGGATCATCATGCGGCGCCGCAGTAGGCCGCTTATTTCTTACAGCGTCCCAATCCCGTCATCCTAACTTCAGCATTGTTCGAGTTATATTGGCTAAGCATGCCAAGAGACTCCGCCAAGAACTCTAAGGAATCTTCAACTCGGCCGTCTCGAGTTGCCATCGCCATTATGGCGGCCGGCAAGGGGACTCGGCTCAAGTCCAAGCACCCTAAAGTGCTGCACGAGGTTGCCGGCAAGGCGATCCTGGCGCACGTTATTGCAACGGCTTTGCAAGTTGTGCCCGCTGCTGACATTTTTGTGATCGTCGGGCATGAGGCGGAGCGGGTGCGTGAAGCTGTTCGGCAAACGAGCGTCAATTTCGTTTTGCAGAGCGAGCAGCGCGGGACTGGGCATGCCATCATGGCTGCGCGCGAAGCGCTCGCACCCTATGAGCAGGTCATTGTGCTGTCGGGCGACGCGCCCCTGATTACCGCTAAAACCGTTCAGAATCTCAGCGCCTTCCATGTCGCTCAGCGCGCTGCCATGACGCTTCTGAGCGCTGAACTTGCAAATCCCACCGGATACGGCCGCGTCCTGCGTAAGAATGCCCGCAGCGCCGAGGTTCGCGCGATCGTTGAAGAGAAGGCCGCCAGTACTACGCAGAAGAAGATTCGTGAGATCAATTCCGGCTTCTATGCTTTTTCGGTGCCTGCGCTTTATGAGCATATCGGCGAGCTTTCCACCAACAATGCGCACGGTGAGTATTACCTCACCGACGTGGCTGCGGTCTTTAACCGGGCCCGCAAGAAAGTCGTTGCCGTCAAAACATCAGACGCCGGTGAGGTGCTCGGCAGCAACACGCGCGCGGAAATTGTCGATCTCGACGCGCGGCTGCGGCTGGCGAAATGCCACGCACTGATGGCCGAAGGCGTCACTATTTTTTATCCAGAAACCTGTGTGATTGATAGCGCCGTTGAGATCGGTGCGGACACGGTGATTGAGCCGTTTGTGCAATTGCTCGGCGACACGAAAATCGGGGCAGATTGCCGCATACGGTCCTATAGCGTTATCCGGAACTCTGAGCTTGGCGACAATGTAACCGTCAATCCTCTTACCGTTATGGACGACTCTCGGGTTGCGCGCGGCGCGATCGTCGGGCCTTATTCGCGGCTTCGTCCGGGGAGCGAGATTGGCGAGAACGCGCACGTGGGGAATTTTGTCGAGACTAAGAAAATTAAATTGGGCAAGGGATCGAAGGCCAACCATCTCACTTATCTTGGCGACGCGGAGATCGGTGAAGGCGTCAATGTGGGCGCCGGCACGATCACGTGTAATTACGACGGCGTCAATAAGCACAAGACGGTGATCGAAGATGGCGTGTTTATCGGGAGCGATTCGACGCTCGTGGCGCCGGTTACGATTGGCCGGGGCGCTTATGTTGCAGCAGCCAGTTGCATCACCGAGGACGTTCCTGCGGACGCACTCGCGCTCGGACGGGCTAGACAGACTACGAAAGAAGGCTGGGCCGCCGCGAAACGCGGGGTGCGTAAATCGCACGAAAAATAAAAGTCCCGGAGACGATCTCCGGGACTGATTTACATTCGGATGGTTCTGCGAACAGCGAACGACGATCAGCGGACAGCGCCGCTTTAGTGTGATACTGCCGCAAATAGCGGCGACTTCATTAATGCCTGAAACTTCTGATCGTCCGTCTTGAAGCGCAGGATGAGGTTTGAACCATCGGAGTCGATGGTGGTCGCATCGAGTGCGGTCTTCTCGCTGGCCGAGGCATTCATTTTCTTGAAGAGAATTCCAGCCTTCACGAATGACGAAAGCGTGGCCGCCGTCATTGAATCCGCGGTCAGAACGCTCAAATCAAAGTTCACGCCATTCTGAAAATTCATGGTGTAGCGCGAGGCGAGAATCCGCTTTCGCAGGCTTTCGAAATCGGCGATGTTAGCCGCGTCGCCCATGGCGGAGTGCATCATGGCTTGGGTTCCCTGCTGGTCGAGGATGCTCCATACGGGCGCGCCGTCGACAGCCGCCATCTGATCGGACATCTGCGGGTTAGAATCGAGCGAGGGGCGTTTTCCCTGCTGGGCATCGAGCGCGCTATGTAGCGCCGCCTCGGTGCCGAAAGCCAGAGTGTTGTCGTCGAGGAAGGTCATCATGAAGCCGCTATCCATGGGATAAACATGGCTCGTGCCATATTTGACCGGCATGATTTTCTTCAGCTTGAATTTCTTCAAAACTGCCTTCGCCGAAAACGAACCCTGCGCCACGCAGACGGTTTGAATGCCGACTTTTGGCGTGCGAAAGGAGACGAAGTTGAGCTGATCGACATCGCGCTCGGAATCAATCCCCACGCCCTTCAGCGAGCCCTCAAAGCTTTTCAATTCGGGTGGGAGAACCTGATCTTTCAGCTGCTGCGCGGTCGGAGAATCCTTCAGGGCGCGGTAGTCGACGCCAATCAACTGCTGAATCTCAGACGGCACCAGCGAACGCGCCGACGACGCGAGCGGCATGGCCATAACTGCCGTCGCCGACAAAAGCAAAAGAGCCAAACACAATTTCTTCATAGAACTCCTCGAAAAGGGATCTGCACGGTTAGATGCAAATCGGCAACAAAATACAGGCCTAACGTTATTCTAGTCTGAATCGCGGGGCTGGGGTCGGTACCAAAGTGCATACCTCCACCTTTGAAGATGGAACGGTCGCAGGGCTGGCCGCTTGCGCCTAAAAAACGGTTACCGGGTGCGCGAGAAGTCAGCTTTTAAGTGCTGAGGCGCGCTGCCGCGTCTCGGCCACAAATCGCTCATCTTTTAGCGATTCCAGATTGATTTCCACATTGGCGAGCGCGCCGGTCAGCGCGGCCTCGGCGAGCGCGACCGCTGTTGTCAAATCGGACTTCATGTTTGGATTGGTAATCGGGGCGAGCATTTCTGCGATCCGCGCGACCTCGGCGGCTCGCTCGGCTACACCCAGCGGAACGCTTGTTGCCTGCTTCAGTGCGGCGGTGATCGCTCCGTCGCCATCGATCGATTCCTTCGCTGCCTTGTAGGCCTTCATCACCAGATTGTAGGACTCGGCGTCGGCGTCGATAGCCGATTTCAGTTCTCCCCGTAGAAGACCTAGGCGAGCGATCGCCTGGCTTAACGCGGCTTCGTGCTGCACATACGCTTTTTTGCCGCGCGACATCGAGGCCACCATGTTTGCTAGGCCCGCCGCCATCGCTCCACTGGCAG
>JBAWBE010000403.1:0-18632 GCA_049589635.1 Terriglobales bacterium
GGTCGCGCGCCTCTATCGCGCCGGTTACCCTTTGGAGCGAGTCTACGACTGGACTTGGTTACAGCGGCAGAAAGACCACCAAGGCATCGATCGAGGACTGGTGAGTTTTATTCCTTCAACACTGCTATCAGCCCTGGCAGTCGCGCCTTGGAGTTCGCTTCCACCCCTCGAAGCGAAACACCAGTGGCTCATTCTGAACCTTGTGCTCTTGCTTTTGACCGCTGTCTTGCTGGTCCGCATCACGAACCTTGGCTGGGAACGAGTCGCGTTGCTGATGTTTCTGGCTTTCATTCCTCTGCGCGAGAACTTCCTCTTAGGACAAATGCATGTTCTTGTCTTATTTCTGCTCACGTTGGCCGCGTGGCTGTTCTTTAGAGATTCCGGCTTTCTCTCCGGCATCAGCCTCGCGATGGCAGCCGCGCTAAAGATATTCCCCGGTCTCTTTTTGATCTACTTTGCATGGAAAAGACAATGGCGCGCCGCCATAGGTCTGGCGGTCGGACTCTCGGGCACAGCTCTCATCTCGATCTATCTCTTCGGAACGGATGCCTGCCTTCTATACGTTCGTCGCGTGTTGCCCGCCGGCCTCAGAGGAGAGACCATCGACCCCTACAATCCGTTCTGGAATTCATGGACCGCGTTAGTCCGGCGTCTCTTCATCGCTGAGCCAGAACTCAATCCAATTCCAGTTGCCCATTTACCCTGGATGTATGCGCTTCTCCAGCCGCTGATTCACGCCCTCATTTTCGTCGCCTTCATGTGGGCGATCAGTTTTAAAAAATCCGAGAAGGAACGAACAAAACTTGAATGGGCGAGTTTCGTCTTCCTGTTGCTGTTCCTATCCTCGCAGCCCGGTTCCTATCATTTCGTCGCGCTGGTATTGACTGGTGCGCTCAGCATCGATTATTTGCTCGCTCACAATCGCACGACGCAGGCTGCCATCGCAGTGACCATCTACGCCCTGATCGGCGCCCCGATGATTCGATTCCCGTGGGCAACGCCGGCGGGCTGGCAAAACCTACTGTTCTTTCCCCGCCTGGCTTTGATGTGTGCATTCGGAGTCGTGCTGTTGTGGACGTTAATTCCCAAATTGCGCCAATTGCAATCGATCCGCCTAAACTTCAGAAGCGCGTTTATCCCAGTCGCTGTCGTGATCGTGATAACCGCCCTCGGATTTCTTTCAACGCAAAAACATCTCCGCGGACAATTTGAGAACTACAGCGCTCGAATCGCCACCATGCCTGGGAATCTCCTGGCATCGGCCCCTGTGCTCTCGTCAGCCGGAATCGTATTCACAGCCATGACCCCGACGCGTTACACCATTCGCGGTGAAGTAAGCGGGATGCCAGTGCACTTTGCAGAAGATGGTAGCGATTGGTTCCATGCGACCGCCTCGCCTGCCACGAACTCCTTATGGGCGGAACAATCAACTCACAACGGTTCACGGGTCGTCCGTTTGAATGTGGACCCCGCGGGGCAGGCAGTCATCGTAGCCACCGAGGCGGAAGATGCACAGGAGCCTACAGTCTCCCCGGACGCCCAGTTCGTTGCTTTCTTGCGGCCAGTAAAAGGGCGAAACAGTTTATGGGTTCGGAGAATCGGCGTACCATCCCCCGCGCCCGAACCGATCCATACAGAGGAAGCGCACGAAGTTGCGAGCGAAGACTATGACGTTCACGAGGCAACTTTCCTTCCAGACCACCGACTGATCTTCAGCTCGAAGCGAAGCCAGCGGTTTGCACTTTATATCGCTACCCCGTCGGGAGCCGCAGCAAACATAGTAGGAAACGTAGTGGAGAACAACGAGGAGTTGAAAAAGCCGACCTGCTCCGCTCGCTATCCCGCAATCTCACCCAACGGAAAATGGTTGGCATTCAGCTGCGAAGAAGGAGGTGCCACGCAGATCCACGTTACGGATCTGAATGGAAACCAGGATTTGCAATTGACCTCTGGCGATTGCAACTCGATAAGCCCGGCTTGGACCCTGGACTCGAAACGCCTGGTCTACGCCACCGATTGCGGACGCGGTCTCGGACTAACCGCCCTCGCGCAAGTAACCGTGTTTCATTGACTCGGCTCCGCTGAAAAGCGTTCACCGAAAAAACGTTAACCGCGATGAACCTCAATGCACTCACATTTCGAGCCTATTTTGCCGCCAGGGAAATTGGTAGGGCTGGGATGTCGCGACGAGCGCCTCGGCTGGCTAGAAGCGTCAAGCGCTTGATGGGTCTTGTGTTGCCTCAGACCCCATCCTGGGTACAAGTGCGATCCGGCATATCCGAGGGCATGTGGATGCGGCTGCACCTTCCGGACGAGGCCCGCCTCTGGCGCGGAGACCACGAACTCACAGTACAGAAGGCGATTCTCGCTGCCGCCCGTCCCGGATCTGTCATCTACGACATTGGCGCTCATGCCGGAAGCATCGCACTTGGAGTCGCGAGGCTGGTTGGCCCATCGGGTCGCGTTGTAGCCTTCGAGGCAGATCCCGCCAACGCAGAAAGCTTGCGAGAGAATGCCTCACGCAACCGCGTGACCACAGCTCTTCAAACTGTCAACGCCGCCGTCTGGTCCCACGGTGCAGTCAACATTCCCTTCCGGCGCAGCGGAACCCGAAGATCGCATGGCGGTGTGGAAACTAACTCACAACATCCCGTTCTGGCGAGCGGGGAATTGATCAATGTGCCGGCGATCGCGCTCGATGATTTCATAGCGACCGGCGGACCGGTGCCTCAACTCGTCAAAGTTGACGTGGAGGGCGGCGAGTACGAAGTTCTCCGCGGAGGAAACAATTTATTCGCGAAGCAAAGGCCGCTCATTATTGTAGAAGTCCACCATCAGGAAGCCTCAGACCGGATTCATCCCTGGCTGATCGAGCACCAATACTGTAGTCGTTGGATCATCCCAAGCGAAAATTTCCCATGTTGCCTGTTCGCATGGCCAAATGAATATGACGGAGCGGACTGGATGTTGAGAAGCGCAGTCGGTGAACACCATCGATGAACACTATTGAAGAGCGCACCCTTCCGCATTGGGTTCGGACTAGCTCGGCGCAGTTTCCGGCTGTAGCCTCTTTGCATCAATGCTCGGCTTGGGCAATTTCACGATGTTCTTCAACTGCCGATTGATCCACAACTCAACCGGAAACTTGTAAAAGTCGTAATTCAACCGTACGCGTGCCGGATATGCAGTAAGGTGCTGTACCGCCTTCGCGAATCGTCCGTGTCCCGTCGTCGCGATGGGCTCGCGATCAAACGCAATACGCAGATAATCCCGCATAGTCTGAACTCTCTGGTGATCGGTGCCCTTGAGCCACGGCAGCACCGTGTAACGCGGAAAATAATCAGACCAGCCCTCAAGAGTAGTCGGCGCCTCAATGCCGAGCTTCGCCGCCTGACTAAAAATTGGCGAGCCCGGATATGGCGTAAAAATATTGGTCCAGAACTCGGCCCCCGGGAACTTCCGGCAGATGTCCATCATAAAGTTGACAGTCTCGCGCCGCTCTTTGTCGCCTTCTCCCGGAAATCCGAAAATAATATTGAAGGAAGGAATCACGCCCGCTCTTATACAGCGTTCTGTCGACTGGTAAATGTCGCCGAGAACCTGAAAATCCTTGTTCATCATCTTCATCACGGCGGGCGAGGCCGTTTCGATCCCCTGACATATCTGATGGAGCCCAGAGCGCCGCAGCAGCGTCAGTTCGTCGATACTCAGACGCGCCGTAAGATTAGTCGTAGCTTGAATGCTCCATTTGAAAGTCGCACCCGCCCGTACCAACCCTTCAGCGATCTTCAGCGCCCGAGGCAAGTCGACGAGATAGTTATCGTCCGCCATCCACAATAGTTCGAGTCGATAGCGACGCGTCAACTCCATCGTCTCTTCCACCACTTGCTCGACCGGAAGAGCGTTCCACTTGCGTCCGTAAACTCCCGCATTCGTGCAATACGCACAGTTAAAGGGGCATGCCAGACTCGAAACATACATTGCCCAGCGTCGCCCGCAAATCTTTTCGTAAGCGTCGAAGTCTGCCAGCTGATAAGCCTTGGCGGGCATCTGGTCCAGCCGTTTCAGCGGGCGCTCGGGAGTGAAATGAAGCTTGCAGTCGACCTTGTATCCGATCCCAAGCACATCGTCGAGCGGAGCATCATCGCGCAAGCGGTCCGCGACCGCCAGCATGCTCTCTTCGCCCTGCGCGCGAACGACGATGTCCACATACGGCGCCTCGAGCGTCTGTGTAGGCAGCAGCGATGGGTGCCATCCTCCAAGAACGATCGGAAAATCGGGGTTCCACTTCTTGATCGCCTTGGCAACTTCAACGGTCTCGCGAATCATCGGCCCGGTCACCAGCGAAATCCCAAGGCAGAGCGCGTCTTTGACCTCTTCCATAATCCGCTTCTTGTAGTCGGGGGCAATCGACGCGTCGATGATGCGAATGTCATATCCCGCCTCCAATAAGGGAGTCGAGATGGCGAGGATGCCAAGCGGTGCGGTGGCCTCAATGCTGGAGAACGAAGCCACGAAAAATACGATCTTCTTCGACGATTTCACTAGAGTGCCTTTCGGCGCGAATCAGGTCTCAAAGTACCAATCCGCAGCCCGCCATTTGTCTCGAAAATGTCAAAACTATGCAAAATCCAGTTGGTTGTCCTTCGTGTACCTTAGTGCCCTTCGTGGTTGAAGCTTTGCAAGCTGCGCCACTACCCAAAAAACCGTACGTCGGCGCGTAGCACACAGAACGCAGCGGACTCACTTCGGTTCCAGCAGTTGTGCAAATGCATGCCATGACGTCGGGCGAGGCATTCCGCCCCTAAAGAACGCCCATCCGAATCCCGCGCAATAGACGATCCCGGAACTCGCAATCTGCAGCACCACCCCGCCATAGCTATGCGCCCGAAATGCATGGCTGACAAACCAGAGCACTGCCGCCTGAGCCGCGCCCAACAGCAGCGGCAACCGATACGCGCGACTCAGAAACGTCCCCAGTGGCACATCAAGCAGACCGCACATGTGCCGTGGAAGGAAAAAAAGGCTGGTGCAGGCCAGCGGAATCGCCGTTCCCCACGCGACGCCAATGATGCCCATGCGGCGCACCAGGAACAAACTCAGAAGCAGATTCACCGCCCCTTCGAGCAACAGAACCGAGGCCAGCACTCGATGCCGTCCCATTCCAAGAAGTATCCGGATCGAAGTCGCCTGAGCAAGATACAAAGTTCTGGGCACTATCAGAACAACCAGAATGAAGTAGCTGTCCACATACCGAGCCCCAACCCAAGCTTCAATGATCGACTTCCCCACGACGACCAGAGCGATGCAAATAGGAAAAATGATGAACGCACTGGCGCGATTCCCCGCGACGAAAATGCGTCGCAGACGAGCCAAATCTCCGGCCGCGTGGAACTGGCTCGACATGGGCGTAAAGATCTGCGACATGCTCCGAACCGCATAGCTCGAATATTCGACCAGCCTCGCCGCGATGGAAAAAGACGTGATCGCTGTCGCAGAAACAAGCGCTCCAATAACCATCGCGTCCGACTGAAACCGCAATTTTTCCGCCGCCAGAATCGCGAACGCGAACGCCCCATATCCCGCCATCTCCCGAAGAGCGCTCCATTCGATGGAACGCATGCTCAGCCGGACAGGCAACGCATGAAGAGCCAACCAGGTGAAGACCAGATAACTGAAGACATTCATCGCGATCGTGATCGCGCCGATCGCCAGCAATCCGCCGCCACTGGTCAGCGCGATTACGATCAAGAGAGCGCGCACCAGCGTGATCCCAATCTGGCTCAGTTGCAACCACGAGAACTTCTGCAATCCCTCAAGCGCCCCCGCAAAAACTGTGAGAGGAAAAGTGACGGCAATCCCCGCGCCAGAAAGCAAGAGCAACGTCCGCGCACTCCCGAGCAACTCGTCCGGGATTTTGAACAGCACCTGCAGGTAGAAAAACCCGGCCGTCGTCGCGAAAAGAACGACCACCCCGATCGCCGTATAAAACGCCATACTCGTGCTGAGGTAACGCGAGAGTTGCTCCCTGTCGTCAATGGCGACGAACTTGGCCGTGTACTTCACGATCGAGGATCGAATCCCAAGGTCGAGCAGGCCGAAATACCCGGTAAACGCAAAAACCAGAACCCATAAACTGAACGCCTCATCGCCCAGCCTGTGGAGGATGAATGGTGATAGAAAAAAACCGGTGAGCGCATGAACCAGCAGTCCCAGCCACGTAGCCGTGACGTTCTTGACGGCTTGAACTCTCACGCTCATGGATGCCCTTCAGCTGGTCGCCCGGAAATCGGAGTCGAGCGAACCGCCGCGAACCTGCCCGTCCAAAGCCGCAACCGGCCGCACGCTCGAACGATTGAGCCACCGCCAACGCGGAATTTCACAAATATATCGGACGCCAGCGAGTGCATGAAAAACGGCTCGCCGCAACAGCATCTGTCGCTTCCACCAACCTCCGTTCAAAGCCAGCGCCGGCTTCTTGCCAATCGACGAAGCAATTCGCCCGAGCCGCGAAGATGGTGGCGCCGCCTGCTTGGATTCCTGGGATTCCAGAGCAACCGATGTGTCCTGATACTGCTGTCGAAGAAAGACGGCGAGCTTCGATCGTGGAAATAACCTGAACTGATAAACCGGCAATTCACAAAACAGCCAGCGCCGCGAGTAATGCTCAATCCATATTCGGGAAGCGGGCCGAAGACTCTCGCCCCAAACTCGCACGATCTGCGGAAGAGGAGCCGCAAAAAGCCGCGCCGCCATTTCCGAAACGATCACCACGAATTCCCGCAACACCACGTTGTCGCCAACCCGCGAGTCAATCCGATTCCATAACTCCGCGTCGCCCGACCGCCGATTCAAGAAATACGCAATCTCAAGCAAACACGACATTCGTATCCAGAGCGTGAATAAATGATGGCAGGCGTGCACCACTTGCAGGAGAAACGCGTCTTCATCCGATAGAGCCGGAAACCTCAAGCCGTTCCAGTGGCGAGTTTCAGTCCGTTCGACAGAGAACAGATTTGGAATCCCCGATACTCTATGCAACCCGCTGTCCCAGAGATCCACGTGCAACTCAACCGCATGCGGCGCACTCGGCAAATATTGTTCAGCGCCGCGTGACGGCTTTCCAACCGGATGGACAAAAATGAATTCCTCGCTGGAACGCGATTCCTTCGCTATGTATCCGGCATCGCTCAATACCCTAGACGCAGCCGCGAGCGAGTCGCCGTCCACCAAATAATCGAAATCCCCCTGATGCCGAAGCGGCGCATACGGGCAGAATTCCGGTGTTAGCGAAAATCCTTTTAAAACGACGAACCGGATTCCAGCATCATTGAACCTGTCATTGATCAGGCCAAACCGGCGCGACATATCCTCAACTCGCGCCTCATTAGCTGCGAAACTTCGTTCCAGGCGAGACAGCACTGAGGCCGGAACCACGCCCGTCTTATTCGTGTCCTTAAGTTTCTGAAGAAAATAAAACGCCAGGCCCGAGTCATACAGCCACTGCAGAACTTGAGTCCACTCTCGATCGCTGAACTTCTCCACTGCATTAAGGCCTTCGCAACTGTCGCCGGAAAAACTTAGGAATCGAGCGACGTCTTCCCTAATGTCCCGTTTCACAGTCGCGCCTCTGCATGCCGCCGCCGGAACCGGCAAACGAGAACCGCGGGCAATTGGCAAGCATCGGCAAACGAATCCGATTTTCCCGCTTGCACGAAGAGCGGTCGCTCCGGTTCGCCGAGCCGAAGGGAAACATCCGTCCGGCACTCGAACCCATTCGCGCAAAATGTCTGCACAATCTCCTTAACGGAACGAGACCGCATTTCAATTTGAACTGTGGTACTCCCATCTCGAAAGCCGACCCGCCACCCTCGCGCGTAAGCATCCGGATGCAGATCGCTTACGAAAACATCGGCGCCTGTTTTTGTCACGCGCGCCAGTTCACGCGCCACCGACCCCAGGTCTACGATATGCCCCAACGCAAACGAGCAGATTGCCAGATCGAAAGCCGCACTAGAGAATGGGAGACTCTCGCAGTCCGCCTTCCCGAGCCGTCCGCTGATCGCGCTCTTTCTTCCAGCAGCTCGCAACATCGCGCCTGAGCGATCAATGCCGACTCCCCGCGTGCAGCCCCGCCCGGTAAGCTTTTCAAGCCACCGCCCCGTGCCGCAAGCCACATCGATCACCGATCTATCGCCAAGCTCTGTAAGCAAGGGAAGCAGATACCGTTCTTCACGAGCGAGCAGAGGATTCGGAGCGTCATCATAAGTTGGAGCCCACCGCTCATAGCCCTCCGCGGCAGAGACTTGAAAAGCACGGCCCGCCGTCAAGCGGTCGCCTCCGCCAGCCATTCTCAACTCAAGCTCAACACTGAGTGCGCTACTCACAAGCTCTCCGCTTTAGGTTTTCGCAGCTCGATAACCTGCTGCATCCACTTGAGCTCCCAAGGCGCGCGATACACGCCCAGGCGATAGCGCCAGCTGCTAAGCGCTTTCAACGCCATTCGCCCCCAATGCGGCAGCCGAATATCCTGCACCGTCGGCCACCGAGACGACACGACCAGTTCAAAATTGTCGATCAGCTGTTTGGTCGTCGGTCGCAGCCAGGGCGTCTGCGGATCTTTCTGCGTGGCGAATCGCTGCCACCGATCCGTCGCCCACTCGTCCGGGGTAGCAGGAAATTCCATCTGATCTTCGACATTGCCGTACATGCGAGTGCGCTGCGGCACCGGCGTGTAGTGTTCGACGATGATCTCCGCGTCCGGATTCAGCCGCTTCAACTGCCTTATAAACGTGATGCAGTCGCGCGTGTCGCCTTCCGGATCTTTCGGATTCCCGAAGATGATGGAGAACTCCGGAATAATTCCAAACTTCCGTATCCGAGAAGCGAGGCCTAGTGTGTCCTCGGCGCGTAGATCTTTGTTCATCTCCTTCAGGATTTCGTTCGATCCCGATTCCGCTCCAAAAAAAATCATCGTGCAGCCCGCGCGTCGGAGTGCCTCGAGCGTCGCGTCCGAATACTTCATCAGAATGTCGGATCGACCCTCGCACCACCACCGCAAATTGAGCGGTGCCATCCGGTCTGCCAGCTCCCGCGTATGGTCCTCGCGCAGAAAAAAGTTGTTGTCGTAGAACTGCACGGCATCGACGCCATAAGTCTCAACCAGGTGTCGCAGGGCTCCCTCAGTGCGCGCCGGAGATTCCATCCTCTGCCGGCTTCCGGAGAATCCCACTACGCCGCAAAAGTTGCATCGATAAGGGCATCCCAGGCTAGCTTGATGTACGGCTGTGCGCCGCCCTAAAAAAGTCGGCAGAAGATATCGCTCCGCCGGAAGCCGGTGATACGGATAAGTCGGAAAATCGTCGAGACTCCGCATCGGCCGTTCCGGGTTGTTTCGCACCGTCCCGTCGGCAGCTTTATAAGACAGGCCCGGAATTTCCTTGAGGTCGCGGCGCCCCCGAATTGCCTCAAGCAGATCAAGAAATGTCTGCTCGCCCTGTCCGCGGACAGCATAGTCCACATAACCCGCATTAAGCGCGGCCGCCGTATAGTTCGAAGCGAAATACCCACCCCAAACGATCGGCAATTGCGGAAACCGTGCCCGAATTTCCCGGCAGCTAGCCACCGCTCCGACGGTCTGCGGCCCCGGCATCACCGTCACCGCCAGCAGATCGACGGACCGCTCTTTAATAATGGCAATAAGACTTTCGGTGGGATGCGGATCCAGATTGCCATCGACGATGGCATATTCTTCCTTGCCTTCCACCACTGCCGCGATCGCAAGAATCGACAACGGAAATCGCCGATTGCGAGGCCGCGTCGCCTTTGGATTGTAGAAAAGAATCATCCCCACACCCGCTGCTGTTCAGAACGCACGATCACATTGCGCGCCAATCAGAAAACTGGCGAGCAAGTAAGCGTATGGGAGGTAACCGTATCAATCACGCCTCGGCGATTTGTCTCGAATTTGTCAAAATTCTGTACTTTTCAAATCGACCGTTGCCGGCCGTTCCCCCGGCTAACAAAAGTTGTCTGGACCCTCTTCGCGACCGCAATCGAAGTGACACACTTTTGACAATCCCATGACAAATCTTCCAGCCCCGCCAACCTAGAGTTCTATAGCCGAGGTTCTCGAAAGCGAACAGCTCTTGCCCGGGACGAACAAAGTCGTGCTGTTCTACCCGCCCTACGACGGGCCGCCACTCGGTGCGCCGCTATCCCTGCTGTGTCTGGCATCCCCGTTGTTGCAGGCTGGCTTTGAAGTCAAGCTCGTCGACAATCTGATTTCCCCGAACTACGAAGAAACCATCCTGCGCGAAGCCAAAGACGCTCTCCTGTTAGGAATTTCCGTGCTGACCGGTCCGCACATCGGCGCCGCCGTCCGAATCTCCAAAGCAGTCAAGAAACAAACGCCGTCATTACCAATTGTCTTCGGCGGTTGGCACGCAAGCCTGGCCACGCAGCAGACTCTGCAAGAGCCTTACGTCGATGCCATCGTAAGAGGTCAAGGCGAACTGACGTTGCTCGAATTAGCACAGCGCCTCGCGAGCAGCCAGGATTTGCACGGAGTCCGCGGCCTATCCTTCAAAGACGCCAATGGAAAAATCGTCCACGAGCCCGAGCGCCCGGTAGCGGACATCAACACGCTTCCATCGCCCGCCTATCATCTCGCCGATCCCACGATTTACGCAGCCGCATCCGGCGTGCGCCAACTCGCCTACACCAGTAGCGTAGGCTGCCCCTACCAATGCAACTACTGCACCGACATGGTGTTCTACAAACGTCGTTTCAATGCTTATCGTGTGGATCGCGTAGTTGACGAGCTAGCGGAACTCGTTCCCCGCTACAACATCGAGCACGTCCCGTTCTTCGACTCCAACTTCCTCGTCGATCGAAAACGCGCAGTCGCCATCGCCAAGGGGATCGTTGCCAGCGGAGTCAAGTTTCAATGGGACTTCCAAACCTCGACCGATTTCCTCGCTCTCATGAGCGAAGAGGAAGTCCACCTGCTAGCCGAGAGTGGCGTGCATCACATCGGCTTCGGCACCGAGTCCGCCTCGCAAGAAGTTCTGGCACTGATGAATAAACGCTTCCAGCACGTCGATCAAATGGTAGAGACCGCTCGCAAAACGAGTCTCGCCGGAATTCACATCGTCTTCAACATCATCCTCGGATACCCAGGCGAGACCGAAGCGCAGCGTCAGCAGACCTTCCGCGTGATGAGCGACATCGCGAAAGAATATTCGAACGTCAGTTTCTCACCCAACATTTTCACGCCCTACCCCGGCATCCCAATCTGGCCACAATTAAAAGAGATGGGTGTCCGCGAACCGCAATCGCTCGAAGAATGGGAGACCCTGGCGCTCGGTGCCAACGTCCTACCCTGGCTCCGCGGAGAAGAATTGCGCCGACTGCAACGCAGTCTCGAGTACTTCCTCCTCAACAACCAGATTCGCAAGATGACAACAAAGATGACTACCAAAATCCCCTGGGCGCGGCGAAGCATGCGGCGCATCCTCGGAGCGCCCGTCCGCTGGCGAATCGGCAAGAGCCGCTATTCGTTTCCATGGGAACTATGGCTGTCGCGCACCGTAGAAAAAGTAGTAACACGGCGTTCGCTCTTGACCGGGCAGCCCTTGGCCGAGCGGACACAGGAAGTGTGCTGATTGAACTCCCCGGTGAGTTCAAACAGACGTTAACAGTTAGAGGCAATTGACATGGCTGATGTGCTGCTGACTCATTCTTACCATCTTTACTACGACCGCAAGCAGGTGCGGAAGATGCAGCCCTATGCGCCCCTCGGAACGCTGTACGCCGCCGCGCTTCTGCGCAGCAAAGGCATTTCCGTCGCCGTGTTTGACACCATGCTGAACGATCCCGAACAGCAATTCCAGGCCGCGCTCAAAGAGCATCGTCCGCGAATCGTAGTCGTCTTCGAAGACAACTTTAATTTCCTCTCCAAGATGTGTCTCACTCGAATGCGCGAAGTCGCATATCACATTCTGGAAACCTCCCGTCAGGCGGGAGCCACTGTACTCGCGAATGGTTCCGACGCCACCGACCACACGTCGGACTATCTCCAAAAAGGCTTTCGCTGTGTGCTGCTCGGCGAAGCGGAATGGACATTACTCGAAGCGGTTTCACATCTCTTAAAGAGAGACGAAGCAGCGCTCGAAAGCGTTCCCGGTCTCGCATATCTGCACAAAGAAACTGGCGAACTCAAGAGAACAGCCCGTCGCACTCTAATGCGCAATCTGGATCATCTGCCGTTTCCTTCCCGCGATCTTATCGACGTGGGTCAGTACCGGAGCGCATGGAAAGCGGCTCACGGCTACTTTTCTCTGAACATTGTCGCCAGCCGTGGTTGCCCATACCGCTGCAATTGGTGCGCGAAGCCAATTTATGGTGACTCATTCTCCGTTCGCTCCGCCGCCTTGGTCGCCGCCGAGATGCGCCAGTTGAAATACGATTTCCGCGCTGATTACCTATGGTTCGCCGATGATATTTTTGGCCTGCGTCCGAAGTGGGTAGGGGAACTAGCCACTGAAGTGGAGCGTTTGGACGCGGCCGTTCCTTTCAAAATGCAATCCCGAGTCGACCTCATGACCCCCGACACTGCATCCGCCCTGCGCCGCGCCGGCTGCGCAGAAGTATGGATGGGCGCCGAGTCTGGATCGCAAAAGATTTTGGACGCCATGGATAAAGGCACACGTGTCGATCAAATTGTCGAGGCCCGTGAAAATCTCAGACAAGAGGGAATTCGCGCCTGCTACTTCCTGCAATTCGGTTATCCCGGCGAAACCTGGGAAGATATTCAAGATACAATCCGCCTGGTTCGAGATACCTGCCCCGATGATATTGGTGTTTCCGTCTCTTACCCGTTGCCGGGCACTAAGTTTTTCGATCGCGTACAAGCTCAACTCGGGGAGAAGACCAACTGGTCCGATAGTGAAGACCTGTCCATGATGTTCCAGGGCGCCTACACAAACGATTTCTATCGCGCCCTCCACGATGCTCTGCACGCCCAGGTGGATTGTTGGAATTCTGATCTCGCGAAGAGTGTGGTTGCTGAGAATGCGCTCGCGAAGAATGTGCGAACTGAAGAGCACGGCCGCCATGAGCCCGACGCGCTTTGGGCGCATGTAATGGAGTTGGAAAAAACTTGCCGTAATCCGTGCCCGACACTCCTGAACATCGATACGGATTCAAAGCTGGTCCAGCTTCAAGGGCGCAACTACGCCACAAGCTTCGAAGAGTTACTCGATGTTCTAGCCAGCTGACAGACCATGGACATCCTTCTTACTCACGGCTATTTCCTGTACGAGGATCCCAAGGAGCTTCAAATCATGAAGCCCTATCCACCCTTGGGGATCCTCTACATCTGCTCCCACCTGCGCCAGAAGGGTGTGAAAGCCGAAGTATTCGACTCCACATTTTCGTCGCGACAGGAATTGTGGGACCTGTTGAAGAAGGGCCCACCGTCCGTTCTCGGCGTCTATGCAAACTTAATGACGCGCTCGAATGTGATCGAGATACTCCGCATAGCGAAAGAATGTGGGTGGCAGACGATAGTCGGAGGCCCGGAACCCGGCGCCTACGTTAAAGAATATTTAACCGCGGGAGCCGATGTAGTCGTGATCGGCGAGGGCGAAGTCACACTAGAAGAATTAGTCCCAGCTCTGCAATCAGGCAATGCCGACAACTGGCACCAAATCGACGGCATCGCATTCCGTGCGCAAGATGGCTCAGTCGTGCGCACCAAGCCCCGCGAACAAATCAAGAACATCGATACTCAACCTTGGCCCGCCCGCGAATCCATCGATATGGCCCGTTACGTCGAAGTCTGGCGCGAGCATCACGGCATGGGCTCCGTTTCTCTGATCACTGCGCGTGGCTGTCCCTATCATTGCCGCTGGTGCAGCCATGAAGTTTTCGGCAAAACGCACCGCCGCCGCACGCCGGCCTCGGTTGCAGACGAACTTCAATTTCTCGTCAGCCGCTATCAGCCACAAATGGCCTGGATGGCCGACGACGTCTTTACCATCCATCACGGTTGGTTATTTCAATACGCGGCCGAGCTCAAGCAACGCGGATTGAAAGTGCCTTTCGAATGCATCTCGCGTGCCGATCGGTTGAATCGCCAGGTCGTCGACACACTCGCGGACATGGGCTGTTTCCGCGTCTGGATCGGCTCCGAAAGCGGCTCGCAGCGAATTCTCGACGCCATGGAACGCGGGGTAACCGTCGAACAAGTGCAGACCGCAGTAGCCCTCTGCCGATCCGCCGGAATTCAAACCGGAATGTTTTTGATGTGGGGTTACGAAGGCGAGGAGCTCTCGGATATTGAAGCGACCGTCGAGCACGTCAAGAAAACCGACCCCGACATTTTCTTCACCACGGTGGCCTATCCGATTAAAGGCACGCCCTATTTTTCCGAAGTCGCCGAACGAGTAGACAGCCTCAAAGTTTGGAGCGACGGTTCCGATCGCGACTTCCGCATTCGCAATCGCCACTCACGCCAGTTCTACAAGTTTGCCGACAGGCTGCTTCGCAGCTCGGTAGAACTCAACCGCCTGCAGCTCAAGCCAAATGCGGAGATCGCCACTCTCCAGGAACTCCGAAGCGGTATCGCCGAAGCGCGTGCCGGTCTGCAATCCACAAGTTCCGAAGTGGAAGCTTGAAGAATGAACCATCGAAGCGAAAAGCATAAAGAATGAAGCTGAAGCATGAAGCATAAAGCATAAAGCATAAAGCATGAAGCATGAAGCTGAAGCTTAAAGCATGAAGCTGATGAATGAAGCCTGAAACATCGATGAGCAGCACCAAGAACCAGCCCCGGAGGGGCGACCTACATTAGCCCAGCGCTTCTAGCGCTGGGTAGACTGCAAAATAGAAACCAAGTCCCGGAGGGACGACCGAGTCAGTAACCACAACTTAAGGTCCTAAAAATGTCCGCGACGCAACAACACGCTTATTGCGCTCCATTCGACGCGGTCGCAATCCGCTACGACGAGGCCTTCACCTCGTCTCTGATCGGACAAGCGCAACGCAAAGCGGTTTGGAGCGAACTGGCGAACACTTTTCGTCCCAAAGATCGCGTTCTCGAAATCGGATGCGGCACCGGAGTCGACGCATGTTTCCTCGCGGAGCGAGGTGTTCAAGTGGTAGCGTTCGACCCTTCGCCTCAGATGATCGAAGTCGCCACGCGCAGAATCCGGGATAGCGAACTGCAAAAATTCGTGCACCCGGTCGTACTCCGCGCCGAAGACCTCGCCGCTTTACCAGCAAGTGAATTATTCGACGGCGCATTCTCAAACTTCGGCGCATTGAATTGCGTCAGAAATCTGAGCCAGGTGGCTCGCAATCTCGCGCGCATCCTTAAGCCCGGAGCGAGCGCCGTACTCTGTTGGATGGGCCCCTACTGCGCGTGGGAAATAATCTGGTACCTCGCGCAAGGGAGTCACAAAAAGGCATTTCGGCGCCTGAGCCGGGAAGGAGTTGAGGCGAGAATTGCAGACGGAGCATTTCTCCAGGTGTGCTATCCGTCGGTGAAATCGCTGGCAAAGGCATTTGCTCCGGAATTTCGGCTGAAGTCAATCAAGGGAATCGGAGTCGCCGTCCCACCCAGTTATCTCGAACCCTGGGCAGAGCGTCATCCACACCTACTAAAACTGTGCGAACAAATAGATTTGCGGACGAGTCGATGCCCTGGAATTCGATCGCTAGGCGATCACGTCCTCGTGCGACTGGAACGCCGACCATAGGGATGTGATGAGCGCCCTCATATCCATCTCGGCTCGCTCCGCCTTCACCGACACACTCGCGTCCCACCAGATCCACACCCTACCGGTAGTCGTAATATTTCCGCACAACCAATGCAATTGCCGCTGCGTGATGTGCGACATCTGGCGCATCCGTCAAGCAAAAGAAATCTCGCCCGCGGACCTCGAACAACATCTCGACTCGTTCCGCAAACTAGGAGTGCGCTGGGTCGTCTTGTCCGGCGGCGAGCCGCAATTAAATCAGAAGTGGAGTTACCTCGCGCAGATGCTTCGCTTAGCAGGATGCCGCGTCACGCTGCTCACCGCCGGCCTGCTACTGGAATCCCAGGCTCAGTCAGTCGTCGACAGCGTCGACGATGTAATCGTGTCGCTCGATGGACCCCCCGCCGTCCACAACTACATTCGTCGCATTGAAAACGCGTTCGAGCAACTGGCGCAGGGTGTCAGCGCATTGCGAACGCTCCGTCTCGGCCTCCCAGTCGGAGCGCGCTGCACCGTCCAGAAAGCAAATCATCGCTCGCTGCGTGCTGTCGTGCGCTCCGCGAAGCAAATCGGTCTTACTTCGATTTCATTTCTCGCGGCCGATCTCACCTCCAGCGCATTCAACCGTCCCGAAGGCTGGCTGCCCGACCGCGCCGACCGCGTTGCTCTCACGCCTGCGGAGATCGATGCATTGGAAGCCGAAGTCGAACGGCTTATAACCGAGTACCACGCAGATCTAGGTTCAGGATTTGTTCTTGAGAGCGCCGAGAAGTTAAGGCGCATCGTGCAACATTTTCGCGCTCATCTTCACCAAGCCGAACCCGTGGCCCCGCGCTGCAATGCGCCCTGGGTTTCGAGCGTGATCGAAGCCTCGGGCGACGTTCGACCATGTTTCTTCCATCCAGTCCTGGGAAATATTCATGCCCAGCCGTTGGATAAAATCGTTAATAGCTCCGAAGCTCTCGAATTTCGCGCAACCTTAGACATTGCGAACAACGCGATCTGCCAGAGATGCGTGTGTTCCTTATACATTCCCACTCGAAGTGAAGGCGCCGCGCACGACCACCGGCCGCCTATTGCTTGAACGAAAAGTCCGCCGCCTTAGCCTCGCCAGCACCCACAGTAACCTTTTGCGTCTGTGTCCCCAGTTTCTCTTGCCAGGCCGTAATCGTATAAGTTCCGGGCGGCAAGCCTTTCAATTCGAACTCGCCATTCTTATCGCTCACCGCAAAATAAGGATGTTTGAAAACCGCGATATACCCTTTCATCCACGGATGAATGTTGCATTTGACCGGAACCGCAATCTCCTCGCGCGTAAACGTCTGTTCCAGAGCCATGCCATGAGGTTGCGTCATGTTCCACTCTCGATTGTTGTTGGGAATCGGATGAATGTTATGCGTAGTCTCGTCGCTGTTCACCACGTCTAGTTTCTGCCCGGCTTGCATTGCGAGCACGTGCGGCTTGTACTGGCAGCCTTTTTGTTCAAGCGTGGCCGGCTGTTGCGGAGGTTGAAAATCGTGGGAAGTAAGTCCGTCCGAAACATAAACGACCACATTCGCAAGGCCTCCACTGGAACCGACCTCGACCTCTTCCGTCGTCACCGGCGTCGAATGCGCTTTAACGCACAGCGGGTCCTGCGACATATCGATGCGCGAAAGCTTCGGCGCTGTGCCCGCAAACTTCACGACTCCTTTTACAGACGCAGATGAGTCCGCAGCGCCTGCCTGCCCCGGTAGTACGCCGACACATAAGGCAAACGCTACGAGAGTAGCCGGAACGAATATGAAGTTCGATTTCATCGAAGACCTTCTTTCTTTTGATTGTCAGATGTCAGCGCTCACGGCGTTTTGACCTCAGCCTTCAACTTCGAGTGTGATTTCGACGAGCTCAAAGATCGGATGTAGTGCACCACGTCCCACCGCTGGTCCGCGGTCATGGCCGCTTCAAACGAAGGCATCGGAGTGCCATCCAGTCCGGTAACCAGATCGCGAAACATGTCCTGATTCGTCTCTCCGCACTTGAAGCGCGTCCCGCTCGTAAAGTCGAACGGCGTGATTGGATAACCTTTGCTGTCGGTGAGTGTCATCGCCGATGGCCCATGCCCCCGCCCGTCTTTGCCGTGGCACGACCAGCAATTCATGCTCTGGAAAAGTTCGGAGCCGCGCCGAATGCTCTCCGGAGAATTGGCTGGCTCCGGTGGAATCACGACCGGCGCTCCCGGCTTTTCTTCCTGAAACGCCGAAGAGAATGTTTTTATGTAAGCCACGAGATCAACCCGCTCCTGGCGCAGCAATGGCTTCCATGAAGGCATTCCGCTCGCGTGAATCCCGCGGCTGATCGTGTCATAAAGATCGCTGTCAAGCGGAAGGCTTCCGCTTGGCGTGGAGTGGCATTTGAAAACCGCTTTGGTAAAGTCGCGCGGTTTCGGATCAAGATAAGGCGCGCTCTCGCCTCGGCCGTCACCCTCCGGTCCGTGGCAAAAGACGCAGTAGCGCACGTAGAGCGCCTTCCCGCGCTTCGCGTTCCCCGTCAAGTTGCCAACGTGGCTTTCCTGCGCGAAACCCATCCCGCTCGACAATGCCAAAGAGACAAAGACTACAGCCGTGCACGTCAGCCCAGTAGTACGCATCCGCGTCTCCTCAGAAATCGAAATCAAAACCCATCAGCAGGGTGTTGCGGATGTCGTCCTGTCCCGACAGAGGCGCAGCCCCAACGTTGACGATGCGTGAAAATTCCTGTGTCCAGGCCAGTCCCGCCCTCGGACTCATAATCGGATACCAGCGATAGCCCACCGTCCAGGTATCAAGGTTTCCCGCGTTGCTGCGAATGCCCGGATTCGCCTCCCGAGACATCCGCGTCAACTCATAC
>JBAWBE010000404.1:0-7578 GCA_049589635.1 Terriglobales bacterium
CGCCAGTCGAAGTCAACGACGCGCCCGGTTTTGTATCCAACCGCGTCCTCATGCCTCTGCTCAACGAAGCGATGTTCGCGGTCATGGAAGGCGTCGCCACCCCGCAGGCGGTCGACGAAGTCTTCAAACTCGGCATGGCGCACCCTATGGGCCCGCTCACGCTCGCCGATTTTATCGGCCTCGATGTGTGCCTCGACATCATGCGCGTCTTGCACGACGGCCTGGGCGATCCGAAATATCGCCCCTGCCCGCTGCTCATCAAAATGGTCGACGCCGGCTGGCTCGGCCGCAAAAGCGGGCGCGGCTTTTATACCTACGCGTGATTCGCAGCCGCGAACAGCTTCACTACAATCGAACTATGGCCGAACTATGACGACCGTCCCGGTAGAAGTTCCTCCCGAACGAAAGCACCCCGGCGACACCTTCCACTACCTCTTCGCAATCCTCTTTGGAGCGGCCGCCGCCTGGGTCGATGTCAAAGTCGGAGATCTCCTTTTGACCGCGACCATCGTCGTCGCATCGTGCATGCTTCTCGGTTTCCTCCGGCCACGCAAGCCCTGGCGCTGGGTGCTGATCATCGGCGTCTGCATCCCACTCGCCGAGTGGCTTGCCTACTTTTTCTTGTCCGAGAAACCGACCCGCGCACAAATCTACGAATCGTTCCTCGCCTTCCTCCCTGGCATCGCCGGCGCCGTCGGAGGCGCGCTCGCCCGCACTGTACTCAATAACCTGTTTGCCAAGAACTAATCCAGCCTAGCGCTCGACCAGATTCTTGAGCCTTACGAGCGCTCGATCCCACTCTCCCGAAACCAAGTCGATATATTCCTTTAGCCCAATGATCGGTTGCGGATTGAATTCGTACAAACTTTCTCGGCCCTGGCGTGTGCTGTGGACCATACCCGCGCCCTCGAGCACGCGCAAGTGTTTGGTGATCGCCTGGCGCGTCAGACGAGTGCCTCGCGTCAGCCGGGAGATCGAGTTCGGCCGCCCATCCGACAGCTTCAGCACGAGCGCGAGCCGAGTTTCGTCGCCGAGCGCGGCGAACACATGCGCCCGATCCCGCATGCGAATCACAGCCCGCGTATTAGTTTTTCGCAACATAGTTCGTAACATGGTTTTCGATGTTTTTCATTTGCGCGGTCCAGCCGCCGTCATTTCTCCGGAACGCCTCCAGTCGGCGCTCAGCAGGAATCTTGTCGAACCCGGACTCGGTCAGCACAAGCAGCGTGCCGGTGGCAGTTTTCCCCAGCCTGAATTCGACCAGCGTGGAAGCCTCTCTCGAGTAGTCCATCTTCGGATCGACCGCATAGGGATGCCAGGTGAACGAAAAGAGCCGCTCCGGCTCCATTTTCTGGACGACGGCCTCCCACTTCAAATGCTCATACCCGGGATATGTAATATGCCCAGTCGATGCCGTGCCCGCCACGAACGGTCCATCCAACTTCACGCGGAACCACTCCCCAAATTCCCGGTAATCTGTAATCGCCCGCCACACCCGCGATACCGGCGCCTTCAGCTCAATTCTCTTCTCAATTCGATCGTCCACGTTGTGCAACCTCCAAGTTGCATATTAATTGCTTGATTCGTAAAATGCAACTGTATGGTTGCATATCAAGAAATCCGCAAATGTTCTTCGGTGGCGCAGCGGATAACCACCGCAATCATCTCTTAGTTTCAGGTCAGACTCTAGCCGCCGGGGCCGAGGCCCGCCGTGCCCTCAAAGGTGCCGGGGTCCCAAAAAATCCTCCCGTTCCACAGCCCGTCACGATAAGCTCAAGGCCATATGGGAGTGACGGTCTCGGTGCTCGGGAGCGGCAGCCGTGGCAACTGCGCACTCGTGTGCAGCAGTTCAACCCGCATTCTCGTCGATGCCGGTCTCTCCGGTCGTGAGACCTTCAAGCGCCTGAAGGGACTCGGCGAGCGCACCGAAGAAATTTCCGCCATCCTGATTACGCACGAACACGCCGACCATGTAGCCGGCCTCGAGCGCCTGGCAACAAAACTGAATATTCCGGTCTACCTAACCGAAGGCACGCACCACGCCTGGAACCGCGCTTGCCGCGATGAAGAGGGTAAAGCTCCCGAACTTCCGAAGTCCGAACATTTCTACGCCGGCCGCAGCTTCCGCATCGGCGACATCGAGATCCAGCCCTTCACTATTCCGCACGATGCGGCCGATCCCGTCGGCTTCACCTTCCGCGCCGAAGGCATCAAGATCGGCTTTGCTACCGACCTTGGTTACATGCCAGTCAGCGTCCGCAACCATTTACGTGGATCGACCGTCTTACTAATTGAATCTAATCATGATGTAGAAAGACTTCGTTTCGGTCCTTATCCCTGGTCGGTAAAGCAGCGCGTGATGAGCCGTGTCGGGCATCTGTCGAATGAGGCCCTCGCGGAATTCTTCACCAACGACTATGATGGGGTGGCCGAGTACGTAATATTGGCGCATCTATCTGAACAAAACAATCATCCCGAAATCGCGCGGGCCTCGGCGGAGCAAGCCCTGCGCGGCCGTCAGGGGCTTTGGAACAATCGCGTTTTACTCGCTGCCCAGGCGGAAGCGATCGCGCCCATCCGGCTCTGATTTTCTGGTTTCTGACTATTCTGGCTGTAACTTTTCTGGTTCTAACTTTTTATGAGTGAGTGCGTAGAACCCATCGTGGGGAAGATCCTTGCCGGATGGCGGTATGACATCTCCGGCATCGCCCCCGAAATGCGCGCCGACTACGAGCAGCATTACGCCGAGTGCGAGCGTTGCCGCAGCCGTCAGAAGCTGCACCGGGTCATCGATATTTCTCTGATCGTGCTGGCATCGGCTTCCGCCGCTGTGTTCCTCCTGGCCTTCGCGGCTATTCGCTATTTCGAGCCGCGGCATGCCTTCTGGCTCGAAGTCGGGGCGCTTGCCGGCTTCGCGCTCTCGGCGCTGATCTGGTTGATTGTTGCCGTCGCCACGCCGGCGCCCACGGTAATGGTCGATGCTGCGCTGCTCGGAGCGCGCCACGTTCATGATCGCCTGCCCGCCGAAATCCGCGATCGTTTGCCGGAAGAGTTGCGGGTGAGAATTACGGGGTCATAGCGCGATGGACGTGAGGTCCAAAGTCGGCCCGGTTCTTTTCATTTTCATTGCAACTTTGGTGGCGAGTTGCTGGGTTGGCTATCTTTCGGCTTCAGTTCAAATCAAAGAGCCGTCATCCGGTTGTCACAGTCATAGTCAAAGCCAAAGTCAAAACCCAAGCCGGGGCAGTACAAATCCGCAACCAGCGCCCATTCACGATTGCTGCCTAACCGGTCACGACGCAGCAATTCCACAGTTTTCTTCCGCCCAGCGCCCTCGCGCCGAATGTCATCAGCGCATCTGCGCTGCAAGCGACGCGTTGCCAACCGTCGTGATGTTGGGCGTCATGAAAAATCTCCCGCTTACCACCTCAGAATCTCCCGGCACAGTCCCCTTGCGCGTTTAGTCCCTTCTCGCCAGTGCCATTGCGGCATCGTCAAACCTATTTCATCGCCTACGCATGATGGGGTGCAAAGTGCGCATTCTGATTTCGTGTCTTGTCGTCATAAATATGTTTGTCGCGAACATTGCTGCTTCGGCTCAAGCGTCCACGGTCCCGGCTTCTGATCGGCAAGAGCACTCTTCGCACGAGCAGATGAACATGCCCGGCATGAATACGGACATGAATATGTCTGAATCGGCGCCCGCTTGGATGCCATCTCCGCATGTCAGTTCCGGCACCGGATGGCAGCCCGCCGCCATCGTTCCGCACGCCTGGATGAAAACGCTGTCTGGCTGGGACCTGATGGCGCACGGGGTAGTCTTCGTCGACTACAACCAGCAGGGTGGCCCGCGTGGCGAAGGCAAAGCCGAGTCCGTCAATTGGGCGATGCTGATGGAGCAGCACCAACTGGCCGGCGGTACGATTCTATTTCGCGAGATGCTTTCCGCCGAGTCGCTAACCTCGCCGCATCCCGGCTTCCCCGAACTTTTCCAGACCGGCGAAACTTATCACGACCAGCCGCTCGTTGATCACCAGCATCCGCATAATGTTTTTTCCGAACTGGCGCTCGATTACACACACGCGGTCGTCGATAAGATTTCGTGGCTCTTCTACGGCGCTGCCGCTGGCGAACCCGCCCTCGGTCCAGTGGCTTATGTACACCGCGCGTCGGCGGCCGAGTTGCCGATGGCGCCGCTCTCCCATCATCTACAGGACTCCACGCACATCAGCTTCGGCGTACTCACCACGGGACTAGTAATCTCGCGCCTAAAAGTAGAAGGCTCAGTCTTTAACGGCCGAGAGCCCGGAGAAAAACGCTACGAGATTAACTTTGCGCCGCTCGATTCGTGGTCAACCCGTCTCAGCATCGCCCCGTCGCGCAACTGGACCGCTCAATACAGCTATGGACGCCTCGAGCATCCCGAAGCGCTCGAACCCGGTAGCCAGCGCCGCCAGACGGCTTCGGTCGAGTATGTTCGCCCCTTGGCCGGGAAGCTGGGAAATGGTTCGTGGGCAACGTCGCTTATCTGGGGTCGAGTCCACAAAGTGGCGGACGATCACAATCTGAACGGCTACGTGCTGGAGAGCACGCTGAATTTCATCTCAAAGAATTACGCGTTCACGCGTCTGGAGCTCGTCGACAAAGACGAATTGTTCCCCGGCAACCCGCTCTCCCCGAGCTACCGCATCGGCGCATATACGTTCGGAGGCGCGCGCGATCTCGTCCAATCGAGGTTGTGGCAACTAGCTCTCGGCGCGGACTTCACGTTCTATTCCAAGCCTACGAGCTTGAACGCGGCATATGGAACCGATCCCATTTCATTCCAGATTTTCCTCCGTGTGCGCCCTTCGTTAAGCGCCCATCACATGCATTGAAATTCGCCAGAAATTGATTCTGGCTGTTCCAACTTCCGGCCCACCCGAAATTCAGATAAGCTACAGAAATCGCCCGCGTCGAAGTTCGCGGACGACCGGGGCAAGAATGAGCATCCAGGACGAGCAGGAACTGGCTTATCTCAAAGCAGTCGGACGCGTTGTGCGCCAGGTTCTCGATGCGATGAAAGCCGAGGTCCGCCCCGGCGTCTCCACCCAATATCTCGACGACGTTGGCGCGCGCGTCATGCAGGAGAACGGCGCTCAATCCGCCCCGCGGAAGGTGTACAAATTTCCGGGCGCCAGCTGTATCAGCCTGAACGACGAGGCCGTCCACGGCATTCCCAGCGATCGCACGCTAAAAGATGGCGACCTCGTCAAGCTCGACGTGACCGTAGAAAAAGACGGCTATATGGCCGACGCCGCCATGACCGTGCCGGTGGGCGAAATCAGCGAGGAAGCCGAACAACTAATGACGTGCGCCGAGCGCGCGTTTCACAAGGCGATGCTCGTCGCCCGTTCCGGCTACCGCGTCTACGAAATCGGCAAAATGGTGGAGCGCGAAGTCCGCAAATCCGGTTTCTCGGTTATCCGCGAGCTCGGCGGCCACGGCATCGGACGCACCATCCACGAGCAGCCCCACGTCCCCAACTATCCCGATCCGCAAGCTCGCCAAGTCATGAATGAAGGTCTGGTCATCACCGTCGAACCCATCATCTCCAGCGGCTCCGGCCGAGTTTTCACCGCGAAGGACGGGTGGACGGTTCGCACCGGCGACCACGCTCTTTCCGCCCACTTCGAGCACACTCTGGTCATCACGGCGGGAGCACCGCTCCTACTAACCGCCGCGGAGTGCTGAGCACTCCAGATCCTTCTATGTACCCCGTAGTTAACCCCTTTTGCCAGTAATCGAAGGTTTCATCCGCCTCGACTCCCCGTTGACCCCCGGCCCGCTTCAGGGTAAAGTTCAACACAGGGTTTTCCGTTCCTGCCCCCCAGCCCTGATCACACTAGGTCTAGCTAAAGTGCGCCCCGTCTTCTCCAAACTCGCAACGGCATTCTTTGCGCTAATCGTCCTGGCTCTAGCTGTTCCTGCCTGGGCCGCCCCGCAACTTTCGGCCCAGACGCGAATTGGCTTGACCACCGGCGACCAGTGGGAGCCCTCTGTCGCCGCCGATGCCTCGGGCCACATCTTCGCGCTCTATCCCCACTACGGCCGCGTTCCCAATTGCGATGACTGCCACGTCCCGAGCATGCTGCTTGTCATCAGCAATGACAATGGCAAGACCTGGCAAGCACCGCACGTTATGTTAGCCTCCGGTTCCGGGCAGTTCGACGCTCAAATCGCAGTCGATCCGGCCGACCGCCATACCCTTTTCGCCGCTTGGCTCGAAAACAAGAAGCGCGAAGTCATCCTCGCCAAGTCCATCGACTCCGGTGCGACCTGGTCATTCGCGACCGCCGCCACCAGCGAAGAAGAACTGGACAAGCCTGCCCTCGCGGTCCGCGGACAAAGCGTCTACGTAGCCTTCAATCACGAAGAAGAAGTTTGGGTCGCAGCCTCGCAGGATGGCGGCCGTAGTTTCACGCCATCGCGCGTCAATGCCGACAGCCGCCCCGGCTGGTCGCTACTCGGCTCGGCGACAGTCGATCCCGCAGGCAACGCGTATCTAGCCTGGGCCTCGTATTCCAAGGCGGGAGGCGCGCGCGGATCGGTCGATCTCTTTGTCGGCAAGTCCGCTGACGCTGGCAAAAGCTGGTCCGCCAAGTCGGTCGACACCTCCGCCGCCTCGCCCGACTGCAAGGACGAAGACTGCGGCGAAGCTTACCTCGGAGCGCAGATCGCACTCACCTCTGACACCGACGGCACTCTATACGCTCTCTGGAGCGCGGGCCGCACGCCTCTGGGCGCGCAGCGGATTTATTTTTCATCATCCACCAACGGCGGCGAAAGCTGGTTGCCCCGCGCCAGCGTCTCCTCCGCGCCTGCTGGCATCGAGCACGCGTTTCCGGCCATCGCGGCCGGAAACAACGGCGATGTGCGTATCGCCTGGATGGACTCTCGCAACACCCCTTACTGGAACGCCTATTACCGCAGTTCCAGTAACGGCGGCGCAACCTGGTCGGAAGAGACGCGCGTCTCCGGCTATGTTCCCGGGTATTCCTACATCAAAAGAGCCGGCTTCCGTTTCCCCTTCGGAGACTACTTCGGTATCGCCATCGACAACCACGGCGACACTCATATCGTCTGGGGTGAAGGCCTCAACTATCAATCCCCAGGCTCCATCTGGCACTCCAGCGGCCGGTAGGATGTAGCGCCTCCCGAATATTCTTCAATACTACGATTTCCGAGAACAACTTCTGGCGCCTCTTCCTCTGGCTACTCGATACCGGGTCCCCTACATCTAACCCCCTATATCTAAAGAAAGACAGACGCTCAGGCTCGGAAAACGCAATATAATGCACAACCAAATCCACTTTGCCGGGTTAACAGATATTGATTTCCGGGAATGCCACCGGGGGCCAGAAAGACTAGTCCAACCTTTCGCCTCGGAAAGAGGCGAGGCTGGCCAGGCGAGACGTTCGAATTTGTGAAATCAAAATTGGTATTTGTGAAATCGAAAGGAAGCATGAAAATTTCGGAGGGCGTGATGAATTTCATTACCACCAGAAACCCAGTGGTGAAATGTACTTTAGTTGTAGC
>JBAWBE010000405.1:0-20812 GCA_049589635.1 Terriglobales bacterium
CATTAATGCTGACGTTTTGGTCGCCCGTAATTGAGGTTGGAGCAATGGAGTCTCCCTGGATATTGGCTACACCGGGGGTGAGATTGACTAGCGTATAAATACTCCGGCTGTTGGTCGCGAGCTGGGTGAGTTGGTTACCGGTAATCACATTGCTCACTTCGCCGGTATCGGTTTGAACGGCGACCGCGTTGGCTTCGACCGTAATCTGCTCCTGAGCCGCTCCAACCTTCAGGGTGAAGTCAATTCGGGCGCGGTCACCAACTTCCAGGAGCACGCCATTTTTCTCTTCGCCACCGAAACCGGCCGCTTTGGCACCAATGTTGTAGTGCCCGATCTTCAGACTGGGAATCACGTACTGGCCAGTATCGTTGGTGATACTGCTGCGCGAAGTTCCGGTTTCGACGTTGGTCACGGTGATCGCCACGTTGGGGACGGCTGCTCCGGAGGAATCGGTAACGGTTCCGACAATGGTGGCGTCTTGCCCGAAAGCGAAGAGGGCAGAGGCCAACAGGAACAGAGAAAGGCCTGCGAAATAGCGCCCTCGAGCCGCGGCAAATCCAACAATCTTGGGCATCATCATGGTGGTAGCTCCTCTAACCGGGCTTGGATCAAATCCAAAGCATAGCCCGGTAACGTTACCGGGCCACGAACATTTAGCCCCGCGTAATCGATCTTGTCAAGCAAAATGTTGAATTCCGCGCGGCAAATTTCTTCAATGCGGGATTGAATTAAGAGCTATAAAAAACCATAGCTTGTCTCGGAGGATGCCAACCGAACAAAGGCGGGGCGGCTATCGAGCCTGCGGCTCCAATTACTCGTGCGACATGACGTGGCTTCGGAAATCCGATTCGTTCAGTGTCACCCGCGAGTACCTGATTTCACGGAAAAGTTTCAGATTTGATGACATGACGACTCCGGGAGTGAGGTGAACCGTAGGTGGGAGGGAACTCTGGCTGATCAGGTGATCAGCCACCAACCGCACAGCGATTTGACCCTGGCGATACGGTTGCTGGTAGATCGACGCGGAGATGGTTCCTTTCTCGAAGTAAGGAGCCATTTCCGCAAACAGATCGGTGGTGATTAATCGCACCTTGCCCGCCAACTGCCGTGCTCCGAGGGCCCGGCACACGGGAAGACAGTTGACCGTATTCACGTAGATTCCCGCAAGTTGAGGTTCGCGGCCTAGCAAGTCGAAGGTTTTTTGAAAGCTTTCATCTTCGTCTTCATGCCCCTCGAGGATGCTGACAATCTCTCCGTCCGGGCAATAACGCGGGAACGCGTCGGAAAAACCATCAGTTTTCTTGCGGTGATCCAAGGCTGTAAGCATGCCCGCCACGACCGCAACTTTGGACTGCGGGGGGACGAACTTACCCATCAATTCTCCTGCGATGTGGCCGTTCAGCCAGGGCTCGACACACACAATACTCGACCGCCGGCTTTCAGGTGCGTCGGTGGAAACACAGACGACGCGGACTCCTTTTTCTTCCGCCTCGTTGATCAGGGGCAACAAACCTTTTGGATTTCCGGCAGTGACAATGATTCCGTTAACGCCGGCTTTGAGGAGCTCCTTCAATGCGCTGGTGTCATCCTCGCCCAACGCGCGGACCGGACGATATTCAAACTGAACGCCAAGCTGCGCAAGACGGCGCGCTTCCTCGAGCACGCCACTCCAAAGCTGATCGTAGAAAAAGCGGATTTCGCGGGGTATGCAAACTCCGATTCGTACCCCCGTTTTGGAAGCAGACAAGGCCCGCGCCGCCAGGTTCGGCGTATACCCGATTTGCCGCGCAATACGGAGAATCCGCTGGCGGGTCGACTCTCTGATACCGTTCCGTCCGTGCAAGGCGCGATCGACGGTTCCGATCGATACGTTCGCCAGCTCGGCGATCTGGTGGATTCCGCTTCTTTCTTTCTTCATTCAGAGTGCCCCACACCCGCGCCGAAGACCCGCTGTCATCTTACGCTATACCATCGCGGCATGGCAGCGAATCCGTTTCCGTGTACGTTGCCGATGTTATACTCAGGCGCTTTCGAATCGTACGGGAATCGCGCCCCGAGGAGCAAAATTCATGTTCCGTAGCCTTCGAGTACTTTACGTTACCGTCCTCATTGTTGTCCCGCTAGTCTTGCTGTCGGTCTCAGTGGCGCAAGACGCGCAACCGGCAGCCGTTCCACTGTATCTGGATCCCTCAAAACCGCTCGATGCGCGGGTTGACGACCTGATCGCACGCATGACTCTCGAAGAAAAGGCGTCCCAGGTAGTAAACCAGGCGCGCGCGATTCCGAGATTGCAGGTCCCTGCGTATGACTGGTGGAGCGAGGCTTTGCATGGCGTCGCCAATGCCGGAACCGCAACTGTTTTTCCCGAACCCATCGGACTGGCGGCAACTTTTGATTCCCCGTTGATCCACGAGATGGCGATCGTGATCGGTACCGAGGCCCGTGCCAAACACAACCAGGCAATCCGCGCGGGCCGGCACGACATCATGGAAGGTCTGGATTTCTGGTCGCCGAATATCAATATTTTTCGTGATCCGCGGTGGGGCCGCGGCCAGGAAACTTATGGTGAAGATCCCTTCCTTACCGCGCGAATGGGTGTGGCCTTCGTGACGGGTCTCCAGGGCGACGACCCGAAATATTACCGCGTGATCTCAACTCCAAAGCATTTCGCTGTCCACAGTGGGCCGGAACCTTCACGCCACACGATCAATGTGGAAGTGTCGAAACACGACATGGAAGACACTTATCTGCCCGCCTTCCGCGCCACGGTCACCGAGGGCAAAGCGGATTCGATTATGTGCGCGTACAACCGTGTCAATGGCGAACCGGCGTGCGCCAACAAGTTCCTGCTCAAAGATCAGTTGCGCGGAGCATGGAAGTTCAATGGTTATGTGGTCTCCGATTGCGATGCCATCGTTGACATCTTCAACGGCCACAAATTCACAAAAAGCATGCCCGAAGCCATTGCCATCGCGATGAAGACGGGGATGGACAATGAATGCGCGGACTTTTTCACTATGGCGACCACCAACTCCGACTATGAACCGTATGTGGACGCCGTAAGAGAAGGTTTCCTCAGCGAAAAGGATCTCGACGTTTCATTGAAGCGCCTGTTCACCGCCCGCTTTCGCCTGGGAATGTTCGATCCTCCGGAGATGGTGTCCTATGCCCAAACGCCGGATTCCGAGATCGACAGCGACGCGCACCGTGCGCTCGCGCTCAAGGCAGCGCGGGAGTCGATCGTGCTGCTGAAAAATAACGGTGTGCTGCCATTGAGCCCCGATGTCAAGACTATCGCCGTCGTCGGCCCACTCGCCGAGTCAGTCAAGGTGCTGCACGGCAACTACAGCGGCACCGCTTCCCATGCGACGGCAGCTCTCGAAGGCATCCGCAAGCAGTTTGATTCCGCCGAAATAAAGTACGTGCCGGGCATGAACTTTCTTCGGACCGAAGACCTGGTTCCGTCGGCCGTGCTCTCGACTGAAGACGGGCAGCCCGGGCTGAAAGGAGAATACTTCTCTACCGCCGACTTCACCGGCACGCCACAGTTAGTCCGCGTGGACAAGGCAATCGATCTGCAACGCTTCCATCCCGAGCGGTCATCCATTGCCCCGCCTCCTGGAATGGGTGATTTCTCCGTGCGATGGACAGGATTTCTGACGCCCGATGAATCAGGTGACTATCGAATCGGAAACGTGGGTTCAATGAACCGCCTCTGGCTCGACGGCAAACTGATTGTGGATGACTTCATATTGCACGATCCGAAACCAACGGAAACAACCATCGCACTCGAGAGAGGACACCGCTACGCCATCCGGTTGGAATACGGGCAGGGAGGCACCGGATTAAGGTTCGTATGGCTGCGTCTTATGGCGAATCCGATTCCGGATGCTGTCGCGTTAGCGACGAATACTGATGTTGTCGTCGCCGTGGTCGGCATTACTTCTCAACTTGAGGGCGAGGAGATGAAGGTTGACGTACCCGGCTTTAAGGGAGGCGACCGAACCAGTCTCGACCTGCCGAAAGAAGAAGAAGATCTTCTCGAAGCATTGAAAGCGACTGGCAAACCGCTCGTTGTGGTCCTGATGAATGGCAGCGCGCTCTCGGTAAATTGGGCGAGTGAACACGCCGACGCGATTCTTGACGCATGGTACTCGGGCGAAGAAGGTGGAACCGCTATCGCTCAAACCCTGGCGGGCGTGAACAATCCAGCGGGCCGCTTACCGGTAACTTTTTACAAAGGCGTCGAGCAGCTGCCCGAGTTTGAAGACTATTCCATGAAAACTCGGACCTATCGATACTTTAGCGGACAACCTCTTTATAGCTTCGGATATGGACTCAGCTATTCGAAATTTGAGTACAGCAATTTGAAGCTCTCTACAACGAAACTGAAAGCCGGCGATCCTCTGACCGTGGACGCCGACGTGAAAAACGTGAGCGCGCGGGACGGTGACGAAGTCGTCGAAGTTTATCTGAGCTTTCCAAAGTCTCCGGCAGCTCCCATTCATGCTTTGCGCGGGTTCACGCGGGTACAGGTGCCTGCCGGGGAGAGCAAGCATATCCAGTTCACCCTTAACGCTCGCGACTTGAGCATGGTGAATGCGAAGGGAGATCGACTGGTAGCCAAGGGAACCCATCGCATCAGCGTAGGCGGCGGACAACCAGGAACATCCTCTCCTCAAGTGGAAGCGGAATTTAAAATGAAAGGTCATCAGAAACTGCCCGAGTAATTGATCCTGACGCCGCCACCTGGGAGGGCCATCCACAATGCCGCCGATTAAACGTCGCGACTTCGCGAAGGTTTCAGCCTTCACGTTGGCTTGGATGTCTTGGCGGTCGCACGCGACAAATATCAACGTCGCACAGAAGCCCGTCGGCTACGCCGCAGTTGGCCTCGGAAGGATCTCCGACATCTTCATGCAGGCCTGCGCGCAGTCGCCGACGGCAAAGATCACCGCGCTCGTAACCGGACATCCCGACACGAAGGGCGTCAAGTACGCGGCCATGTATGGCATTCCGAAAGCCTCAATCTACACCTACGAAACATTCGATCGAATCCTCGACAACAAAGACGTTGACGCGGTCTACATCGGCCTTCCGAACAGCATGCATTGCGAATTTACCGTGCGAGCCGCTCGAACCGGCAAGCACGTACTCTGCGAAAAGCCGATGGCGATTTCGAGTGCTGAGTGCCGCAAGATGATCGACGCTTGCCGCCAGGCAAAGGTCAAACTGATGATCGGCTACCGCATCCACTACGAGCCGACGTGGAAGCAGGCCGTCGATATCGTCAAATCAAGAAAGCTCGGACAGATTGAATCCTTCCAGGGCAGCTTCGTGGGTCAAATGCGCGCGGGTGAGTGGCGTCTTACCAAAAAGCTTGGCGGCGGCGGAGCGCTGCTGGACCTCGGCATCTATCCGCTGAATGCAATTCGCCATATCACCGGTGATGAGCCGACGGAATTTACCGCGGTGATAACCACCCGCGACCGCAGCGGCCGGTTTCGCGAGGTCGAGCAGTCCATGGAATGGACCATGAAGTTTCCGTCCGGCATCATCGCCGCTTGCGGCTGTTCGTATGGCGAGCGCGGGCCATCTTCATTCAGCATCAATGGCGAAACGGGTTATCTAGCCTTGGAACCCGCGTTCTACTACGAGGGAATTCATCTCCGCGGCGAGGTTAGCGGGCAATCGATCGATCAACCGTCAACCGGCAAACATCCTTACCAATTCGCATTGGAGGCGGAGCACTTCGCCGACTGCATCCGCAACAACAAGCAGCCAGAATCGCCCGGTGAAGAGGGTCTGAAAGATATGCTCGCCATCGAGGCGATTTACAAAGCAGCGGGTGCACCGATCGCGTAATGTGCCGGGCGCGGGAAGCCGCTCCTATGGTACGATGCCGGGCGAGTTTCCAAGGATCACCGGGGAGTAAGTAATGGCGACGGCGCTCAGGCCACTCAGCACCGGAGAATTACTCGATCGCACGTTTTCCCTTTATCGCAGCCACTTTCTATTGTTCCTGGGACTCGCTGCGCTTCCACACCTTTGTGAGTTTGCCCTCAAGTGCCTGGCCATCATAGTTCAAAGGCCGGGAACTCCGATGTCGAGCGCGCTTCGACCTTTCGTTTGGGGTCTGGGAGCATTTTTTCTGAGCATAGTCTTTACCGCCATTTCTCATGCCGCTACTGTGGTCGCAGTTTCGCAAGTCTATCTCGATCGACCCGCCGGCATCATGGATTCGTTCGCGAAGGTAAAGAATCGAATTGCCAGCGTCATCGGACTCTCATTCTCCATAGAGTTCCTGGTGATCCTGGCTTGCTTCGCCCTGATCGTGCCCGGAATTTTGCTGGCCGTGCGGTGGTCGTTGGCCGTCCCCGCAATGATCCTGGAAAAGAATGGCATTCGAGAATCGATGTCGCGCAGCACACAACTTACTGAGGGAAACCGCGGCCGCGTTTTTGTCATCTGGATCCTGTTCGTGGCGCTCACCCTCGCTTTCAATCGGCTATTGCAATGGCCCGTGGAGATTGGGGCCGGAGTTGGCAGAATGGCGGCGTTGCAACATGCTCCGGCCATATGGCAGATCATATCGCTCCTTGCAAATTCTGTTTCGCAATCCCTGGTCGGCCCGCTCGCGACGATCGCCTTTTCTCTGGTTTACTACGATGAACGCGTACGCAAAGAAGCATTCGACCTGCAACTGATGATGGCCACGCTCGACGCGCCCATCCTTCAGGGTGCCCCGGCATAACAAGGTGTAATAGATTTGCCGGTGAGGTGAGCTTTACCAGCTCGGCGATTCCACAGGCATATCCTGCTCCGACGTGCTACGATGCCGGGCAACTTAGTAAGCCACGGGAGGATTGAGGAATGGCGACCGCGCTAAGACCGCTTACCACCGGAGAATTGCTTGACCGCACGTTCTCTCTTTACCGCAGCCACTTTGTATTGTTCCTGGGGATATTTGCTCTTCCCCATCTGGCTGTCCTGGCTTTGCAGTGTCTGGCATTCGCCTTTCAATCTCCGGAAAACCAACTGCGGACTCTGCTCGTAACGGAGGTTTTCAGTCTCATAGCGGGACTCTTGAGCGTGATTGTTTCCGCCGCTTCACAAGCCGCTACCGTGGTCGCCGTTTCAAACCTTCACCTCGATCGCCCCGCGAGCGTGGCCGATTCATTTGCGAAAGTAAAGCACCAGATCGGGGGAGTCATCTGGCTTTCAATGAAAGTAGGATTTCTCGTGGGCTTGGCCTGCCTGGCTTTGATCGTCCCGGGAGTCCTGCTGGCGCTGCGCTGGTCCTTGGCCGTGCCCGCGAAGGTTCTAGAGGATAAGAACAGCTCAGACGCGATGTCGCGCAGCACCGAACTTACCCAGGGAAACCGCGGCCGCATCTTCGTCATCTGGTGCTTGTTCATCGTGCTCAGCTTCGGGGTCAGCATACTTCTTCAGTGGCCCATTCAAATCGCCGCGGGGGGCGCAAGAGGCCTGACCGCGCTGCAAAACGCCGCCCCAGTATGGAAGATCGCATCGCTGATCGCGACATTTGTTTCGACCTGCCTGGTTGGGCCGCTCGCCACCATCGCATTCTCGCTCGTCTACTACGATGAGCGGGTACGCAAAGAAGCATTCGACCTCCAACTGATGATGAGCACTCTGGATGCGCCGGCTCTTCAGGGCGCCACGGCATAGAACCGCGCATGACGCCGAGGCGCACTTATATCTTCGCCGGCTTCCTGATCGCTGCCCTCCTGAGCGCCGGCTCTTTCTGCCGGGCGGATTCGCATGAGGACAGCTCGCTCACGGTCGCCGAATATCATGCCGCTCTGGATCAGTTGTTGGAGGCGACGCAACAACTCGACAGCTCCGGACGTGAGACTCCCTCGGCGCTGCGGAATCTGCCCCCAAGCTGGCGGGTTCACACCGAGCAGCAGGACTTCGAAATCTCCACCGAGGGTCTGCGCCGGGATATTCACCAGTTCCAGGAGGAAAAGAATTCAACCACTGCGATCGCGATCAGAACGCGGATTCAAGGCCTGCGCAACGATCTCGATGGTTTTGACGCATCTCCTGCGGATGTCTCCGGCAGCCGCGCTCACCTGGCAGCCATTCTGGCGCGCCCAGAATTCCGCGACGTGACCGGACCAACCTTTCTCGACCGGCTCGCGCAAAAGATGGTCGCTGCCATTCTCAATTTGCTGGAGCGCCTATTCCGCTCCTCCGCAATTCCCACCATCAGCAGGATATTTGTGTACACATTTATTGCGCTGGCGGTGCTGATGCTCGGATTCCTGGCGTACCGGCAAATTAAATCGGCCGGCGCACAGGAAAGCGCGGTGCCCACTGACCTTCCGATTTCCGCGAAGAGCTGGGCTCTTTGGCTGGCGGATGCGCGCGCGGCTGCCGCGCAAAATAATTGGCGCGAAGCGATTCACTTCGGCTACTGGGCGGGCATTTCATTTCTGGAGCATCAGGGCACCTGGCGGCCCGATCGCGCGCGCACCCCGCGCGAGTATCTTCGCTTATTGTCGAAATCAAGCGAACACCGCGAAACGCTGGCCGCCCTCACGCGGATTTTCGAACTCACCTGGTACGCCAAACGAGAGGCCGACGCCGGTGCATTCGCGCAAACAATGCAGGCGCTGGAGAGGCTGGGATGCCAGTCAACCTGAACCGGAAAGATCGGAACCTTTTTATTGTCGCAGGATTTGTTTTCGTCCTGCTCATCATCGGCGCATTAGTGTTTAGCTCCGGCGAATCCGGTCAGGCTGAGTATCCCAGCAGCTATTCGAGCGCGTCCGGCGGAGCCAAGGCCGCCTACGTGCTGCTCTCCGATACGGGATATAAAGTCCAGCGATGGGAACAGCCTCTCATCGATCTTCCTGAGGCCACCGGGAAAACCCTTGTCCTCGCCGAACCGTACGAAGCACCCACGCGCGAAGAACGCCAACGCCTAAAGACTTTTATTTCCGAGGGAGGCCACGTCATCGCAACAGGAATGTTCGCCGGCACGTTTCTGCCGGAGAATGAGTCGGTGCCTGACATCCTTTCCGGAATGACCTGGAAGACGGCGTCATCTCTGTCTCCTTCGCCCATTACGCGCGCCGCCCCGCAGATCACGCTTGCTCCCCGCTCCTATTGGCAGGAGTCTTCGCCGGCGTATCCGCTCTACGGTGATGGCTCTCACACACTGGTCGTGAAGTATCCTTTCGGGCGGGGTGAGGTCTTGTGGTGGGCTTCAGCAACGCCCCTCACCAATGCGGGATTGAAAGAGCCCGGCAATATGGAATTCTTGCTCGCGTGTCTCGACGATCAAACTTCAGGCAAGCAAAAAAACGAAATTCTCTGGGATGAATATATTCACGGCTATCGTCAAACGCTGGCTGGCTCCATAGGCCACTCGCCGGTAAAGTGGCTTTTCGCCCAATTAGTTCTTCTTGCCGTCTCAATCGTTGCCACGTTCTCCCGCCGCAGTGGCCCAACCTCTGTCCCGATCACCGACGTTCGCCTCTCGCCGATTGAGTTTGTTCAGACCCTTGGAGGGCTCTACGAGCGCGCCGGAACCGCTTCCGTAGCGGTCGACATCAGCTACCGGCGTTTCCGCTATTGGCTGACGCGACGCCTTGGGGTCGCAGTCAACACATCTGCGGACGAACTGGCTACCGCGATCCGCAGTCGTTCGGGATTCAACGAGGCAGGCAGCGGCGGATCTTCCGCCGGGGCGTTCAGCAACGACCAATTCATTGCGACCCTTAGAAGCTGCGAGGCGGCCAGTTCCGATCCTTTTCTGCACGCTCCTGTGGCCTTGCAATTGTTGCAGGAACTCGATGGATACGCCGCTCAATTAAAACTGTTTCAGGGCGTTCGGAAGGAGAAAGCGTAATGCAGGCAGTTCCGCAGTTGGTGCAGCATATCCGCGACGAAATGGGCAAAGTGGTCGTCGGCCAGAATGAAATCAAAGACCAGTGTCTAATCGCGCTTCTCTGCCGCGGGCACGTTCTGCTGGAAGGCGTTCCCGGCATTGCCAAGACCTTGACCGTGAAAACTCTGTCTTTGCTGCTGCGGTTGAGTTTTCAGCGCGTTCAGTGCACGTCCGATCTGATGCCGGCCGACATCGTCGGCACCAATGTCTTGAACATGGCTAATGGGGCGTTCCAGCTGCACCAGGGACCGGTCTTCACGGATTTACTTCTGGTCGACGAAATCAATCGCATGCCTCCGCGCACGCAAGCCGCCCTGCTCGAATGCATGGAAGAGCACCAGGTGACGATTGATGGCACGGGGTATCAGCTTTCTCAGTTCTTTACCGTCTTTGCCACGCAAAATCCTATCGAATTTGAAGGCACCTACCCTCTTCCTGAAGCTCAGCTTGATCGCTTCCTCTTGAAACTTCAGGTCCCCTATCCCGGCCTCCAGGATGAAGTCCGGCTGCTAGCCAACGTTCAAAACGGATTCGAATCCCGCGAACTGGACAAGATGAACTTGAAGCCGATCGAAGCGGGGTTATTGGAGCAGGCCCAGCAGGAGCTCAAATCCGTCACGGTAGAGGAAGCGCTGTTCAGCTACATAGTGCAGATTGCGCGCCGCACGCGCGACTGGCCCTCTTTGTCACTCGGGGCCAGCCCTCGCGCCGCAGTCAGTTTGATGGCCGTGTCAAAGGCTGTCGCGGCCATTGACGGGCGCGATTACGTAATTCCCGACGACGTGAAGGCCTCTGCGCGGCCCGTACTGCGCCATCGAATCATCATGAAGCCGGAGGCGGATCTTGAAGGCATCACGCCGGATCAGGTGCTTGAAGATGTGCTCCGCACCGTCGAGGTCCCAAAGTGATTGGAGAAGCCAGTGTCGAAGTGAACACAGCGAGCAACTGTTCATGAGCGATCTCGGCACGCTGGTCCCGCCCTCAGTCGAGGCAGCTACCAAACCTTACAAGCGCTTGGGCGCGGCTTTTGGCGATCGCTTCTTCACACTGTTGTTGCTGGGTCTGGTGTGGATTATTCCCGCATTCCTCGATCTCCGATTTGTTTATGCACTCTTCGCGTGGGATCTTCTGGTCGTTTTGGCATGGCTCGCCGATCTGACCCAACTCCCCCCTCCGTCGCAATTGACTGTAACGCGCACGTGGCACTCGGCGGTGGCTCTGTCGATTCCGTCGCCCGTCGATCTCACCCTCACGAACTCCTCCGACAAAACAATCCGAGCCACACTGATCGATACCGTTCCCGTGCAATTAAGAGATGAGCCTCCCACTCTCTCGCTCAAAGCGGGAGCCCGGAACGAAGCGACCGCGCAATATCAGATCTGCCCGGTGCAACGGGGAGACGCAACGCTGGGTGATTGTTACGTGCGTTATCAGAGTGTCCTGCGCATCGCCGAGCGATGGGTGAAAGCTTCCTTAACGCAGACGGTGAGGCTTTATCCCAATCTCGAAGATGCGAAGCGGCACTCCATTTATCTGCTGCGCAGTCGTCAGATTGCCCTGGAAAAGCGCCACTCACGAGTCCGCGGCATCGGACGCGAGTTTGAAAGCTTGCGCGAATACCGGCTTGGCGACGAGTATCGCGACATTTGTTGGACCGCCGCCGCCCGGCGCGCGAAGTTGGTCACCCGCGTCTATCAAGTCGAACGCAGCCAGACGGTGTGGATTGTCATCGACTCTGGCCGCTTGATGCGGGCCCGCGTGGAGGGCTTCGGAAAACTGGACCAGACTAAGCTGGGTCTAACTAAGTTGGGCCTGACTAAATTGGACCACGCGGTCAATTCCGCGCTGAGTCTGGCCCAGGTTGCGTTGTACTCCGGCGATCGCGTCGGACTCGTAGCTTATGGCCGCGCAATTCGTCATCAGCTTCCAGCCGCCAAAGGCAGTGCCCACCTGCGTCGCCTGATTGAACAACTGGCCCAGGTGCATGAAGAAGTCTCCGAGGCTGACCACCTGCACATGGCCGCACGGCTCCTGACTGACCAGAAGCGCCGCAGCCTCATCGTGTGGCTCACCGATCTAGCCGAGACCGCGATGACCCCCGAAGTCATTGAAGCTGCGTCAATGATGATGCCGAAACATCTGGTACTGTTTGTGGTGATCGGTCAACCAGACTTAGGCGAGTTGGCCGCGAAGCGTCCGGAAAGCGAGTCTGAAATGTATCAGGTAGCCGCCGCGCAGGAGATGGTCCACCGGCGAGAATTATTGCTGGCCCGTTTGCGCGAACGAGGAGCTCTCGCCATGGAAGTGAATTCCGGAGCAATCTCTCCGGCGCTCGTGAACTCGTATCTGCAAATCAAAGAACGAAATCAACTCTGAGCCGGGTCACCCTCGCGCGAAAATCCGAACAAATAAGCCCCCAGCAGCGCAAACAGCGCGCCCGCCAGGGAGAATTTCAAGGGCACAGGCAGCCCGGTCGGCGAGACAAACGCCTCGATTAGGCCGGCAATAATGAGAATGGGAATTGTCCCTAGAATCAGCTTCACAGCCTCCAGCCCCGCCCGTGCCAGTGACTCTCGCCGGGGCAATAGACCGGGAAACAAAAGGCCCTGTGCGATCCTGAAGCCCGCCGCGCCCGCAATAAAAATAGCCGGCAGTTCGAGGACTCCGTGCGGCGCCACAAAACTCCAGAGTTGCAGGCTCATTCCTGACAGCGCACAAGCCATGCCGATAACTCCAATCAGCAGGCCATTAAATGCCATCATGTAAATCGTGCCTAAACCGGCGGTAATTCCGAATGCAAAAGTGGTGAAGCCGACGCTCATGTTGTTAGTCATGATCGCGCTCGACGCCAGCGGCTTGATTCCGACGATGGAGTGTGTCCACATCTCATGGCGGTCAATCGTCTCTACCATTTCCGGCCCCAGAAGCTTCACTTTGAAATCGGGGTTCTGCCGCGTCAGCATCGCGCCCACCGCGCCGGCAATCAGAAAGATAATGACCGCCAACAGGAAATGCTTTAGATTGCGCCGGAAGGTCGCGGGGAAGGTTTTCCAGAAAAACGAAAACATCGCCGAAGCACTCGCCCTGCGGCCCGAATAGATGGTATTGTGAGCGCGCACGAGTAACTGGTTGACGTAACGGGCGAAATGCACCGAGCCGCGATCTTCGCGAATGGCGGCCAGATCCGCCGCCGTCTGACGATACAGCAGGCTGAGTTCCTGCAAGTCAGTGCGGGTAAGCGACTTCAATCCGCTCTTTGCGCTTTGGTTCAGCAGCGTTTCCAGCTTGCTCCAGTACGGCTTGCGCTTCTCCAGCCAGCGAGTGGAAATCATCGTGTGAACTCGATATGGACTCGATATGGACTCTATCGATCAACTGAAAATCGACACTCCTGAGCAAATCGCCCTGGAGCTGCCTTTGGCCGGAATCGGTAGCCGATTCCTCGCTCTGGCAATAGATACAATAATCCAAAGTATCTTCTATCTCATCACCGCCATCATATTAATCTTCACGATGACCCGGGGTTCGTCTGCATTCACGTTTCTTCCGACGCTCGTAGGACCAGCCCTGGCGATCTTCATTCTGTTTGCCATCTATTGGGGTTACTTTGCCTTCTTCGAATCTATTTGGTCCGGGCAAACGCCCGGCAAGCGCTATGCCGGCATCCGCGTAATCAAGGAATCAGGCAGGCCGATCAATGCGTTCGAAGCAGTCGGACGCAACCTCATGCGCGCGGTCGATGGCCTGCCGGGCATCTACGGTGTCGGCCTGGTCTGCATGATGTGCAACCAGCAAAGCCGAAGGCTGGGAGACTTCGTCGCAGGTACGGTTGTAGTCCACGAGAAGCCTACCGAGGATGTTCGCCCCTCGTGGAATACCTCCGACCAAGCTTCCGGCCTCACATCGGAAGAACGCCCGGCCGTTGCTCCGGGCTTGACCCAGGTCACGCCCGAAGAACTTGTCTTGATTGAAACCTATCTGCACCGGCGCTGGGATCTCGACAAGTACGTCCGGGTGAACACGGCAGTTCAAATCGCGGACAGGATCAAAGCAAAGACCGGCCTTCAGCCCCAGCCCCACCAGCATGTCGACGATTTTCTGGAAGAGGCAGCCAAAAAGATTCGCGACAGCGGTCAATTCCGCTAAGGAAAAAATCTCATCCGGGTGCAGATGCCTCGGCGCCTGCTGAGCTAGCCGCAGCAGCGTCCTGTACAATTTTCCTTCCATGAGTTCCCGCGCAAAATGGTGGCTGGGTGTCGTTGGCGCAGTACTGCTGACGCTCGCGGCACTAGCCGAACCGGTAGCGCAGCTTAAACCCACCGACTACGTGGACGACTTTGCCCACGTTCTCGACCAAAACACGATCGCGCAGATGGACGACATCTGCCGCCAGATCGACCAGAAAGCCCACGCCAAAATCGCCGTAGTCACTGTGCGATCGCTTGATGGCTCGGATATTGAAAGCTATGCAGTCAAGCTATTTCAGCAGTGGGGACTGGGTACCAAGGCCACCAACCGCGGAGTGCTGATTCTGTACGCGATTGACGACCATCGCGACCGCATAGAGGTTGGCTATGGGCTGGAGCCCATTCTGCCGGATGGAAAGACGGGCGAATTTGCGCGGGAGGCCGTCCCCCTCATGCGCGCGGCTAACTATAGTCAGGCGCTGCTGCTGGTCACCTCGCGCGTTGCCGACGTCATCGCGCAGGATGCCGGCGTTCAGATTTCGACGCCGCAATTCCCGCGTGCTCCCACGCGTCGCGTGCAGCAACCGGGCAGAGGGATATCGCCCGGCGGCATTGTCCTGCTGATTATCGTTGTGCTCGTGGTTCTTTTTACCCCGTTGCGCGGCATCCTTTTCTGGATGCTTTTTTCCGGAATGTTTGGGGGCGGAGGCCGCGGTTATGGCGGCGGCTTTGGCGGCGGTGGGGGCGGGTTTGGCGGTGGTGGTGGTTTTGGTGGCTTCGGCGGCGGTGGTATGTCGGGCGGCGGTGGGTCCAGCGGCAGTTGGTAGTCGACGGGGGAAGTCAGCGAGGGCGCAAATGGTTTCCGAGAAGCAAATGATTCCCGAAAAAAAGATCGAAGATTTTGTCAGCCGGCTGCGATCGGCGGCCGGAACAAACCTGGAAAGCGTGATCCTGTTCGGATCGGCCGTCGCAGGAGATTTTCATCCCGAGTTCTCCAATGTGAATTTGTTCTGCGTGCTTCGCGACAGCTCATTCAATGCCTTGCAGGCCCTTGCTCCCGCCGTCAAATGGTGGGAGGGCCAGAAGCAGCCGCCTCCGCTCTTCATGACCCGTCAGGAGATTGAACGGTCCACCGATGTGTTTACGATCGAGTTGATCGATATGCAGCAGCACCATCGCGTAATCTTTGGAACGGACGTTTTGCAGGGCTTGTCGATCCCGGCGGACCTGCATCGCCTTCAGGTGGAATATGAGCTGCGGGAAAAACTAGCCCTGCTGCGCCAGCACTCAGTCGTCGCCTCCGGCAATGACTCGCGACTGTGGGAGGTGCTGTTGCGATCGGTGTCGTCGTTCGCCACGCTCTTTCGTCACGTGTTGCTCGTGCTCGGGCATGGCGCACCGGTTGGCAAGCGCGAGGCAGTGCAAGCCTTGTCAAAGCAAATTGCTTTTGACCCCTCAGCCATTCTTCAAGTGCTGGACGTCAGAGAACGGAGATCGAACCGCAAGAATGTTGATGTAGCAGACGTCTTTTCCCGATATCTCGCAGCGGTGGAGCAGGTAACCAACGCAGTTGATAGAATGCTGGACTCGGGTGCCGCAAGCTCTTCATAGAATTCGCAAGGTAAAGAGCGCGTTATGAAAGGGCGGCAAAATTTCGTGTAAAGACGGGGTCCGCCCCGTCTCGGACCATTCGGGCAGTCTGTTCGAACAAGAAATCAGGAGAATTCCATGGGCAAGGCACTGATCGCTATCGTCGTTATCGTAGTAATTCTGTTGCTGGGCGCTCTGCTGGTGTTTGGCCAATACGTGAGCGTGAAGAATACGCTCGTCAGCAAGAACGAGTCGGTCAAGGCAGCCTGGTCGCAAGTCGACATTGTGCTGCAGCGCCGCGCTGACTTGATCCCGAATCTGGTGGAGACCGTCAAAGGCTACGCGCAACAAGAAGTAACCGTCTTCGGCGATATCGCAAAAGCGCGCTCCGCCCTGCTCTCCGCCGGCACCCCTCAGGAAAAGATCGCCGCCAATGGGCAGCTCGACGGCGCGATCGGACGCCTGTTGGTCGTCGTCGAAAACTATCCTCAGTTGAAGTCCAACGAAAACTTTCTGCGCCTCCAGGACGAACTCGCAGGCACAGAGAATCGTATTGCCGTTGAGCGCAAACGGTACAACGACACTCTGAAGGACTACAACACCTACGTCCAGCAATTCCCCAACAGCTTTTTCGCGGGAATCGCCGGATTCAAGCCGAACGAGGCTTACTTCGAAGCCACGCCAGCCTCGCGCGAAGTTCCGAAGGTAAACTTCTCGACTCCTCCACCGGCTCCGCAGACGACTCCCCAGCCGGCCCCGGCGCACTAACAACACAAATTGAAAGGAGCGGGACGGGACGAGCGAGAGAGGAGCGGGAATGGCGCGAGTTCGACTCGCGCCATTAGCAGTGCAAAATCGGCGGCGCCTTCCAGCCCCTGAGGGAAAAGCTGATAGGCGAAACCGATTTTTCCCGCCTCCTAGTGAACACTAAAGATCGCGGTCGTCTGCGCTGGCAATGTTGCGCGGATCTTGCCGTCGACAACCTCCGCCGAAACATCCCCAAACACAGCCTGAAGGTGATGCGCCTTCTCAAGAGGCGTGTCGCTCACGGGAATCTCGAGCGTGCGCGCCTTACCCGCATTGTTGTAGATCACCAGAAGTTTCTCTTCGGGTAGCTCGCGAAGGAACGCATAGTAAGTGTCGTCCCATCCGATGTGCCACTGCTTTCCCATCCTCAGAGCGGGATGGCTCTTGCGCAGATCGAGCAGAGAGTGCACATACGCGAACACATCCTGCTGCTCCGGCGTGCGGCCTGGCGCAGTAAAGGCGTTGCGAGCGTCACCGGGGAAACCTCCAGGAAAATCGCGCCGGTTGTCGGGATCATCGCCCCCGGGCATCGCGATTTCGTCACCATAATAAATTTGCGGAATGCCGCGCAGCGTCAGCAGCAACGAAAACGCCGCCTTGAGCTTGGCGGCGTCGCTGCCTTTTTCGCCCATGAATCGCTTGTTATCATGATTACCGAAAAAAGTAACCAACGTTTCCGGATGCGGATAAAACTCGTCGTGACGAAGCACGGTCACGATCTTCTCCAGCGGCTCGCCCTTGATGATCACGTCGCGCAACGCATCGCGAAGAGGAAAATCGAACACCGTCGATAGTCCGCTGTCGATCCCATCAAACTGCTTTCTGCCGCCTTCAAAAAACGAGGTGATCGAAGAATCACCGTCAGCCACCTCTCCGATATCGTCGAGCTTGGGGTAAACCGCCCGAACTCGCGCGTGCCATCCGCTCCAAAACTGGCGCGACGAATAAGGGAAGGTATCCAGTCGAAAGCCGTCGAGTTGAGCTATCTCTGTCCACCACGTGGCGTTTTGTGCAAGGTAGAGGCCAAGCTCAGGATCGTCGGGGTTGAGATCAGGAAGCTTATCCGCAAACCAGCCGTCGAGCGTATTGAGATACTCGCGCGGCGAAGCGTGAGGGTCGACCAGGCCAGTGAATTTGTACGAAGGCGCAAGGTGATGCTGACGCGTCCCATGAAGCCAGGTTGGCGTCGGTGGATCGTCGGCCCATGGATGGTTCGGGCCGGTATGGTTCACAACGTAGTCGATCAGAACTTTCATGCCGAGCTTGTGCGCATCGGCGACCAGTTCCTGATATTCCTGCATCGTTCCCATGCGCTCGTCAACTGCGTAGAAATCGACGGCGTGGTACCCGTGATAGTCGGAGTCAGTGTTCTTCCAAACCGGCGTAAGCCAAAGCATATTGACGCCGAGCTCATGCAGATAGCCAAGATGATCCCGGATTCCGCGCAGGTCTCCGCCATGGTAAGCATGGGGATTGCTGCGATCGTAAACGCCCGTCGAGCCCGGCGGACGGTCATTTGCAGGATCGCCATCGGCGAAGCGGTCGGGCATGATGAGGTAGATAACGTCGTTGAGCGAGAAACTATCGAAACGCCCGCGCGAGTCAGCGCGCTCTAGCACCGGCAGCTCCACAACCGAAGAACCACCGACAGTCCCGATGCGCAAGTCCACATTTCCGGCGCGCACATCCGAAGCAAGCCGCAGACGCACAAAAAGATAATGCCCGTTAGCCGAAGCATCCGCTCCAACGACGGATGCCCCGCTGGTACTGCTTTCCACCCGCGCGCCATTCAGATTCTCACCCGTAAGAAGCAGCGTGAGATCGGGAGTATATTGAATCCACCAGTTGGGCGGCTCGACTTTGCGGATGATGGGAGAGTGGGATTCGCTGACAGCCGTTCGCGCAAGTGCCAGCGACACGAACAGACACACCAAAATCAGCGAAAGCGCAATTATGAATTTGCTTTTCATGGTAACAACCGGCAGCCCGATTAATGCAGATCCAGCGAGCTCCCCAGAAGGAAAACCTCAGGGCTAACCAGGCAAAGGAGGAGCGATCAACCGCCCCTCCTCGGTACCATGGTTCAGAATGTAAAACGCACAGCCAGCTGTAGCTCTCGGGCGGATGAGAAGCGCGTCGATGCCGTTTGGCTCGTAGTGGTTAAACCACTAGCACCGTTAAGGTTCGTGTAAAAACTACCGTCAGTGAACTGCGGGTGGTTTAGCAGGTTGAAGAAATCACCGCGGAACTCCCCCTTGAGGCGGCCCTCTATCGGAAAATCCTTCATCATGCCCGTGTCCCAGGTGTGGACCCCAGGACCGTATAAGGCATTCCGCCCGAGTGTGCCAGGACGAATATAGATACCAGCTCCGTTAACTGGCGGAGAGGAGAAGTCGCCAGTGATGATGCCTTTGCCGTCGGAGATTTTTGCTGACGGCGTTCCAATGACATCCGGACGGTTTTGGGGGGAGTTCCCCGTAACGTTGAGATCAAAAGGAGTACCGGTCTGCAGTGTGATGATGTTGTTCCACTGCCAGCCTCCAATGATGTAATTGACGGGCCCCGACCAGCCCGAACCGTATGCCCTGCCCTTACCGAAAGGAAGTTCATACATGGATCCGAACGAGAAAATGTGGCGGATGTCCTGGTCCGCGTTACCCTTGTTGAAGCCCAAGAGCGGATTGCCATTCGGGTCGATGAAAATTCGAGCGCCGCCGTTGGTGGTGTTCCCGCTGAAAGATGAATTCGAGTTGTCGATCGTGTGGGACCACGTATAGGCTCCCCGGAAAGTCAATCCCTTCGAGAGTCGGCGCTGTACGCTGGTTTGCAGTCCGTTATAGGTGCCGCTTCCGATGTAAGCGTACTCGTTAACTGCTCCGCCCAGGCCCGACCAGCGCGACGAGCCATCGCCGTCGAGGATCGGATTGTTGGAGTTGAAGGCTGTCGCCAGATTGCTCATCTTGGTGCCCACGTAGGCGAGATCCCACACCATGCTGCTGCCGAATTGGTGCTCGAACTGTACGTTCCATTGTTGCACCCTCGAGTTCTTGCTGTTGCCCGGCCAGTAGATCACGCTCACATTCTTTGGGTCTGCTACGTTAACCGTATTAACCGCGGGAGGCAGTGCTCCGGTGGCGTCGAGCCAGTTGTTATCGCCCTGTGGTCCCTGGCCACTCAGCGTAATGCGAAAACCGGCTGGATCCAGAGTGGAGCAATTACCGTTGAAACCCGGACAAGATTCAAAGCTCGAGACACCGTTGAAATCGGGGTTATTGCTCAACTGCTCGCCCACGCCGCCGCGATCAAGGTAGTAAAAGATGCCGTATCCGCCGCGGAGTACGGTTCTTCCCGTGCCAAAGAGGTCGTAAGCAAATCCGACGCGCGGTGCCCAATCGTTTTTATCATTCTTGATCAGGCTTCTCCCGAGCCCAGCCGCACCAGGACTGCCGGGCGTGATTAACACGCCGTCGGTCGGATCCGTTGCGTTGTTCGGCAACCAGTTGGACATCTCGTTGTGTATCTCGTAAGGCCAAGTGTAGAAATCGTAGCGGATGCCGAGGTTGAGCGTCAGCCGACTGTTTACTTTCCAGTCATCTTGGGCGAAGTAACCGGTCTCCCAACTGCGCGTTTGATACAAGCCGTTGAACTGTCCGATTTCATAGTCCGGAAAGCCGGCCAATACCTCGGACGCTTCATATCCTGTGAATCTTCCAGTGCCGGGATAGCTGAGGCCGCCCAGCACGAAGTAGCCTTTGGCATCATTGCCCTGCACGAAATTGAGCTGCCGTTTTCCCACGGTTGCTCCAAACTTGAATATATGACGCCCGTGGCTGTAGGACAAAGAGTCTGTGAACTGGTAGAGCTTCTGCGGCACGTTATAAGGACCGCCATCTCCTTGGTAGTCAAGTTCTGGGTTGCCGTTGCCGCCAATCAGAACCTGGCCTCCCAGCAGCGGGGTCGGGTTCGCCCCGGGAATTCCGATCGCCGCTCCCAGTCTCTGGCCGATGTTCGGAGGATTGTAGCCATAAGTTGAACTGATATAACCAAACCGGAATTCGTTCACAATGTTCGCACTAATTGTCCGGGTGTACCCTGCCGCCGCTCCGCGCGCATGGAAGATGTTATCGCCCGAGCCGAATCCGGATGGACAGCACGGTCCCAGACTATTCGTGACCGTAAAACCATCCTGCGCGTAGCTGTAACGGAAAAAGATCTGATCCTTTTGCGTCGCGTTGAAATCGGAGCGAATGTCGAAATCGTTGAAATTCCTGACTTGCTGGCGTTCAGTGATGTAGTTGTTCTGCAC
>JBAWBE010000406.1:0-13556 GCA_049589635.1 Terriglobales bacterium
GTTTTAGGGTCGGGTGCCCCATCCTAAAGTCGTGCTTTTCGACGTTAGGATGGGGTTCCACCGCGTACAGTTCGGGATTTTCCTGGAAGAATAGGAGGCGCCAGTTGTCCCGGATCTAGACTCGGCACTCTCTCTAACTTCTGCCGGCAAAATCCAGGTTGAGGTTTGCGGTGGACCTGCGGTGGTCGTATTGCTCATGGTAGCCTCCTTTTTTTACTCCATCGACATCATTCGCATCGCTTATGCAGTCCCTCCGTGCGCGCTAATTCGTGAATCAATTCATCGGTAACAAATTGCGCGCACTCGCCGGACGGTCATTCCTTCCCGCTGTACCGTCACCTCAGTGCGAACGGTGCGGCTCGTGCCACGATCGGACGAGCCAGAACCGAAGAAGCTTGCCCGCTGAGTCAGCCATTGGTAGAGTCTGTTCGTGCGGTTCTCCTGTGCTGGCCGCGAATGTTGTGGCAGTCCCGCAAAAAATGCCAGTGATGGCTCCTGACACGCTTTGACAAGTTCTGAATCGCCACCAAGTCAATGAAATCCGAAGGGATATTTCGATTCGGGGAGTTTCAGATCGATGTCCTCGCCCGCACCTTGCGACGAAAAGAGGAGATCGTCACGCTCAACCGCCGGGCGTTTGATGTGCTGTTGTACCTGGTGCAGAACCCGGGACGGGTTCTAACTCGCGACGAGCTCTTGAAGAATGTCTGGCCCGATATCTTTGTAGACGAGAACAGCCTCGCGCAAAGTATCTCGGCCCTGCGGCGGGCACTTGAGGAGAAACCCGGCGACAACAGCTTCATTGTCACTCTGCCGGGCCGAGGTTATCAGTTTGTTTCGGCGGTGACGGTTGTTGTCCCCGACAGTTTGAGTGTCACTCCGGCCGGGGCTACTCCGGATGCTGTGCCCGCGACCAACAATACTTCCCAAGGCGTCCTTCTCCAGCGACAAATGACTCGGACAAGTGTCGTCACGGAAGATAACCAACAGCTGAACCTGTTTGGTCGCCGGAATCGATCGGTGCGACTGATCGCGGTCTTGGTCTTAGCAACAATTTCGTTTGCCGGGTTTTACAGTTGGAGGAGGTTTCGCCGAGCGCCACTCCCAACGAATTCAAACGCGGTCAGGTTAACGGCGACGCCCACTGCGGCGCGCCGTTCCATCGCCGTTCTCGGTTTTCGCAACCTGTCTGGCCGTCCCGAAGAAGGCTGGCTGTCCATCGCGTTGTCGGAAATGTTGAGCACTGAACTGGAGGCCGGCGAAAAGCTGCGCCTTGTTTCCGGTGAAGAAGTCGCGCGCACCAAACTCGATCTTCCTCTGGCCGACACCGACAGCCTTTCCCGTGAGACGCTGGCGCGATTGCATAAGGATATGGATAGCGACTTGATCGTCCTCGGCTCCTACACCGCTCTCCGCGAAAAATCGGAGACCCGCATCCGGCTCGACCTGCGCCTGCAAGATACGGTCGCCGGGGAGACGATTGCTGATGTGGCTGTGGTTGGAAGCGAGGCGGACCTGTTTGATATGGTCTCTCAGGCGGGTTCCCGGATGCGCGAAAAGCTGGGCGTGGAAGCGGTTTCTCCCGTGGAGGCCGTGAGCATCCGCGCCTCCTTACCTTCCAATCGTGACGCCGTTCGCCTTTATTCGGAGGGGCTCGCTCGGCTGCGCGTACTCGATGCCATGGAAGCGCGAGATCTTCTGCAGCAAGCCCTAGCCGCCGATCCAAAGTTTGCCCTGGCTCATTCCGCTCTGGCCGAAGCATGGTCACGACTAGGCTACGACAAAAAAGCCCAACAGGAAGCCCGCCAGGCGTACGACCTCGCCGCTAATCTTTCTCGCGAAGAGAGGTTGGTGGTGGAAGGCCGCCATCGCGACATCGATCATGAATATGAGAAGGCGATCGAGGTCTATCGCGCGCTCTTCACATTGTTTCCCGACAACGTCGACTATGGGCTCAGACTGGCATCGATGCAGACCCGCGCCGAAAAAGGGCACGATGCCATGGCCACGGTCGAGGCACTGCGTAAGCTTCCGCCACCCGCGTCTGAAGATCCTCGCATCGGAATTGGGGAGGCAGAAGCCTGGATTTTGCTGGGCGACGCTAAGCATCAAGAACAACCCCTCGCCCGAGCGGTGGAGAGGGCGAAGGCGCAGGGATCCCGTGAGATCATGGCCGATGCGCGGAGGATGCAGTGTCGGATGTTCATCGCATTTGGGCAACCGCAGAATGCGGTTTCCGCCTGTCGCGAGGCTCGGGACATTTCCGCTGCAGTCGGAGATCGGGAGCACGAAGGCAAGGCCTTGCTCGCCTGGGCTCAGGCGATAAAGCAAACGGATGTTCCTGAAGCTATCCGCCTCATGCAGCAGGCGCAAGCCATTTTCCGCCGGAATGAATCCGACAGCGGATTGGCCCAGGTGCTCGACAACCTCGCTCTCGCTTATGGAGGCGAGGGCGATTCCGCCACGGCCGAGAAAATGGAACGCGAGTCTGTGGCCATTTACCGGCGTCTTGATGATAAGAGGAGTCTGTCTATAGCTACTGGGAACCTTGCCGGCGAGAGACTGGATCAAGGGGATCTGCCAGGCGCGATCCAACTCTATGAGGAGTCCCTCCAAACGTGGGAGCTAGAGGACAACACCGGATATCCCGCTCTCGTCGGTCTAAACATCGCGGCAATACACCAAATTCAAGGGGACCTGGCGGGCGCCAGGCAGGGATTCGAACAATCGCTCGCGATGTGGCAGAAAAAAAGTGATCAGTTGGGGGTGTCGTATGCCACGGAGGCGTTGGGAGGCCTGCTGCTCCAGGAGGCCGATCTTCCAGTCGCCCGTAAGATGTACGAACAATCGCTGGCAATACGGACGTCCAGAGGCGATAAGATAATGATTGCTGAGACTCAGCTCGCCCTCGCAGAGTTGTCGCTGGAAGAGGCTCGCTCTCCCGCCGAACAGGAAGCCACGGTCCGGCAAGCCCTCGAGGTTTTTCAGAAACAAAAAGCCCGCGAAGACGAAACTCAAGCTTGGTGCATCCTCGCCCGCTCGCTGCTTGCGGAAGGTAAAAGCGCGGCAGCGACCGAGGCGATGCAACACGCACGGTCCCTTGCGGCCAAGAGCCAGAATCCCGAAATCCGATGGCGGACCGCGATCACCGCAGCCCGTATCGAGACCGGCGAAAAAAGCATTGTCTACTCCGCTGGCGGGGGTCTAGCACGTAAAGAGTTGGCCACGATCGTCACCAAGTCGCGAGAGTTGGGCTATCTGGGCATCGAACTCGATGGGCGTCTCGCGCTCGCCGAAATTGAAATGAAGTCGGGACAAACAACAGCGGGACGCACCCACCTGGCTGCGATCGAGGCGGATGCCAAAGCCAAAGGCTACAACCTCCTCGCCCGCAAAGCGGCCAGCGCTCGCAGCTGAGGTTTCTGCTCAACTCATGGAACGGTCGTGGTCTCGATTTTCTTTGGGTGTTCAGATTTCGCAGGAAAGCAATTTCCTTGAATCGAACCTCTCCGCAAGTTTGTGTCCACCAGTTAGTGACCAAACCCCCAGAGCGCGTCGTGACGGTGTTCCCCCACCAGTCTTTCAGTTCCTCAGGGCTGATGACGCGAAGAAGTCGCGATTTGTGCCAATCGCACCCGAATCGGAAACTAATCACCGCTGCAACGTACCAGTCACAGCCGTGTCGGCGTCCGTCTCGATAGCCAGCATTTCGTTCCCACCGTCGACAATTACGATGCTGAAATTCAGTTCGGACTCGCCTTTCGGGGTTATCGTAGCTGTGCCCGTGCAGTTCGCATCGACCGAGTAAGTTCCCGTGACCGGTTCCTTTGCGAACGTGAGAATCGTGCCATCTTCGCTACCGGCCACGTGTCCCTTAATCACTCCCTCTCCAGAACCGTTGACACTTAACGCTAACTCGCCGATGAGGACCACTGGACCTGTGAACGGCGCGCCTGCGACGAAATACCCCCTCGCTTCCAGCACAAAGCTACCCTTAACTCCGGCGTTGGTGCAGGTCGGAGAACCTTGCGCCGCCAGGAAACCTCCATTAGTAGCACCTGTCTTTCCGCTAACTAGTTGGACCTCTCCGGTGGAAGAGACCACAGCAGATAAAGAGTGAGTAGTTTTGTGTAAATGGTCGGTGACCGTACCGGTAACAGTGCAGTGTGAAGTGACTGCATATGTTCCGCTGATATAGCCCGTTTCAATTACGCCGTTTTGGTTACTTATTGCCGTTCCCTTAAACGTGCCTTTGGACGGGTCAAATGTGACCTGCCAAAGGGTGCCGGCAGGGATACCGCTGGGGTCGGTGCCACTATCCACAAACCCGTAGGTACCACTCACGGATGCGTTTGAACACGTCGCCCAAGCAGCGGAACTGAGCGCTAACCCAGCGAGAACGATCAGTGGAGCGATGCTAAATATTTTGCCAGTCATAGTCGCCTCCTTATTGTGGCCGCTTCACTTTAGCTGACAAAAGACGACGTGTCAGAGAAAAAGTTGTCTTGGCGGCGGATGGAGCAAGCAAATCGGCAGAAGCGGCTATGTGTAACCATGGACAGTTATGTGCAACTATGGGCAGTTTCCCGGCAGAAGAGTAAGGCAATTTATTGAACGCGAGGAGTTGGCTACGTCTGGAAACGTCGGTTGGCGATAAATCGCGATTTCACCACCTACCGGGCTGAAATCTCAGTTAGTGAAATCGCCTTAGTTTCTCCAATTGGAGGTACGTGAGGCTGGAGCTACGTGAGGGAGGTTCACCTCACTAAGGTAACCCTTCTCTCAAGCGAACACCCGATTTCCCGCCCTTGCCTTCTATGGCAACATTCGATGCATGGAGACCTCCCGCGCCATGCCCGTCCTACTCCGCGACCCCCAATGGCTGCGCGGACTCGATTCCATTGTGCGAGTCGTCGAACGAGTCATTGAAACGCACGACAATCAAAGCGAGTTCAATCCTTCTCTGAGTTGCACACCCAAGCCGCGGCATCTTACGCCGAGCTCGAACGCGTAAACTCAGAGCAGATCGGATTTTCAGGTCTATTTCTTTGCAGCCCTGATTTTAGCCCACCTTGCCCTTTGAGCCGCTGCGATCCTCTTCCTGCCTGCCGCTGACAATTTGCGCTTTGGTTTCGGAGCTTGGCCACGTGCCTTCGCCCAGCGAGCTTTCTGCGCGAGGCTGATCTTCCTAAGCAGCCGCCGACATTAGTTTCGGTTGGGTATACGCCCTTCCACCTTCCATCTTGCCCAGAACGGCAAGAGCCGCGTCAACGTGACGAAGTTCGTCTGTGAGGTGGCGTTCTTGCTATTCTCAACTGCGACAACAAAGGACACTGATCCTCTCAGGTTTGCCATGAGTTTCCCCTCGGAAAAAGCCCTATTGTGCCGCTGCCGGGTCAACTAAAATGAACTCTCCGATGCACACCTCTTTGGCAGTCCGCGCCGAGAACGTATCCCGCCACTATCAGATGGGCGAGGCATTAGTACGTGCGGTGGACGGAATCTCCATCGACATTGAGGCTGGAGAATTTGTCGCACTGCTCGGCGCCTCGGGATCCGGCAAGTCGTCACTGCTGAACCTCGTCGCAGGTCTTGACCGTCCGACCTCCGGTGCTGTGACCGTGCATGGAAACAACCTGGCCGCACTCTCCCGGGAGCAACTAGCCAGGTATCGCCTCCACACGGTAGGGATGGTCTTCCAGTCGTTCAATCTGATACCGAGTATGTCGTTGCTCGAAAATGTAGAACTCCCGATGCGTTTTGCCGAAGTCGATCGCCGCGAGCGTTCGGCTCTTGCGCGCCAGTCGCTGGACCGAGTAGGTCTCGGCGGAAGGCTTTCGCATCGGCCGATGGAACTCTCAGGCGGTGAACAGCAGCGCGCTTCACTGGCGCGTGCGCTCATCAACCGGCCCAAGCTGCTTCTGGCCGACGAACCAACCGGCAATCTCGACAGCCGGACCGGCGTAGAGATTATGGATCTCATTCGCAGCTTCAATCAGTCGCTGGGGATGACTGTGTTGATGGTGACGCACGAGCAGGCCCTCGCGGAGAAGTATGCCGGACGGATGGTCCATCTCGCGGACGGAAAGCTCGTCGAGGATATGAGTAACGACATAAGCAACGATGCCGTGCCTACGATCTCGTCAGCGGCCGTCGCCGCGCCAACGCCCGAGCCGCGGGGAGGGGCCCAATGAAGCTTTACGATGTCTCCGAGCTTGCTATCCGCAACCTGCGCGAGTCCATCTTTCGCAATTCGCTAACGACGATCGGAATCTCGGTAGGCGTCGCCTCGCTGGTCGCGATGCTCTCGCTCGGCATTGGCCTGCAGCAGTTGGCATCACGCCGGTTGCAAAAATCCGGGCTGTTTGACACCGTTGTAGTCACCTCCAGGCGTGACCTCCGCAACTTCCGCGAACAGCGCGAGGAGGGACCGACACCAGCTGAGAGCCCGTCACTGGATGAGCTGGCGAGAAAAAAGATCGTGCTAATCCCAGGCGTGGTCGAGGCCTACCCTGATATTCGGTTCGTTACAGACGTGCGCTTCGACGGCAAACCGCACTTAACCACCGTGGCGGGCGTCCCGTTCTCCGCCAAAAATAATAATGACGCTTTCGACGGCGTGCAGGGCAGTTTCTTTTCGTCGGACGCGGCTGCGGAAGTCATCCTCCAGAAGTTGTTTGCAGAAGAGCTGCTGGGCATCACACCCAAGCCGGGCACGGACACCACAAACATTGCCGAGTTGGCGAAATCCCTGCTCGGGAAAGAATTGACGATAAGCTATGCCGAGCGGACTGCGTCTCCCTCTTCCTCGACGGCGACCGATTCGGCGGCGTATTCGGTCGTCTCCCGCCAGCAAGCCCTGAAAATTGTAGGACTGACGGATCTCGATCCGGATAGCATGCGCGGCATGGCCCGGGCACGCGTCTTTCTTCCGCTCAAGTTCGCGCAGGATCTGCACGTCATGCAGTCCAACCTCCGCGATACTTCGGCCAGCGACGCCTCCAGCTACACATCAATGAGCGTGCGGGTAAAGAACCCAAACCAGGTTCCGGCGATTGAAGATGCCATCAAGAAGATGGGCTTCAGCGCTTTTTCCATCGTCGATGCGACCCGCAGCATGCGCCAGTTTTTTGCTGTGCTCGACGGATTCCTCGCAATCTTCGGCAGCCTGGCACTAGCCGTCGCTTCCATCGGCATCGTGAATACGCTCGTAATGGCGATCCTCGAACGCCGGCGCGAAATTGGAATCATGAAGGCCATCGGGGCCAGCGATGCTGACGTGCGCGGACTTTTCTTCGCTGAGGCCGGCGCCATGGGACTGGTCGGCGGTGCAGTCGGAGTCACGCTCGGTTGGACGATCGGACGCCTTATCAATTTCGGAATGAACATTTATCTGCAACGCCAAAATTTTCCTTCGGCACAAATCTGGTCCGTGCCACTGTGGCTGGTTCTCAGCGCGATCGTTTTTTCCATCGTCGTCAGTCTGCTGGCGGGACTCTACCCGGCATCCCGGGCTGCGCGCCTCGATCCCGTGCAGGCGCTGCGCTACGAGTAGACTCACCTTATGCGGCGCTGTTTGCGATGGCTCAAGCTGTTCTTAATTCCGCTCCTCGTCGGTCAGGCGCACGCGCAAGGCCGCATCGATTGCAACGCGCTGCAAAGCCACATCCTCGGTGAGACCGTCCACTACTGCGTGATGCTGCCACCCGGTTATGACGCCACGGCTGCCGGCCATTCTCCGCGTCGTTATCCGGTGCTTTATTTTCTGCACGGGCTCGGCGATAACGAACAGACTTTATTCAAAGGCGGTGGATGGGACCTGATCGAGGACCTTCGCCAAAAAACACAGATCTCCGATTTTCTGGTGGTCGCGCCGGAAGGGAAGCGCAGCTTCTACATTAACTCCGCGGATGGCCGGGTGCGCTACAGCGATTTCTTCATTCGCGAATTCATTCCTTACATCGAGTCGCATTACTCCATTCGCCGTGAGCGCTCGGCGCGAGCGATAAGCGGTGTGTCGATGGGTGGATATGGCGCGCTTCGGTTTGCTTTTGCCTATCCGGAGTTGTTTTCGTCGGTCAGTGCGCAGAGTGCCGCGCTCATCGCAGAATCGCCACGGCAGACGGCGGCTTCGCCGATGCCAACACAGCTGAATGGGCTGCTAGGAGCGGTGTTCGGCAATCCAGTTGATCCCCGTCACTGGAACCAGAACAGTCCGTTTGTCCTTGCAAAGCAGAACCGCGCACAGATACGGACTTCAGGTTTATCCATTTATTTCAACTGCGGTCGCGATGATGAATTCGGATTTGATAAAGGAGCCGCGGAGCTGCACCGGCAACTTCAGGCTGAGGGCATCCAACACGAATATCATCTTTATCCCGGCAACCACGGAGCCGAGTATTTCCTGGCGCACCTCGGTGAAGTCATGGAATTTCATTCGCGCGTTTTTGCCGGCGCGAAATAGCACTGCCCGGACTCTGCGAAGCAATGTCGGCCTATAAAATGAACGTCTGCTAGACAGGCCGTGTCTAATCAAGAATGGTGACTGCTAATTCCAAGGCCGCCAGAAGTCGGCTTAGAGATATCATCCGTTGATTTCCCCCGAAGCCCGTTTCTGGAAAGTTTCCGGTTTGCCGACGACGTGGGGACTATCCGGTTTGCGGCCGCAAGCGCGATTATCGGACCAATCCAGTCGCGATGCGCGGCGGAGCATTCTTCACGTATTTGTCGAACCAGCGAAGCATCTCATACACAAGCTGTTCATTCGACTCCATTGCTCCATACCAGTGAGGCTCGTGTGGGAGTATCACCAGGCGAGTGGTTCCTCCATTACCTCGAATTGCTTCGTAGAGCTTGCTCGCCTGCAACGGCGTAGTGCCAGGGTTCGCGTCTTCCGCGCCGTGCATGATGAGGAGCGGCGTCTTTAATTTGTCGGCGAAGAAAAATGGCGAAACTTTGAGATAGACGTCGGTTGCTGCCCAAACCGATCGGCGCTCATTCTGGAAGCCGAATGGCGTGAGCGTCTTGTTATAGGAGCCGCTCGTAGCGACCCCGGCACGGAACAAGTCGGAATGCGCCACCAGATTCGCGGTCATCAAAGCGCCGTGGCTGTGCCCGGTAACTCCGATGCGGTCAGGGTCAGCAACTCCAAGCCGCACCGCCTCGCCGGCCGCGGCTTTCGCATCGGCAACGAGCTGTTCCATATAGGTGTCGTAGGCTTTCTTCGGATCGCCAATGATGGGGAACGAAGCGTTGTCGATGATTGCGTAGCCCGCAAGAAGCAACAACCTGTATTTCTGCAGCTGCGTGAAAGTTTCCTGCGAACCTGTAACCTGCCCGGCAGTCGAAGCGTCGGCGTAGTCGAGAGGATACGCATAAAGAATCGTGGGAACACGCGTGCCCTCCAGATAGCCGGGCGGCGTGTAGAGCGTGAACGACAACTCCAGCCCATCGGCACGCTTGTACTTGACCAACCGCTTTTTGATCGCGCGCACCTCGGGCGCTGGATCCGGAATGTGGGTGATCGCGACACTTGTTGAAGCGAAGGCCGCTTCTCCGGCCGGTGCATCCTCAAGTGATCTCCCAAGCGATTGTGCGAATGCATTCGGCGGGTCGGTCGGCGATTGATGCCAGGTAAGAAACGTGTGCGTATCCGTTCCGGTAAAGGAAAGAAATCGCTCGTAAGAGGTCTTGTCGCAGCGAAACAGCCGTTCGGTCTCCAGCGAGTTGAGATTGAGCCGGTCGAGGAACGGCCGATCCCCGTCTGGCGAGGCGCCCGTTCCCGCAAGAAAGACCGAATCGCCGTCCTCGCGAACCACCCAGTACCCGTTCGCGAGCTGGCGTTTGACCGGGACACCGGGATTCTTGTACTTCTCATCACTCGAAAGATTCCAAAGCAACCGAGGCTTTTGTTGCAGATCATCAATGTTGATGACGAAGGTCTTCCTCCAGTGCCGGTTGTTGTCGAACTCGGTCAAGAGAGCGACGGTCGGTTGTTCGCTCCAGGCGAAGCCAACATAGCGCTGCTCGGTTCGCGTGATTTCAACGGCTGGTGAGCTGAATGGCCCTTTGAGAAGCATAACCTTGTCGCGCGCCGGAACCGTCACATTCCAGTCGCCCCCATCGAGCGCCTCCGCATAGACGAGCGTGTCGGGATCAGTAGCCCGCCAGGAAAACTCACGCGGACCTACCGGCACGCCGTTAATTGGAACGCGATCCGCCAATGGACGCGACAGGAGCGTATGAGCAACAACGTGCGAGCGCTCGGATATATCCCAGACTTCAACTTCCTTGGGAAAGCGATCATAAGTAGTGACATACGAGTAGGGCTTGTGGATCGCATTGACGAGAATGTGCTGGCCATCCGGTGCGGGATCGATTGATTCGTAATTCCCCGGCTTCCCAACCGGTGTGATCGTCGAGGTGGCCGCGTCAACTTGCGCGAGTTGCGAGGCCGCGTAGTAATCGAAGAGATCCTCATCGTGCTTGCCGTTGAGCGTATCGCGGTTTTCATACGTACTGCTCTGTCCTTTTTCGCCCGCTGTCTCTTGGATGCTCGGACCCGGAGGCACGATCGGCTCGGGCGGCGGTGGACCCATGTCCTTGGGTACCAGTTTGACCAGGAGCATCTTCTGGTCCGGCATCCATTGCATCGCATCGTCGAACATCGGGTTAAGTCGGACTTCGGGCACTCGACGCACTTTGCCGCTCTTGGCATCCCCGATCCAGAGTTCTACCGAGTCTGGAGCAATATTCATAAAGGCGAAGCGTTTCCCGTCGGCTGCCCACCTTGGCTCGCTCGGGCACGCGCCCGCGGGAAGCTCGACATGAATTTGAGCACTATCCGCGATACGCACCAGATCGAAGCTTCTGGCGCATGGTGTAATGCCGTATCCGCCGGGTGTGTCGTGCTTGCTGTGATTCTTGGGCTCGACGCGCACACCTGCCAGGCGCAAGAAGGGTGTCGACACGCGTGAAATCGATGGATAGTCCTGCAAGGAGACAAGCAGAATCATGTCAAGTGTCGGGCTCATCACCGGAACCGGCGGTGACGGCGCGTGCATTACGTCCAGAATGTTTTTCGGCGGCTGGTTATATCCGGATGCTTCATCGATCGGCGTTGGTGCGGCCGAAGTTACTATCGCAAGAGATGAGTTTGACTGCGCTGCTACGGGCACACCGGTCGAGCAGGCAACCAATGTTCCGGCCAAAAGGTAGCTCAAAGCTTTCCACGCTGACATAAGTGCTCTCCGCTTTGAATTCATCGATAAAAATCGACAGACAACGCTCCGTGGCTTGGGTAACGGTTCAAAGAGACGGCCTTCGCACAGAACTTGCGGGCAAGCCAATTGGCCCGAGCTTCAAATTCTGAGCTTTGTAGGTCACAATCACGCCAAGGCTTCCCAGTCTCTCGACAATTCGCAGTGCGAGATGTTCTGACCGATCATCAGAAATGTGCCTGGTATTTTGGGTCGCCTCATCTTAAAGACGCGACACTCGCGAGTCAACGCAAGGCGGCCGCGTGCTCGGTTTGGCGAAATTCCTGGTTGGTCGGCGACGGGGAGATAGTCCAAATGTCGCTACGGCCCGATTCGGTGGCCTATCAGAACGCAAGTCCGCGCTTACTTCCGGTTTGCTCGTCGCTCTCCACCAACGAAACACCCGGCGCGAGAGCACCAGTGAGCCAACCCAAGACGAAAATAACCCTCCGAAACAATTCGCATCCCTAATTTGAAAGACGGTCTCCAAGCAGTCTTTGCATTCGGAAGGAACTGTCTGACGACCGCGGTTTGCGCCGCCCGCTTCGCCGGGGTTGTGGCCTGCGTATACGTGTCGGGTGTCACACGCCTCGACGCGCGTCGAAGCCACTGCTGGCAGAGACAATCTAGCCTGGAGCTGAATCAGATCAAACCGTAGCGAATGCTCGCCGAAGAGCAGTTGTCCAATAGTCCGTGAAACGACGCGAGATTTTCGCGTTTGGAACGAGAAGATCATAGCCGTGATAGGCACCGGGCACGACGTGCAACTCAGTCGGCACACCGGCTGCGATGAGCCTCCGCGCGTACTCGATATCTTCGTCAACGAACAAGTCGATTGCGCCGGTCACAATGAAAGCGGGCGGCAGGCCAGCCAAGTTGTGCACGCGAGCAGGGACGGAACCGGGCGGAACATCAGGCGAACCTGCGGGAATGCCGAGCAGCGAACTCCAGCCGAACCGATTCGACTCGGCGGTCCATACAAACCCGCCAATGTGGGGAGGAACCGGTCGACTGCTGCCGGTCCGGTCGTCAAGCATGGGATAAATCAGCAATTGGAACGCAATGGGAATTTCTTTGCGGTCGCGAGCGGCGATGGCCAGCATGGCCGCATGTCCGCCACCTGCACTCTCGCCGGCTATCGCAATTCGTTTCCTGTCTACGCCTAACGTATCTGCGTTCGCGTGCACCCAACGAAGAGCGGTGTAGTTGTCTTCGAGTGAACCAGGGAAACGCGTTTCTGGTGCGAGGCGGTAGTCGACCGAGATTACTACGCAGTTGCAGGTCTGAGCAGCGGTCTGCAGGAAGTTCATAGCGAGAGCGGCGCTGCGTGCGACATAGCCACCGCCATGCGTGTGCAGCAAAGCGGGCCGGCCTTTGCCGCTGGGCGCTGGATCGACGATGGTCAAACGCAAATCCGGAGCACCGACAGGCCCGGGAATCCGCCGTTGCATTGGTTGTGGCGCAGGAGGAGGCAGCGGCGGCGGCGCCTGTTCCTGCTGCCGCACCCATGCCAACGTTTCATTGGTGAGGTGCAATTTTGGAAGAGATTTTAGGGTAGGCAACAGCTCAGGGTCGACAAAGTCGTAGAGATCGTTTTCGTGGCCGGAGAGCGGAGCTTGCGGTATGGGTTGCTGGGCTGGTTGCGCGGACAAGATTGCCGGCGCAAGCGCCAAGGCAATCCCAGAGGTTAGCGTGTTAGTGAGAAACGCGCGCCGATTGTTTTGTTGCAAGATTCACCCCGCTCTGTGCGATGTCTTGTAACCCCGTTTTTTCCAATTTCGGTTGCTCTAAGGATTCGGCTGTTATCACTTTCGAACAGGCGTCTGGCAGACCCAATTTTGCGCATCCGAGGCTGCCCCCTTACCCGTCCACTTCGCGACTTGCGGATACGGGCACAGCGGCCGCGTCATTTCAACGCCTTTGGTCGGATCATCATTCGTGTTTTTTGTGGCCACGATTCTATCCGGTGCCACTCCTTGTTCCGTCCAGCGTTCGAGCGCGGAAAAAATGTTGTGATCTGAATCTTTCGGGGCGGCAAAATCGAGCATGTTTCCAAACAGGTTCGGGCCGGGTCCGGTTCCGCAGTGCATCATGCCCGGCACCATGAACAGTCTGTAAAACTTTGAAGTCTGAGAGAGGCCGCCCATTTTGGCCATCACGTCTTCGTAATACGCGACCGCATGATGAGGAGACGGAGACCCGTCATTCCACCCGTGATACTGGATCAATTTCCCGCCGTGTGCCAGGAACGCGCTCAGGTCAGGATTATTCGCGTTCAGGCTTGGTCCAATTTTGTCC
>JBAWBE010000407.1:0-4277 GCA_049589635.1 Terriglobales bacterium
GAAATGAGCGGCGCTGGGCCCAAAGCAACCCAGGGCGTTGATGTTTGAGGCTGGGCCGCATTTAACGATTCATGTTGAGCCACCGCGCGCATTGCCAGCTTATGCCGATACGCCCTTAACCGCAGTGCCGCCGCCGATTGTCCCCGAGGCGCACTTCGACCTTGCATCATCCAGCGGTCGCGAAGATGGGGACGCTCCTTATTGTTAGCTTTCTCGTGAAGCGAGCTGTCAGGCGATAGCCGTTTCGGCTCTTGAGCAAAGGCGTTCGGGGCGAGCGCGAACAGAAAAGCCGCCGCCAACATACCGCACGGAAAAAAGGCACAGAAAAAAGGAGCACAAGAAGATGGCGCAAAGCGGCTGGTCATGATGCGGAGTCACCCTGCGCGAAAGTACTAAAAAGTAGCGTCTAAGAATGTGATCCCTGACGGAACGGGTGTCTACGAAAGTGCCTCCAACCGAAGTAGTCATAATGACTCCTGTCCCGGATCGACAGAATTTCCTGCCCAATCGGATTTGGGAGCGGGTGTGGCGTGAGCCAGGACCTGCATATCCGCTATACTAGAGACAATGTCGGTCATCAAAAACATCGGCGCCATCGCGAAGGGAATGATCATCACCGGCAAGGAGATGTTCCAGCCGACGATTGTTGAAAACTATCCCGACGGCCCCGGCCCGCTTAAAGGCGCCAAGTTCCAGGAGCGCTTTCGCGGAATGCACGTGCTGCAACGCGACGAAAACGGACTGGAAAAATGTGTGGCCTGTTTTCTTTGCGCTGCCTCGTGTCCGTCGAATTGCATTTACATTGAGGCAGCCGAGAATACCGCCGAGAAACGCATCTCCGGCGCCGAGCGCTACGCCAAGGTCTACAACATCGATTACAACCGCTGCATCTTCTGTGGATATTGCGTGGAAGCCTGCCCCACCGACGCCATCACGCACGGCCACGGATTCGAACTGGCCACGTTTAATGCCAGCAGCCTCGTTTATCGCAAGGAGCAACTGCTCGCCATCGCCCCGGCCCACATGGGCGCGAATGCCGTGTTCAACGGCGAGGAAGTCGGAGGCGGCGCACCCGCGGAGATGACGCAGGGAAGCTAGAAAGCTTCAGCATTCTTGGGAAAGCGCCGGCCCGCAGCGGCCGGCGTTTTTGCATGATTTCACTCGCTGTTCGCTAATGGTCGTTGGCCATTCGTATGAGGCTTTTCGATGCTAGCCAGCCGGAATTAAGAGGGAATTCTGCAACAATATAAATAGCGTCGGGTCGCGAATTGCGAAGGCGCGAATGATCGGTAACGATGGCTAACTTTCTCCAAATCGTGAAAGAGCGCGTGGTGGTTTACGACGGCGCAATGGGAACTAACATCCAGCTCCGCAATCCCACGCTTGACGATTATTGGGGCAAGGAGAACTGTAGCGAAGTTCTGGTACTCAGCCGGCCCGACATCATCCGCGACGTGCATGCCGGGTTTCTTGAGGTTGGCTGCGACGTTGTTGAAACGAACACTTTCGGCGCGACGCGGACTGTGCTTACGGAGTTCGAATTGGCTGACCGCGTGCGCGAAATCAATCTGGCCGCGGTGAAACTGGCCCGCGAGGCCGCCGAGCAATTTTCAACAAAAGACAAGCCGCGTTTTGTCGCCGGATCAATGGGCCCAACCACCAAGCTGCCATCGCTTGGGCACATTACCTTTGACGCCATGGTCGGGGCCTACGAGGAGCAGGCCGCTGCGCTCATCGAAGGCGGCGTCGACATTCTGCTGATCGAGACTGCGCAGGATTTGCTGCAGGCAAAGATCGCGACTGTGGGCGTGCTGGAAGCAATGCGCAAGGCCGGCAAGCGCCTGCCCATCACCGTACAGGTCACGTTGCAAGAATCCGGAGTGATGCTCCTCGGCACCGAGATCGGCGCGGCGCTAACCGCTCTCGAACCCTATGACATCGACGTAATCGGCCTGAACTGCGCGACTGGTCCGGCGGAGATGAACGAAGCCGTGCGCTATCTCGCGCTGAATTCGACAAAAGAAGTCTCTGTCTTGCCGAACGCCGGCCTCCCGCAAAATGAAGGTGGGCACGCTGTCTACAAGCTGTCGCCTGCCGAACTGGCGAAATTTCACAAGCACTTTGTGGTCGACTACGGCGTCCGCATCGTCGGCGGATGCTGCGGAACCAAGCCGGAGCATCTGAAAGCTGTAGTCGATGCGGTCTCGGGCATCGAGCCTGCGAAGCGCGACGTGAAGGCGGTCGGCGCCGCATCCAGCGCATACACGTCTGTTCCGCTCGATCTCGAGCCGAAACCCCTGATCATTGCTGAAGAGATGAACACGACGACGCGCGTCGAGCACTTCCGCAAGCTGGTGCAAGCGAAAAAATACGACGATATTCTGACCCTCGCCAAAAAGCTGGCCAATGAGGGCTCGCACATGCTCGACCTTTGTTGCGCCATCGTCGGCGAAGATGAGAAGGGATACATTTCTGCGATTCTGGAAAAAATCGCTACTCGCGTTCCTGCGCCGATTCTCATCGACTCCACTGAAGCGGACGTGGTTGAAGAAGCGCTCAAGCGCATCCCCGGCAAGGCAATCATCAACTCCATCAACCTGGAAGACGGCGAGAAACGGACCTCAAAAGTTCTGCCGATGGCGAAGCGCTACGGCGCGGCCGTAATTGCGCTCACCATTGACGAAGACGGCATGGCCCTGACCGCCGACAAGAAAGTTGCGATTGCAAAACGCATTTTCGATCTCGCTACCCAAAAATATGGCATTCGCCCGGTCGATCTGATCTTCGACACGCTGACGCTGCCGATCTCAACCGGCCAGGAAGAATATCGCTCCGCCGGCATCGAAACGCTAAACGCCGTCAAGCGCATTCGAGAAGAGCTGCCCGAAGTAAAAACCGTGCTCGGCGTCAGCAACATCAGCTTCGGCCTAGACGCCTATCCGCGGCGCGTTCTCAACTCCGTCTTCATGCACGAGGCTGTAGACAACGGCCTCGATATGGCCATCGTCAACTACACAAAAATTTATCCGCTCTACAAAATTCCGCAGGAAGAGGTCGATCTGGCGCGCAAGCTGATTTATCAGGATCGATCGGCTGGCGATCCGCTCCAGATTTACATGCAGCACTTCGCTGGAAAGAAGGGCAAGCCGCAAGCCCAAACCACGGCCCACATCGCAACTCTGTCCATCGAAGACAAGCTGAAGTACGCGATCATCAACGGAGAGAAATCGGTCGGCGAAGGCGCAAACAAACGCGCCCTGGATGAGCTGCTCGAAGAATCGCTGAAGCAATACACAGCGCTTGACCTGATCAACACCGTGCTCCTCGACGGCATGAAGACGGTTGGCGACCTATTTGGCGCGCGCAAAATGCAGTTGCCGTCCGTTCTCGATTCCGCCGGAGTGATGAAGGCTGCCGTCGCTTATCTTGAGCCGAAGATGGAGAAGAAATCGGGCTCACAACAGAAAGGCACTATCGTGCTCGCGACTGTGAAGGGAGATGTCCACGACATAGGCAAGAATCTGGTCGACATCATCCTTTCGAACAACGGTTACAAGGTAGTCAATCTCGGCATCAAGCAACCGGGCGACATCATCATTCATGCCGCCGCCGAGCACAAAGCCGACGCCATCGGCCTGAGTGGGCTGCTGGTGAAGTCGACGCTTGAGATGAAGTATGTCATCCAGGAGTTACAGCGTCAGGAACTTGACTATCCCGTAATCTGCGGTGGCGCCGCTCTAACGCGCAAGTATGTGGAAGATGACTTGCGCCGCGAATACTCGAATGCTGTCTTTTACGCCGAAGATGCTTTCGCCGGGCTGCATGTGATGGAAGATCTCGCCTCGGAAGACGGCAAGCGCACCGCGCGCCTGCAAGATGGAAAGACGGTGAAGGAATACGCGAAAGCGGCGGCGGTAGACGAAGAAACCGGGCCGGTATTTTCCGAGCGCAGCGCCGTGATCAGCGATGCGCCCAGCATCCCCACGCCTCCATTCTGGGGAGTGCGTGTACACAAAGATAAAGATTTCGACCTGCGCGAAATCTTCCAGTACATCAACGACACGGCGCTCTTCAAGAATCAATGGCAACTGAAAACTGCGTCGCAGGAAGATTACCTGCGGCTGGTCGAAGAGAAATATCGCCCGATCAAAAAGAAGCTGCAGGAAGAGGTAATTGCCGCTGACCTCTTTGATCCGAAGGTCGTCTACGGATATTTTCCGGCGGTCGGTGAAGGCAACGACGTGATTGTGAACGATCCGGAATCGCGAAAAGAACTT
>JBAWBE010000408.1:0-6235 GCA_049589635.1 Terriglobales bacterium
GGCGGCGTGGACGCCCCCACTACACTCCCGCAGCCGCAGTCGAAACTGCGGCGGTTATAACTCGGATGACTCCTGTGACGCCGGTAATCTTTCTCTTGCCTCGCGGTAGTGCTGGAATGGGCTGAGCAGCATTGGGGGGCGATATGAACATGACGATTTTGCTGGCACTGGTCGTCGCGGGCGCTACCGTTTTCATTCTGGCCAGAGTCATTATGCAGTCGATCGCGCGGAAGGGCGAACGCGCCGCACAAATTACGCGATAGCTGGCACCTCTCACAAAAAGCGCTGGAGATCGACACTGCTTGTCCCGGCACGCTCTTGCCGCTATTACCCCGGTCACTTCCTGATTATCCCTGCGGTCGTCTATCGTTAACTTGGACATAACTGTCCCTCCCCTTCGTGCGCAGGTGCGCTCTGCGATAGGATTGGTTCGCGCCTCATAGCGAGACTTTTGTGTCGGATAAAGAAAAAGACAAAGATAAAGATCAAGAGACACCAAACGGCAATCAGGAATTGCTCGGTCGGCCGATTCGCGAGCTTGGATTGAAGCTTGAAGGGTCTCCGGTGGAGCGGTTTGTGGAGCAACTCTATCGCGAGCTCGAGGCTAAACGGCTGGTGAAGTTTCGGCCTCCCTGTTATCTGACTGACGAGTGGGGATGTCCTTCGGGCGAGCCGATTATTGGGATTCCGTTTTACCTGGCGAATGCAGAGCTGGCTCTACTGGAGAAGCAGGCACATGACCTCGAAGATGCGCGCGAGATCATGATGTATTTGCGGCATGAGGCGGGGCACGCGTTTACATACGCATACAAGCTGCACAACAAGCCGGAGTGGAAAGAAATGTTTGGGTCGTTCCGGCGGCCTTATCGGGAGAACTACCGGCCGGCTCCGTTTTCGCGTGATTATGTGCGGCATTTGCCGGGGTGGTATGCGCAGAAGCATCCGGATGAGGATTTTGCCGAGACGTTTGCGGTTTGGCTTACGCCGCGATCAAACTGGCGGAAGCGATATCGCGGGTGGCCGGCGATGGAGAAGCTGTTGTTTTTGGATCGGCTGGCGCGAAAGCTGGGAAAGACCGATCCTCCGCGGCGGCGCGGTGTGACTGACATCACTGTCGATGACATGGAAATTACGGTTGCTGAGTTCTATCACCAGAATGCACGCGAAGAAGTTGCGGTGACTGAACTTACTCCAGATACGGATTTGCGGGACTTGTTCCCGGTGTCGAAACGGCGAAAGACGGCGATCGCAGCGAGCGAGTTCCTGCATCAGCATCGCAAGCCGGTGGTCGACAAGGTTGCGCAGTGGACCGGAGCGCAGAGGCCGCTAATCAAGACGCTGGTTGACAACATCGAGAAGCGCGCCGGAGAACTCGATCTGCGGGCGGACAAGACGCGTGCCGCCGAGCATCTGGCGGAAGTGACTGCGTATGCGACAGCGCTCGTGATGACTTATGTGGCAAAGGGAAAGTTTATACAGCCGTAGAAAAGGCAGCTTTGGCTATAAGCCATTAGCTTTTGGCTAAACGCTCTTGGCTTTAGTGCTCGTCTTGGAGACTTGATGATTGGAGCAAAGATGAAGATCGCGCTGCTTTATGACTTGTGGAACGAAGATCCTGTCGCTGCTGCTGCCAAGGAAGACCCAGCGAACGGGAGCGTTAATGGGACTGGCAATGGCACTCGCCGCAAGGCTCGCAAGGTTACCAAGAAGGTTAAGAAAGAGAAGACCGATCGCGAGGAAATTGCTGAGGCTTTGCAGAAGTTGGGACACGAGACTTCTCATGTCGAGTTGGATGGGCGTCCGCAATCCTTGCATGCGCTGGCGAAATGTGACGCCGATCTGGTTTTCAATCTGACGGAATCGTTCGACGGTGACGACACTAAGGAAATGAACGTGGTTGCTTATGTCGATTTACTGGGGTTGCGATATACAGGAGCTGGGCCGCATGCGATTTTTATGTCGCAGGACAAGGCGGTCGCCAAGAAAATCTTTGCGTTTCATGGGATCAAGACTCCATTTTTTGCGACTTCTTATCGCGGGCGCATTGAACATGCGCATGACATTTCGTTTCCGCTGATTGTGAAACCGGCGTGGGAGGATGGATCGATCGGCATCGATGCGGGCGCGGTGGTCACGAACATCAAAGAGATGATGGAGCGCATCGAGTACATTCAGGATGAATTCGATTCGCCGGCGCTGATCGAGGAATACATTGAGGGACGGGAGATTTATGCAGGAGTGCTGGGCAGCTATGATCGCTCGCAGGTACTACCGCTGGTCGAGCTCGATCTTTCACGACTGCCTGAGGGCACGCCTAAGATTGCCAGTTACGACGTGAAGTTCGAGAAGAATACCGAGGCTTATAAACTGACCAAGTCGGGGATTGCGGAGAATCTGGACGACGACATTCGGAAGCGACTTTCGGACACTGCCCTAGCAGCCTACCGCGCACTCAAACTGCGCGACTATGGGCGCATCGATATGCGGCTTGCGCCGAATGGCGATGTGTATGTGATCGAGGCGAATCCGAATCCCTGGCTGGCGAGTCGCCAGGAATTTGCCATGGCGGCGAAGGCTTCAGGGCTCTCTTATGCTGAGATGATCGGGACGATTGTCGATCTGGCGATGAGCCGGTATCTCAACTCCAACCTTGCGAACGCGACGGTGATGCGTTAGAACTTTCGATTCGTTCAAGCGAGAATCCCCCTGTCGCGCGGCAAGAAAAAGCTGCCGAGACGATCGGCAGCCCTTTAGAAAGCCTCGCAGGCGAGGGCGCCCGCGCCACACAGTTCAAATTCTTTCTAGAACATATTCCACAAATACTGGTTGTAAACGTCGTGGTGGTATTGCACCTCCGGTGCCTTTACGAATGTGCCCAGCAAACGCGGACAACGATCCGCTGAGGCTTCCTTTAGATCGGCGTAGCGGCCCTTTACGTCTTCGCCGAGAAGCTTCGACGTCCAGTCTGCTTTGCGGAAATCTTGAAGGGCCGTATAGATGTTATCGGGCAGGTAACGCTCGGCCTGGCGGAGGTTTTTGATTTTGGAGGTCGTGCCTTCGAGGCCGGTCTTGAAGATCGACAGCATCACGAGATAGGGATTCGAATCTGGAGCGACCGAGCGAACTTCAACGCGCATACTCCGCTCATTGCCGATCGGAATGCGGATCATGGAGCCGCGATCGACCGGGGACGCCTTGATCTGGTTGGGCGCTTCGAAGTGCGGATCGAGACGTCGGTAGGCGTTGACGCTCGGATTCAGCAGCAGGCAGATATCGTTGCCGTGAGTCAGGATGCGATCGAGGAACTCATAGCCGAACTTGCTGAGCTTCTCTTCGCCCTTGGGATCCCAGAACTGGTTCTTGCCGCCCTTGCTGATTGAGACGTTGGTGTGCATGCCGCTGCCGTTTACACCGACTACGGGCTTCGGCAGGAAACAGGCCGTCAATCCCATGTTGCGCGCAACCTGGCGGCAGATGAGTTTATAGAGTTGGATGTGGTCGGCGGCGGCCACGACCTCGGCATAGTTGTAATTGATTTCGAATTGCGAGGGCGCGACCTCGGGGTGATCCTTTTCGTTCTGGAAGCCCATTGCCCGCTGCACTTCAGCGGTTGTGTCGATAAAGTTGCGGAGCGGATCGCCGGGCAGCGAATGGTAGTAGCCGCCCGTGTTCACATATTCGAATTTGCCGGTCTCGTGGTAGGTGCGCTCGGCGTCGGCGCCTTTGAAAAGGAAGCCTTCGATTTCGTTGGCGGCATTGAGCGTATAGCCGTTCTTTTTGAACTGTCCCTCGGCGAAAGTCTTAAGTACGCCACGCATGTCAGCGGAATAAGGTTCGCCGCCTTTGTCGATAACCTCGCCGAAAACCATGACTTTGCCGGGACCAAATATATCGGCCGGCCCCCAGTAGAACGCGGCCCAGTCGATGCCGAGACGGAGATCGCTCTCGCGCTGCGCCGTAAAACCGCGAATCGATGAGCCGTCGAAGGTCAGGTTGTCGTAGCTGTTCAGCAGGAATTTTTTGTCATAGTCGAGCATGTGCAGGCGGCCTTCAAGGTCGCTGAACATCACGGTTACAGCCTTAATGCGCCCTTCGTCAGCGAGGTATCCCAGCCGCTCGTCCTGAAGCTTGGCGGGAGAGACCCGGTCGAGGCGCTGCTTCTTCGCCTTCAAATTCATCTCTTCGAGTTCGTCGTAGGGGATTGCCAGAAAGTTGCGCAGTTCAGTTGACATGCCTCTCCTCTTTTGAGAACAGCGTTGTAAGAATGTTGGTGCAAAAACTGCAAACAGCGGCGTTCGGGCCGAGCCCGGAAATCAGTTGGGCATGGGGATGAACATAATAAGGTAGCGCGACGGAGGTAAATGAGACAAATAGAAATCGGTTATGGAGGGGATTAAGGAAGATTATTTGGCGGGAATGCAGCGATTGTGGTGCAAATTGTGCATTGCGGGTCTGTTCGTCGACACCTAGCGGACGAGCCATCTAGCCTCTGCTGGCTCAGGCCCGCTTGGACGCGATGATTCGAGATTTCGTGAAATAATCGGCTCCGAGGAACACCTGTGAGTTGTGCGATTTGCGAGCTACGTAAGGAGAAACGATTTTGCCCCGCGTTGCACGGACGCATCTGCGCGCAGTGCTGTGGGGAACAGCGCGAGGTCACTATTGACTGCCCGAGTGACTGTCCTTATCTCCGGCAGGCGCGCGAGCATGAGAAGCTGCGCACGGTCGAGGACGTGGATCAGGCGGCAATGTTTCCTGAGATTGAGATTCCAGAGCATTTTCTGTATGAGCACAAAGAGTTGATCATGGGAATCAGCTTTGCACTGGCGAATTCCGCGCGTGCCGGCAGCTCGCTCGGAAGCTCGCTCGATGGCTCGGTCGGAAATCGGTCGCTCACGGATCGCGATTTAATTGCCGCACTCACCTCGCTGGTTGAGAGCTATCGCACGCTGGTTGAATCGAGCTTGATCTATGAGCAGGCGACAGCGAACCTGGTGCAGCACAAGATTGCGCACGAAGTCGCGGCGATGGTAAAGGAATTTCGCGAGGAAGAAGTAAAACATCTGGGATATTCGCGGCTCAAGGATTCGGACGTGCTGAAGGCGCTCGTGTTCTGGCTGCGGATGGGCAGGACGCGCACGTCGGGGCGGCCGAAGTCGCGGGCATTTGTGGATTTTTTGTTGGCGCAGTTTCCGGAGAAGGCGTCGGGGATTACGGCTCCTGAGGATGCGGGGAGCAGGATTATTGTGCCGTGATTTGGAGCAGCACAAGGGACTCAGACTTGGCGGACAATCTGACCCTCGGGGAGAGCGGCTAGCAGTTCACTGGCTGTTTTGTCGAAGACTGGATGACGGACTCCGGGGGCGATTTCAGCAAGCGGCGTAAGGACGAATCTTCGCTGGTGCATTGCGGGATGCGGGATTTTCAGCTTCGGCTCTTCGACGATGCGGTCGCCGAAAAGTAGCAAGTCGATGTCGATTTTGCGCGGGCCTTTGTCGCGAAAGCGCAAACGGCCCATGGCCGCCTCGACGGAGAGCGCGAACGTGAGCAGCTCGCGCGGAGTTTTCTCGGTTTCGAGTTCGACGACGCAGTTCAAAAACCAGGGCTGGTTTGGGACATCGACCGGCTGCGTCTCATACATCGCCGAGAGCGCACGCACCGAGCCGGCTTCCGTCAGTTGCGCGATCGCTTCGCGCAGGTTCGCCTCGCGATCTCCGAGATTCGAGCCGAGCGAAAGATAGGCTAGCTCTTTCACGCTGCCGTCATTTGCCCGTCGCAGACGGATTCTGAACACGTCCCAGGGAGCGCACAGCTTCTTTGAAGACGCTGCCGCGGTGTTCGTAATTCTGGAACTGGTCGAAGCTGGAGCAGGCCGGGGCGAGGAGGACAATGTCGCCGGCGACGGCGGATGCGGAGGCGCGCTGGACAGCGGTTTCGAGGGTTTCGGCGTGATCGATTTCCGCGGCGCCTTGAATGTGTGACTCGATCTTCCCGGCGGCGGCGCCGATGGTGTAGACCCGCTTTACCCTTTCGCGCAGCAGATCGTTAAGGAGCGCGTAGTCGCTGCCCTTGTCTTTTCCGCCGAGGATTAAGTGAATGTTGGCCGGGAAAGATTCGAGGGCCTTGATGGTGGCATCGACATTCGTGGCCTTTGAGTCGTTGTAGTAGTCGACACCGGCAACTTTCGCCACGAATTCGAGCCGGTGCTCGACAGCTTTGAAATTCTGGATGGCGC
>JBAWBE010000409.1:0-18365 GCA_049589635.1 Terriglobales bacterium
GCGCGCGCTGAGGATACAAAATTCGGGCGCTTTCGTCCACCGTCACCATCGCGAGGGCAACGCAGTTTGCCCATGACCGGCCCGGGAGATATAGTTACCGTTGTAGTCTTTCCAATATGTACACCGACTTCACTGCGACCGACCGCTGGACCAAAAAGAAAGTTCACGTGCTTTATCAGGCCCTGATCGTGGCCATTGCAACCCGCCACGCTGATGCCGTCGACATCAAGTTCCTGGTCGACGGCCGTCCAGTCTGGGTCGCGCTGCCTCATCCTGCGTGGGTCGAATACAAAAAGCGCACTGGCAAACAGATCACCGATCCCCTCGCCATGGATATTGCCGGGCATTTTCTGAAAACATCCCTGGAATCCGGCGAAGGTCTGGGTCGCGAGATTTACTCGCTCACAGTGGATGAGACGCTCAGGCACCTCAACGCCATCGCCGCCGAAGTCGAGTCTTCCGTTGCCTTACATTAGCTCTTCTCCTTGATTCCCACCGGAAAATGGCATACTTCGCTCGCTGTCCCAGTCCGCCGGGATCGTTGCCGCATTATTAAGGTTCGCCTGCTGGAGATAATCGATGGGCTTCCGCTTTGGGTCCGGCTGGCCGGCGCAAACCGGCCGGTCAGTCGCCTCGCGCCTCGAGTGAATGCTGGAAACACCCGTTAAAATGAGGGACAATAAATGTCTTGTCTTTTGCAATAAGTGAGGTAAGGGTGAGGGCCCTCTTCATTGGCCATGCGTTTCTGCTCGCGAATGCCTTGATCTTGGCGGGTAAGGATTGAAAAGTTGGGCGTTCTTCCCACTTCGGGGAAAGGGATTCTGATGGCCACTCATATCTTAGATCCGGAAACAATGGACGACGCGACAGGCGGTGCCAAACACAAAGCCCTGTTAGCCTGGGTCGAAGAGGTCGCCCAACTCTGCAAACCGGATCGGGTTCACTGGTGTGACGGCTCGGACGACGAATACCGAGCGATGACCCGCCTCATGGTGCTTACCGGCACCGCCATTCAGCTCGACGAAAAGAAACGCCCAAACAGCATCCTGGTTCGGTCCAGCCCAGCTGACGTGGCTCGCGTTGAGGATCGTACTTTCATCTGCGCTCACACCAAAGAAGAGGCGGGTCCCACGAACAACTGGGAAGACCCCGCCAAGATGAAGGCGCATTTGCTGAAGCTTTTCGCCGGTTCCATGACCGGCCGCACCATGTATGTCATCCCCTACAGCATGGGCCCGATTGGCTCGCCGATCGCTAACATCGGGGTCGAAATCACAGATTCACCTTATGTCGTTGCCAGCATGCATATCATGGCGCGCGTGGGCACGCGGGTGCTGGATGTTCTTGGCTCAAACGGCAAGTTCGTCCGTGGAATGCATTCCCTAGGCGCGCCGCTTGGCCCGAATGAACAAGACGCGACCTGGCCGAACGATGCGGGCGAGAAATACATCTGCCATTTCCCCGAAACGCGAGAGATCTGGTCGTACGGGTCCGGCTATGGTGGGAACGCGCTGCTCGGCAAGAAATGCCACGCGCTGCGCATCGCCTCGGTTCAGGCACGCGATGAAGGCTGGCTTGCTGAGCACATGCTCATCCTCAAGCTGACGAACCCCGCGGGACAGTCGAAGTTCATTACGGGCGCGTTCCCGTCGGCTTGCGGAAAAACAAACCTTGCCATGCTGATCCCGACCATTCCCGGCTGGAAGGTCGAGACGATCGGCGACGACATCGCTTGGATGAAATTTGGCGCGGATGGCCGCCTCTACGCCATTAACCCGGAGTATGGTTTTTTCGGCGTGGCTCCGGGAACGAGCATGAAATCGAACAAAAACGCCATGCTCACAGCGACAAAGAATTCCATTTTCACTAACTGCGCCATCACGCCCGACCGCGACGTCTGGTGGGAAGGCATGACAGAACAAAAGCCAGAGGAGTTGATTGACTGGCTGCGCCGACCCTGGACGCCGCATGCCGGGCGCAAGGCCGCACATCCGAACTCCCGGTTCACGACTCCCGCGCGGCAGTGCCCAGTGATCGCTCCTGAATGGGAGGATCCGAACGGCGTGCCGGTCGACGCAATTCTCTTTGGCGGCCGCCGCGCCGGAGTGGTTCCTCTCATCACTGAATCCTTCAACTGGCGGCACGGAACCTTCCTCGGTGCAACCGCTAGTAGTGAAACGACCGCGGCCGCTTCAGGCCAGGTGGGCCAGCTTCGGCGTGACCCGATGGCAATGCTTCCCTTCTGCGGATACAACATGGGCGATTACTTCGCCCACTACCTGAAAATCGGGGAGCGGAAGGGTGCGAAGCTTCCCAGAATTTATTATGTCAACTGGTTCCGAACCGGCGACAACGGAAAATTCCTCTGGCCAGGGTATGGGGAGAATAGTCGGGTGCTGAAATGGGTGTTCGAGCGTTGCGAAGGCAAGGCGCACGCCGTAAAAACCGCGATCGGCATGCTCCCTGAGCCGGCCGACCTCGATACCAAGGGCTTGGACATGCGCGAGGAAAACCTCCGGAAGTTGCTTAGTGTCGACATCGAGGGCTGGCTGGCAGAAGTCCCGCTCATTCGCGAACACTTCGCGAAGTTCGGCAGTCGTCTTCCCGAAGGGCTGACTCGGGAACTTGATGAGCTCGATCAGCGTCTTCGGATGAAGTCCAACGATTAATGGAGAAGGACTAGCTCGGGGGCGGATACGAACCGCATGATCCGCCAAATGCCTTGCCTGACGGGCAGAGGCACGCTTCCCTCTTGCGATCCGCATGATTCTATGCGAAAGTAATAGCCCAATGACGCGTACGCCGCGATTTACGTATTCGCTGTTTACCTACCGCTACTTCGCTTTTGGAGTAGCGGCAACGGCGAATCTTATGCGTGCTCCAATTCCGAGTTAGACACGCATACAAGTTCAGCCCAAGCCGCGATCTCCGAATCGCGGCTTTTGCTTTTTACGCGACAATTCAACAAAGAGAACCCAAGGAGCAGCCAAGTGATTATCAACATGATGTATGGGGCGACAGAAGAACAGATCGCGCACGTAATCGCAGTTGTGGAGCAAGCGGGATATCAACCGCACACCATTCGAGGCACGGAACGCACAATCGTGGCGGCTGTTGGCAGCGGTGGAAACCGCGTTCAATTGGAAGCGCTGCAAGCGGCGTCCGGCGTCGAAGAGGTGGTCGCAATCACGCATCCGTTCAAACTGGTCAGCCGGCAGGTGAGGCCGCAGCCCTCGGTGGTATATGTGCGCGGAGTGCCCGTCGGTGGTGATGAATTCGTGGTGATTGCAGGTCCGTGCTCGGTTGAGTCGCGCGATCAATTGCTCACCGCCGCGAGGTCGGTCAAGCAGTCGGGAGCCCGCATGCTACGCGGCGGCGCTTACAAGCCGCGTACGTCTCCCTATGATTTCCAGGGTCTCGGTGAAGAGGCGTTGCGGCTGCTCGCCGAAGCGCGCGACGAAACCGGTCTCCCGATCGTCACGGAGGTCATGAGCACGGAAGACGTCGGACGGATCGCGGAGTATGCCGACTTGCTCCAAGTCGGCGCGCGAAACATGCAGAACTTCGCGCTGCTGCGCGCGCTGGGGCGCGTAGACCGCCCGATCCTGCTCAAGCGCGGTCCCTCGTCCACCATAAAGGAGTGGCTGCTGGCGGCGGAATACCTACTCGCGGGAGGCAACGAGAACGTGATCCTCTGCGAGCGCGGAATTCGAACGTTTGAAACCGATACCCGCAACACGCTCGATCTGGCCGCCATCGCGTTGGCGAAGGAACTGTCGCACTTGCCCGTGATTGCCGATCCCTCACACGGAACGGGGCGGAGGAGTTTGATCCCGGCGCTTTCGAGCGCTGCCCTCGCGGTCGGCGCTGACGGTTTGATGGTGGAAGTGCACCCGTGTCCAGAGCGCGCGCTTTCGGATGGCCCGCAGTCGCTCGATCTTGAAGGCTTCGCAAGCCTGATGCGCACGCTCGCACGGCCGTCTCGCATGATGAATCCGCTCGCTAGCGAACGAGTCGAATTACCTCAGTGACAGCCGGCTCATTCCCATTTTGTTTGGGCGATCCCACGCTGTTGCTGACAGGCGCGGCATCACCCTCACCGGGTGCCAGGAACAGATTGCTCTCTAGCCCATGCTGTTTGGTATAGAGGTCGAAGTAACGTCCATGTAGCGCGTAGAGATCTTCGTGAGTGCCGCGTTCGACAATCTGTCCCTGCTCGACCACCAGGATTTGATCAGCGCGACGAATGGTCGACAAGCGGTGCGCGATCACAAAAGTGGTGCGGCCCTGCATCAGGTAGGAGAGGCCTTGCTGGATCATCTGCTCGGACTCGGAATCAAGGCTGGAGGTGGCCTCGTCCAGAATCAAGATGCGTGGTTCGGCCAGAATGGCTCGAGCAATCGAGATCCGCTGCCGCTGCCCGCCCGATAGCTTCACGCCGCGCTCACCGACAATGGTGTCGTACTTGTCCGGAAAACTCTCTGCGAATTCGTCTACCCGTGCGATCCGACACGCGCGCAGCACGGCTTCTTCGCTGGCTTCGGGCCGGGAGAAAACGACATTTTCGCGGATGGTACCGTCGAATAGAAATGATTCCTGTAAGACGACGCCAAGTTGAGTGCGGTACGAATCGAGGCGCACCGTGCTCAAATCGATGCCGTCCACCAGAACCTTGCCTCGGGTCGGAACATAGAACGCGGAAATCAGTCCGATAGTCGTCGACTTGCCGGATCCGGACGATCCAACCAGCGCAGTCACGGTGCCTGGGGCGGCATGAAACGAAACGTCGTTCAGCACTGTGCGAGTGCCATCGTAGCTAAAGCTTACTGATTCGAAATCAATATTGCCCTCGATCGCCGGCAAAGTGATCGTGCGCCGGGGGTCGCTATCTTCCGCGGGTTCTTTCAGGATTTCGTGGGTACGTTCGAGTCCGGCGAGCGCTTCTGTAATCTGCGTTCCGATTTGAACAATCTGCATGATGGGCGCGATCAGGAAACCCATGAACAAGGTGTAGGTAAAAAAGCCGCCGATCGTGAGCGACCCGGCCAGAATCTGCTTCGCGCCGACATACATGATAATGGCGCCCACCACGCCCAGCAGCACGCTTGCCGAAAGTCCCATCACAGAGGTCGCAGTCAGCGAACGCATCACATTGTCGAGCAGCCGCGTCACCCCAAGCGAAAAAACCTTTTCCTCGCGATCCTCGGCATGGTAGCCCTTTACCACGCGCACACCACCTAGCGATTCCGACAACCGCCCGGTGACCTCGGCATTGATTTTGCCGCGATCGCGAAAGATCGGCCGGATGGTCTGGAATGCTTTCTTAAGAGCGAGCCCGAAGCACAACAGGAATCCGAATGCCAGTACCGTCATCAGGGCGCTGATCCGGAACAGGACCACCAAAGCGATCCCGGCCGTGAGCAGTCCCCCGGTAAGATCGACCAGCCCGGTACCGATCAGGTTGCGCACGCCTTCGACGTCGGTCATGATGCGCGACACCAACACTCCGCTTTTGGTTGAATCGTGGAATGAGATCGAGAGCCGTCCGATATGAGCTTGCACCTTCTGTCTCAGTTCGGCGATCAAGCGCTGGGCAGCCTTGGAAAGCAATTGCGTGAGTGAAAACGAAGTAACTCCCTGAATGACAGTGGCCAGCAACACCCCGAGCACCAATGGCTTGAGCAGATGAATGTTGCGTTTGATGATCACGCTATCGATCAGGTACCGGGTGGAATAAGGCAGTACCAGAGAGGCCACGCGGTTGACAACCATCAAGACGAAGCCAACCGCCAGCAAGGCGCGGCGTGGACGGACCAGCTCCCACACAAGGGGCAGAACCGCGCGCAGCTTTGGAGCCGAAACCACACGAGGGGTTGAAGGAGGAGTCGCCATTCTTGATTAGACACGGCCCGTCAAAGACAGGTTCAATTTGTGCGTTTCACTTTCCGATGCAGAAAGTACCAAATATCAGGTTAAGTATGTCGTCCGTCGTGGTCGCACCGGTGATTTCGTCGAGCGGGCGCAGCGCGTTGTAGAGATCGAGGAGAAGCATCTCGTGAGGGACGCTGGCGGCAACAGCGTCGGTAGCGGCGGCGAGCGCGGCTAGGGCTTCGCTGACGAGGCTCTGATGACGCGCGTTCGTGAGGAATCCCGCCTCGATTTGCGGCCCAGTGTCTCCGCCGACGTGATGCAGGATGGCTGCACGGAGTTCGGCGATGCCCGTGCCCGTCAGCGCAGAGGTCTCCACCTGTTGCAACTTGGAATCAGAAATTGATGACCCGGACCTTCCGAGATCGCATTTGTTTGCGACGACGATCTTCGCGCGGCCTGCCACCTGGCTCAATAATTCGCGGTCTTCCCCAGAGGCGACTTGAGACGCATCGAGAACGACCAGTACCAAGTCCGCGTCGGATAGCGCTTCCATCGATTTTCTTATGCCGATGCTTTCGGCTTCATCAATCGCTCGGCGGATGCCGGCGGTATCCACGAGGCGTACTGGAATTCCTCCGATCGATACAATCTCGCTGACCAAGTCACGCGTCGTGCCGGGTTGGGCTGTAACGATAGCGCGCTCCGACTCAACCAGACAATTGAACAGGCTCGACTTGCCAACGTTCGGACGCCCGACGATCGCAAGCGTCAGCCCTTCATGCACGACCTTGCCGTATGCAAAACTCGCGGCCAGTGCTTCGAGTGGCGCGCGAATTTCGCCGATGCGGTTGAGAATCGTAGCATCTGGCGCAACCGAGATGTCGTCTTCGGCAAAGTCAATGCCCGCTTCGAGCAGTGCGATTAATTCGACAAGTCCCTGCTTGATCGGCTTCAGCCGTTTTGAGAGCGCGCCTTCGAGTTGGTACGCTGCCACCTTGGCCTGAAACAAAGTTTGAGAGTCGATCAGATCGCGGACTGCTTCCGCCTGCGTCAGGTCGAGCCGGCCATTGAGAAAAGCGCGCATGGTGAACTCGCCCGGCTCGGCCAGTCGGGCCCCGCGACCGAGCGCAAGCTCAACAATATGCCGGAGCACAACCGGCGCTCCGTGGGCCGAGATTTCAATGATGTCGTCGGTAGTGTAAGAATGCGGTTTCTGAAAGTAGGTGACGACCACTTCGTCGATGCGCTGCTCATTTGGCGGAGGCGCCTGCGACCGCACGGGCGACTGATCCGCTGCCGACACGCGGACAGAAGTGTCCGCGCTGCACGGCTCAATGAGAACACCGAAGACAGCCTGATTCGGTTTCAATTCGCGGCTGAGGCGCAACATCGGCGCAGCAATCGCGGAAGCCTTGGGCCCCGCGAGTCGCACTACACCAATTCCGCCGCGTCCCAGCGGCGTAGCAATGGCGATGATGGTGTCATCAAGGTTCATTCAAAGCGTTCATTGAAAGAAGTTCATTTGAAAACAGTCGCCAACAACTTGAAAACCGCGATCGATGATTGGCGTGGTCGACCGTTAGCGCTAGTCCACGATGAAGAGCCGGGCGCCGGTTTTCGTCGAGGAGCGGTGACTGGGCTCGCCGTCAGAGGCTTGATAGCTTTCACCACTCTTCAACGTGAAACGTCTGCCGTCGGCCAACTCAGTATCCAACTCGCCTTCCAGGCAAAGAACCACATGCCCCTTCGAACACCAATGATCCGCCAAATACCCCGGGGAGTACTCCACCATTCGGACTCGTATCTCGCCGAAATTCTGAGTCTTCCAAAATGCCACGCCAGTTTCTCCCGGATGCTCAGAGGCTGCAACCCGCGTCCAGTCGGTGGCGACGAAGGAAAAGCCAGTCATCTTCATGAGTGGAGTATAGCCAGAAAGCGATGGCGGGCGGGATCGTGATTGGTTTCCTGTTTACCGCGCGCCCACCCTCAGTTATACTTACCGTTTGCCTAAGTCCAGTTATTCAATCAGGAGCAGGGATTTTCGATGCCGAAACGTACATTTCAACCCAACCGGCGCAAGCGCTCAAAGAAGCACGGGTTCCGGACTCGCATGAAGACCAAAAGCGGGGCCAAGGTGCTGTCGCGCCGCCGGGCCAAGGGACGCAAGCGCGTTTCCGTGAAACCGGGTTTCCGCGAGTAGCATTCCCACCAAGGCAGTGAATGCCGTCATTTATTGAGGATTGCGAGGGTGTGATCGCCGACGCTCCTAGCCGGAGTGGAAACGGGCCCGGCGAGCCGGGAACGGGGTTTCCGCGCACAGCACGCTTGCTGAAGCACGCGGATTTTGAGCGTGTATATAAGCAGGGCCGGCGGCATTTTTCCCCGCACATGACGGTCTTTTATCTTGTGCAGGCAACGGACGCATCACAAGAGAAATGCGCGCGCGTGGGTTTTACCGTGGGGCGCGTGCTGGGCGGAGCAGTCGAGCGGAACCGCATCAAGCGCAGACTGCGCGAGGCGGTGCGGCTTCGACGTTCTAATTTAATGCGTGCGGTCGACATCGTGATTAACCCGAAGAAGTCGATCCTAACCTTGGAATTCGCGACGGTGCTCGAAGAAGTGGGGCGGGCGTTTGACGCAATCGCAAAGAGGCTGGCGGAAAAATGAAGTCATTGGCACTCGCGATGTTGCGGCTGTACAAGCGATGGATTTCTCCGTCGCTCGCGCCGTCTTGCCGATATGTCCCGACGTGCTCTGAATACGCGATGGAGGCGATCGAGCGCTATGGGGTTCTGCGGGGCGGGACGAAAGCAGTCGGGCGACTGTTGCGATGCCATCCTTTCGTGAAGGGCGGATTGGATCCCGTCGTCAAGAATGGTCACGGTCAACATGATGGTGCCTGCATTGATCGCGTGATCGAAATTGGTCTCGCGCGAACCGCGAACAGCGAACGACGAACAGTGAGCAACTGCATTGGCTGATTTTCAGAATCCCCAACAAGAACCCGGCATGGAGCGGAGACTTCTTCTCGTCTTCGCGCTGACCTTTCTGGTCATCATGCTGTTTCAGCCAATTTTAAAGAAATATATGCCGCAGCCGCCGGCGACTGAGCAAAGTTCGAGATCGTCTCAGGCAAATCAGGCGCCAGCCGCCGGTGGTGGTGGCTTAGCCACTCCTGGGACTACCGCGCCTGCTTCAAACGCCTCTTCCAAAAGCTCTTTGCCGAAGAACGCAGGGGGCGTGTCCAGCACGAAAGAGGCTGCGAGCGAATCCGAGACCGTGGTCGAAAACGATCTCTACCGGATCGTCTTCACCAATCGCGGAGCGCAGGTGAAGTCGTGGGTGCTCAAGAAGTGGGATGACGAAAACGGCAAGCCCCTCGACCTGGTGAACCATACTGCCGCCGACAGGTTTGGCTATCCGTTGTCGCTCTGGACTTATGCCGGCAACCTCGACGAAGGCCTTCGCAGCAAGATCAACTCGGCGCTGTATGTGGTCGCCAGCACTGGGTCGAGTGCGCCCGCCGATATTACATTCGAATATTCGGACGGCGACCTCGCAGTTCACAAAAGCTTCCATTTCGATCACAGCTATGTCATCAGCGCTCAGACGTCGGTTCAGGCTAAGGGTTCGAACGTTACCGCCTTCCTCATGTGGCCCTCCGGCTTCGGCGATCAGAGCACCGCTCCGCAGTATGCCTCCGCGCAGATTGCCTACCAGGACGGCAGCAAGGTCGAACGCCTCGCGAACAGCTGGACGGTGCTTCCTTCAACCAAGGCGATCGGCGGCACTACACTTCCTGGCCCATTCCAGTGGGCTGGCGTTTCCGAGCAGTACTTCTCCGCGATTTTCATGCCGGGCGATTCGCAGAATGCCGCGCTGGTTGCGCTGCGGAGCTCGATGGAAATTCCGCACAATCCTTCCGACCCAACAGAAAAACGACAGGACAAGGTGGATGTGTTCGGCGTCGCGGTTGGGAGTGTGAAGGGTACGACCTCGGCGCGGCTCTACGTCGGGCCCAAATCGCTGGCGGAACTTGAAGCCGTACCGGTTCCCGGAATCACCGGCTCAGAGCCCGATTTGCGCGCGGTCGTTGATTTCGGCTGGCTAGGTCTGATTGCTCGTCCGCTCTTCCTCTGGCTGAAGTGGACCTACAATCACATCGTCGCCAACTGGGGATGGGCCATTCTGCTCCAGACGCTGATCATCAATCTGGCGCTGTTGCCGCTCCGACTTTCGCAGATGAAGTCGATGCTCAAGATGCAGCGAGTGGCACCGCAAATCAAATCGATTCAGGAGAAGTACAAGAAGTACAGCCTGCGCGATCCGCGCAAGGCCGACATGAATACGGAGATTTCGGCGCTCTATAAAAAAGAAGGCGTGAATCCGGCGGGCGGCTGTCTGCCTCTGTTGATTCAAATGCCTTTTCTGTTTGCCTACTATCGCATGTTGGGCGTTGCGATCGACCTTCGCCATGCCCCATGGCTGTGGGTGCACGATCTGGCCGCGTCCGATCCACGCCACATTCTGCCGATCGCCATCGTCATCACCATGCTCTTTATGCAGCGCATGACGCCGCAGGCAGGCATGGATCCGTCGCAGCAAAAGATGATGAATATCATGATGCCCGGAATGATGGGGGTCATAAGCTGGAACCTGCCCGCTGGACTTGGTTTGTATTGGTCGGCGGGACAACTGATTGGAATCGTGCAGCAGGCAGTCATGAACCGCACATCGCTCGGACGCGAGATGCGCGAAATGATGGAGAAGCGTGCGAGGAAGAAAGAGAAATAGCTGTCAGCTCTCAGGTGTCAGTCACACCCGGCAACTGAGAACTGACGACTGAGAACTGACTTATGCCCATTACCGACAAAGTCGCTGCCGCCAAACAAATCGGCGAGTTTCTGCAAACCATGATCACCAACGGCGGATTCAAACTGAAATACCGCATCACAGTCGATCCGCCGATCGCTCAGAATCGCGATTGGGAGCATCCCGAAATCCTCGTCGAATTCGCCGGGCCGGACTCGGCGCTGCTCCTCGAACGCGGCGGCGAACTTCTCCGCTCATTCGAACTGCTTGCCTCTGAGATGCTTCACCTGCAAGGCAACGAGCACGAGAAAATCTGGTTCGACTGCAAGAACTTCCGTTCCTTGCGTATCGATGAGCTACAAATTGCGGGGCGAACCGCCGCTGAAAAAGTACGCCGCACCGGTGAGCCCTATCGCTTCGGCCCAATGTCGTCGCGCGAGCGCCGCATCGTTCACCTTGCGTTGCGTGGGGAACAAGATCTCCGCACTGAAAGCGACGGCGAAGGCGGAAGGCGTTCAGTCGTTGTCTACCCTGCCAGCTTCAAATCGCCCGCAAGATCTGAGCGCGGGGAACGTCCTCGTAGTAGAAGATCTGACTAAGACTCTGATCCGTCCGTTTTCGTGGGCGCAGCGTTTGCTCTGAGCTCGCGACTCGGAACTCGAAGCTAAGTTGCACTCTTCTCGCGGCAGTTAGTTTCTCGACACTTGACAGCTTAAAAAATTCGCGGTGCAATCTCGCATGTTCGCAAAAGTTTTTTTGTTGTGGGACACCGACGCGTGATTTTTTTTGTGCTAGTATGCCGTTCGTCCCGTAATGAAATTCACCGACAACTCGTACACAAAAACAGGCACTACCCCGCTGTAACGAAGACCCATATTTAAAGATTGGGTTGATCCCGGCGCATTCGCCGGGTGTTTGGTATTCATAAAATGTCAGTCACCAGTTCCAGCATTAGTCCGAATCCGTGGGTGCGCATCCTCGATGCGCTGGAAAAGAAAATCAACCGCCATTCCTACAACACTTGGTTGAAGCCGACCCGGTACAGTCACATCAGCAACGGAATCTTATTCGTTCGCGTCCCAACCGACGAATACCGAAGAGAAGGCGACAAGTACGCCGACCTGATTCAGGAAGCGGTCGACGACCTCGGCCTCGGATACGAGGATGTAAAATTCGTCACCGCCGAGGACGATCCGTCGAACACTCCCATTCGCCACAACGGCGGACTCTCGGCCTTTCCGTCTCCGAGTTCGCAGCAATCGGCATCCTCGTCGGTACCCGCCCAGAGCCGCTTTGACTGGGATAGCGCCGCGCAACTGAATCCCAGGTATACGTTTGACGCCTTCGTCATCGGCAGCGGCAACCAGTTCGCGCACGCGGCCTGTCAGGCGGTAGCCGAGCGGCCTTCAAAGGCTTACAACCCGCTGTTTCTCTACGGCGGGACCGGCATGGGCAAGACCCACCTGATGCAGGCCATAGGACATGAGATCAAGCGCCGCACGCCGCAAGCAGCGATCTGCTATGTCTCGAGCGAGAAGTTCACCAACGAGATGATCAACTCGTTGCGCTACGACAAAATGATCAGCTTCCGGGATAAATTCCGGACGATGGATGTGCTGCTGATTGACGACATCCAATTCCTGGCGCAGAAAGAACGCACACAGGAAGAGTTCTTCCACACCTTCAACGCGCTGCACGAGTCGATGAAGCAGATCGTGATCGCCAGCGACCGTCCGCCGAAAGAACTCGCGGAATTTGAAGATCGTCTGCGCAGCCGCTTCGAGTGGGGGCTGATCGGCGATATTCAGCCGCCCGATCTCGAAACAAAAGTCGCCATCCTACAAAAGAAATCTGAGCAGGAGCGTGTCACTCTACCGAACGATGTCGCGCTTTACATTGCTTCAAACATTCGGTCCAATGTCCGCGAACTCGAAGGCGCGTTGATCCGCCTGGTCGCGCACTCTTCGCTGATCGGTGCCGAGATCACGCTCCCCTATGCCCAGCAGGTCTTGAAGAATTTCATCGACTCGCAGGCTCGCAAGGTGACCATCGAAGCGATTCAAAAAGCCGTGGCTGAGCAATTCGGTCTGCGCCTCGTCGAGATCAAGGCCAAGAACAACTCGCGCTCGATCGTCTATCCGCGTCAAATTGCGATGTACCTGGCCAAGCACCTGACGGAAGCTTCCCTGCCGGAGATCGGACGCCAGTTCGGCGGTAAGCACCACACCACCGTGCTGCACTCGGTCGAAAAGATCGAAACAGTTCGCAAGGACGACAAGGATCTGAACCGGCTGCTCAACAAGCTGACCGAGCAGTTGGGGGCGTAGAAAGGCGTCGTTGGTCGACTGTCGTCGGTCGTCAGAGAACCGGTCCATGTCCTTTGCCAGCGAGTTCCAGACGACCGACGACCATCGACTGACGACCGATCCATTTGATATAAGAAGAAGAACAGAAGTATAGTCGGGAGACCAATATGCCGGTAGAAGTTGCTTCCGCTCCTGCACCCGCAGCTGTTACGAGTATGGAGATCACGGTCAGCAAAGTCGAACTGCTCCGCGAACTGACGGCCACTCAGGGCGTCGTCGAGCGCAAGACCACCATCCCGATTCTCTCTAACTATTTGTTCGAAGCCGCCGCCGACAAACTTTCGCTGACCGCCACCGACCTCGACCTCAGTCTGCGCACGTCCTGCAATGCCAAAGTGAAAAAAGAGGGCGCATGCACAATCCCGGCGCGCAAGCTCTACGACTACGTCAGATTGCTCCCCGACGCCGATATCACCATCCGCCTGTTAGAAAACCACTGGGTCAGCATTCGTTGCGGCCGGTCCAACACGAAGATGGTTGGCATGGCGCGCTCCAATTTTCCCGGCCTGCCAGTGTTCCCGAGTGCAGGCGCGATCAAGATTCCCGCCGCCGTTCTGCGCTCCATGATCGCCAAAACCGGCTTCGCCATTGCGAACGAGGAATCGCGCTACACGCTCAACGGCGCATTAATGGTCCTCAAGCCCGAGTCCATCACCATGGTGGCCACTGATGGGCATCGGCTCGCTCACATTGAGCGTTCTGGAGAGAAGTTCGAAGGTGTTTCCGGCGAGATGAAAACGCTCATCCCCAAGAAGGCGATGGACGAACTGAAATCGCTGCTCGACTCCGACATCGAGAATATCGACTTCGCCAAAGACGAATCGACGCTGTTTTTCCGAGTTGGGCCGCGCCTCCTCACCTCGCGCCAGCTCACTGGCCAGTTCCCGAATTACGAGGCTGTGCTGCCCAAGGACATCACCAAGTCCATCGTTCTGCATGGCGATGAACTCGGCGCCGCCATCTCGCGCGTGGCCCAGTTCGCGGACGAGCGATCGAGAGCCGTCCGCTTGCGGCTCGAAAAGGGCGAGTTGAAGCTCTCCGCGTCCTCTACTGAAACCGGCGAATCGGAAGATTCGCTGGAAGTCGACTACAACGGTGACGCGATGGCGATCGGCTTCAACGCCCAGTATCTGCTCGATTTCATCAAGGCTGTTGGCTCGGGCGAGGTCAAGCTCGAACTGAAAGACGCGCAATCTGCCGGCCAGCTCCGTCCCGCGGAAAGCGAAGACTACAAGTACCGCTACATCGTCATGCCGATGCGGATCTGAAAGCCATCGAGTCAGAGTCGTCGTTCGCGAAGCAGAGAATCGCGTATTCTGTTTGATGGCGGCTAATAAGCTAGCATAGGCCTCGCATTGGCAGCGCCAGCGCCGCCCTTGACCAAATCCCGCACTCCATATACATTTACGCCCATTCCAGCAGCAGGAGGTCTTATGCTCTCCGGATTCAAGCAGTTCATTCTTCGTGGCAATGTAGTCGATATGGCCGTCGGCGTCGTTATCGGTGCCGCCTTCGGTGGCGTAGTCACTGCCCTTACCAAAGACCTTCTGACACCGCTCATCGCCGCCATCGTCGGCAAACCTGACTTTTCGTCTGTTAGCTTCGCCATCCACGGGACGCCTTTCCCAGTCGGCGATTTCATCAACGCCTGCATCTCCTTCTTTCTCATCGCCGCGGCGATTTACTTTTTCGTTGTAACCCCGATCAACGCCCTCGTCTCGCGGATGAGGAAAGCTCCGGCACCGGCCGATCCCACTACCAAAAAGTGCCCGGAGTGCCTTAGCGAGATTCCAATCGACGCCCGCCGTTGCGCCCATTGCGCGCAACCGGTTATCGGTAAGGCGGCCTGATTCCGGTAGAGGGGGAGACGTGGTGGAGATTCAGGGATTTTATCGACGGCTGAGAGCTGCTGACTGACTGCTCGCCCTGTGGCGGATTTCCACGCATTCCTGTAAAATTATGCTTTCGGCGTCAGCCTGGGAAGGATCTTAAGAGTTATGGCACGAGTCTGTGATATCTGCGGCAAGGGGCCGCAGTTTGGAAATACCATCAGTCACGCTCACAACGTGAGCAAACGGCGCTGGAACGTCAACCTGCGCCCGGTGCATGCCAAGGTAGGCGCGGCGAACAAGCACATGCGCGTGTGCACGTCCTGCCTGCGCAGCGGCAAGGTCGTCAAAGCGTAGGAAACAGGAAAAAAGTGTAGCGCGGACACTCTTGTCCGCGCTGCCGAAATCCATCCGAGTTCCGTGAGTCAGTAATCGCCGTCTACTTCACGTCCACCAACTGCACATCAAAGATCAGGGTCGCATTCGGCGGGATAGCTCCAGGATAGCCCTTGGCCCCATACGCCAAATCCGGAGGAATGCGCAGTTGTCTCTTGCCGCCGACCTTCATGCCAGCGATGCCTTCGTCCCACCCCTTGATGACCTGCCCAGCACCCAGCATGAGTTCGAACGGCTTGCCCGTCCCGACGGAACTATCGAACTTCTTTCCATCGGTGAGCCAGCCCGTATAGTCGACCTTCACGTTGTGGCCGCTTTGCGCGACCGCGCCGGTGCCGACTTTGATGTCCCAGTATTCAAGCCCGCTCGGAGTCTTGGTGGGCGCACCCGTAACCTTGGTCGGTCCTCCGGCGGCCTTCTTAGCCGGAGTCGTTTGAGCGCACGCCGACAGAATTAATCCGAAAAGCACAATAATCAGAGCAATCGTCTTCATGATTTCCTTTCCTGACTTTCGATCTTCCGAAAACATAATAGGTGAGCCGGACGGCTTTGCACAGAAAGGCATCCCTAATGCCTAGTTCTTGTGCAGCCAAGTCAGTTTTTGTGCAGGAGCCGTCATTGGCTCCGATCCCTGAAAAGCATATCCTTCATGGGTCCAAGAAGGCACTCTTGGCACTGTGGCGGAGGTGTGCGCGATGGACTGGAAGACAGCATTTGCAGTGGCATGGCAGCGGGTAACCCATGTTTGGGGACTGGCCAAATTGTGGATTAAAACGCAAAACAAACCATTGCTTATTGCTGGAGTTGGACTCATCGTGTGCGGGATACCAGATTGGGTGTACTACTGGCAGTTCTGGAAAAAGGCTGCCAACCTGGGGGAGCCATATGCCCTCGCAAGTCTGCGATTCTTCGCTACCGGATTGGGTCGCGCGATTCTCATAATTGCCGGATTTCTTGTTCTGTTATTAGAATCCAAGCTCGCTAGGAGAAAGAAGCGTAAAGTTTACGACCTATCAACCGTTAAAGGGCGGACCCTGAAATTGCGAGATGATCTCCAGCGGTTCCTAGAGGATGTTGAGCGCAAATGGCCAGATCACGGGAAAGTTCAAGGAGCTGATCTTGTGCCGCACGACGAGCAGGTGATGATTGAATCGCTCTATCGCTCACAGATGATAATGCACGGTTTCGCGTTGAGATTCCACGAACGGGCAGTCCGACTGTTTCATGAGTGTGGGGAGGCCGGAACAACGCATAGCATGTTGGGGCTTAGGGTATCTGAACCGATAGTTAACAAAGCGAAACTTCGTGAACTTATAGAGGATTTTACGTGGCTGTCAAAACATGTCGATCAAGCGGTAGGCCAGAACACAGGATCAATGCCAAGTTCGCACATTTCGTGAATGAGAACGACTAGGTTATGACACAGGATTTTACAAAGCGCTTCATTGGCCATCGCTACATCGGTCTTGCTTCGCAGGCCGTCTCCGAACTTCCGTTTCATCATGGAGAAGGTGGATTCGACGTTGCTGCGCTTGTGGTAGTGCGCGAGAAAATCGCCGCGCTTGAACTGAAAGTAGTGATACATCCTCTCCCAGGTTCCGCCACCGTTGCCGCGATCACTAGACTTGAACGAAATGAACGGAATAGCTCCCATGCTGGCAACCGCTTCAAAGTTGGACTTACTCGCGTATCCCTTATCTGCCGAAACTTCAGCCATCGTGAAATTTTTCGCGGTCGCTCCTACCAAGGTGGGGAGTACCGGGGAGTCGCCAGTGTTCCGGCCAAGTACCTCAACTGCGGTCACAATGTTGGTCTTGACTCCGCACATCAGGTGGCACTTAACCCAATCATGCTGTTGGCGAACCTGCCCGTACTTGTGGTCAAACCAGCGGGTATAGCGGCAGGTAGTAAAACCGGACGAATCGACCGCAAAGTCAGTCTCTACGGATTTCAACGGCAGGCTGCTTTCCGTAATCAGGTTTTGGAGAACCTCGGTCAGTTCGGGATTCTCAAGGTAATTGGAAATGCTGTTGAAGTGCGGAGTCTTAGCGATATATCCGCGCGATTGCGCTTCCCTGAGATCGCTCATAAAGCGGCGTTGGGAAACCGTGGAATAGACTTTGAAAACGATACTGAAAACCGCATCGGAAAGTGGCAGTCTTGGACGCCCGGACTTCGGCTGGTCAGTAACAAGCTTGGAGCAAAGATCAGCGAGCAGGGATTGGAATTTGTCCTGTTCGTTTGTCTGCGCTTCGTTGTAGGCGGACCAATTCTGCGGGTAGGTGACTTGCTCCGTAGCAGTAAGGGTCACGCTCTTGGTGACGGTCGTGCTGCCATCGGCATTTCGTTCGCGTCTCATTACGAAGCGGGCTGCATAGATGTGCTTGCAATCGAGTCTGCGCGTTTCGTGGTCGGGGCAGGTGCAAGATGCAATCTTCGGCATCAGGTGAACCCGATACGCTCCGTTGCCAGCTTGCGAGGGGACAATCCAAATGCCCGCCCGTTGCTCAATCGTTCGGGTCGCTGCCAGTTCCATTCCGCGCTGTTCTCTCGGGTCCATAACCACCTCGGCTACCTGAGAGATATATTATTAGTTAGGTATATATCTGTCAAGACAAAAGTGTACCTTGACAATATATTATTATCTGTCGTATCCTCCGAATTATGCCTACGGTCACAGTCAAGCAGAAGGGATTCAGGTGCGGCAGATGCGAGCACGAATGGGTGCCACGCAAAGCCACACTAGGCGAACCAAGAGTTTGCCCATTATGTAAATCCCCCTACTGGAATAAGCCGCGAAAGTATAAGCTCAAATCACGTCAGTCTTGACCTTTCCAAAAGTTTAGCGGTGCAGTTTGGCGGAGAGAGAGGGATTCGAACCCTCGGATCGCTTCTACGGTGTCGAGCCTCGTCGCGATCACTGGTTTTGCAGACCAGCGCATTAAACCACTCTGCCATCTCCCCGTTAAAGGGTGCGAGCGGGGAGGGCGTGTCCAAACGTTTGACTCCCCCCTCGCATTTCGATACTTATCCGAACTCTGGAAAACCTCCCTTCATGGCAGCACTAGCCATCTATCGCCGAGCACACGTC